>NZ_JBHSIV010000028.1:0-48696 GCF_042653685.1 Actinomycetospora atypica | reverse complement strand
CGGGCCGGGCGGGTTCGTCGGGCCGGGCGGGTTCGTCGGGCCGGGCGGGTTCGTCGGGCCGGGCGGGTTCGTCGTGATCGCCGGGACGATCGTGACGGTGACCGGGACCGGGAGGACACCGCCGTGTCCGTCGGAGACGAGCAAGGTGAAGGTGTCGGTGGTGGGTCCGCCGGATGCGGCGGCACGCCGGGCGACGTCGGTCGGGGTGTAGGTCCAGCGGCCGGCCGCGTCGACGACGACGCCCCCGCGCGTCGGCTCCGTGCCGACCGTGTACTCGAGGGTGTCCCCGTCCGCGTCGGTGGTGCCGAGGTCGCCGGTGACCGCGCCGGTCGTCGGGTTCGTCGCCGGTAGCGACGGGAGGACGGTGGGCGCATCGTTCTGCGGGCTGATCGGGACGGTGACGAGGACCAGCGTGTGGAGGCCGGCGTCGTCGACGACGTCGACGGTGAAGGTGTCGGTGGTGAAGTCGACCACCGCGACCCGCGCCGCCATCGTCCGTGCCGTGTCAGCGGTGACAGTGGCGGCGGCGTGGCGGGCCTGCGCGGTCGGCGTGTAGCCGAAGGCGCCGGTGACGGGGTCGACGACCACGGTCCCGCGGCTCGGTCCTCCGCCTTCGGGCACCGCGAACGCCAGGGGGTCGCCGTCGGGATCGGTGGCGACGGGACCACCGGTGACGATGCCGGTGGTCGGGTCGGTCGCCAGCGCGAGGTCGTCGGCGGCGACCGGGGTCTCGTTGGGGGAGATCGTGACAGTGACGGGCACGGAGACGAGGCCGCCGTGGCCGTCGTCGACGAGGAGGGTGAACGTGTCGGTCGTGGGCCCGCCCCCCGCTGCGGCGGCGCGGGCGGCCGCGGTCGGCACGTAGGTCCAGTCGCCGGAGGCCGGGTCGACGGTGACCGTCCCGTGCTCGGCCGGCTCGTCGACGGCGTAGGCGAGGTCGTCCCCGTCGGCGTCGTCGACGCCCGCGTTGCCGGTGACCGCCCCGCCGCGGCGGCGGTCGGTGACCGGAACGGTCGGCGGGACGAGGGGCGTCGAGGGGGCGACGTTGCCCGGGGCGATGGTCACGGTGACGAGCACCGGGACCTGCCCGCCGCGGCCGTCCGACACCAGCATGGTGAAGCTGTCGGTGACCGGCGCACCACCGGTGGCGGCCGCGCGGGCGGCGTCGTGGCGGGCCTCGGCGGTCGGGGTGTAGGTGACGGTGCCGTCCGGGTTGGTCGTGACCGACCCCAGGGCCGGGTCGGGCGCGTCGGTCGGATCGACGGCGACCTCGAGGGCGTCGCCGTCCGGGTCGGCGACGCCGAGGTCGACGACGACCGACCCGTCGGCGCTCGGCTGCCCGGCGACCGGCCCGTCGCCCGGCGCCGGTGGCTCGTTGGCGGCGGTGCCGGGCAGGACCCGGAGAACGGTCACACCCGTGGTCGACGTGCCGGAGTCCGGGTCGTACGTCTGGAAGACGACGAACGCGGTGCGGCCCGGGCCCCGGACGACACGCTCGACCCCGTAGTACCCGTCGACGGTGGTCGTGCCCGGGATCGCGTCCGGGTCGCTGGGGTCGATGATCGCGACGTGCGTCCTCTCCGTCCCGGTGGCGCTGTCGTACTCCTTCGTGGTGACGGTGAGGAGACCGTCGGGGTCGGTCGTCAGCTCGTGCAGGTACCCCGGCAGGGTCGTCGTGACCGGGACGGCCCCCGGGTCGGTGGTGTCGACGACCGTCACCGTCGTGGACCCACCGGCGTAGTCGTAGGTGACCGCGGTGAGGACGCCGTCGGGGGCGACCGTGATGCGGTGAGGCGACCCGGGGAGCGCCGGGGCGAGCGGGGTGATGACCGCTCCGTCCATCGCGGCCGGATCGAACAGGAACACGCCGGTGCGCGAGCTCTGCGTCCCGGCGTCGTAGGTCGACGTGACGACGTAGTACGTGCCGGCAGGGCCGGCCTGGAGGTAGCCCCCGGACCCGGAGACGGTGACGGGATCGGCGTCAGGTCGGGCCGGGTCGAACGTGAAGATGGTCGTGGTGCCCGACGCGTAGTCGGACACCAGGGCGTACCGGACGCCGTCGACGCCCTCCGTCACGTGTGCGAGGCCGGGGGCGCTGATGACCGTGGGCGTCGCCTCGCCGGGGCGGACGAATGCGATGTGCGAGGTGTATCGCGCGGTCCCGGAACCATACTCGGCCGTGACGACGATGGTGGTGCCGTCGGCGTCGGTCAGGACGTCGCGCAGCTGGCCAGGCAGCGTGGTGACGATGAGGGCCCGGTCCGGCTGACCGGGGTCGACGACCGCGACGTGGACGGTCTCGTCCGCGGCGTCGCGCTCCTCGGTGACGACCGTGAGAACGCCGCCCGGACCGGCGACGATGCGGTCGAGCGAGCCCGGCATGGCGCCGACGACCCGGGTGGCGGTCGGATCGGCCGGGTCGACCACCGCGACGTGGGTGGTGTCGATGCCTGTGGCGGCGTCGTACTCGCTCGTGAAGACGGTGAAGGTGCCGTCGGCATTCGGCTCGACCTGGCGGAGTGAGCCGCGCAGCGTGATGGGGCCGACTGCGGGCCCGGGCTCGGGGTCGGTGAAGTCGACGGGCGTCAGGCGGGTGGTTCCGGTCGCCTGGTCGTTCTCGTACAGGAACGTGACGACCCTCCCGTCGGCGGTCGCCACCGTGTAGCGCGACCCCGAGAGGCTGGTGGTCGCCGCATCGGGGGCGGCGGGGTCGAGGACCGCGATGTGGGTTGTGGAGGAGTAGGTCGCCTGGTGGTACTCGGTCGTGACGACCGCCAGGCTGCCGTCCGTACGGCGCACGATCTCTGGGTTCCCTCCGCGGAGGGTCCTCGAGATCGGGACCGCGTCGGGATCGCGCGGGTCGATCAGGGCGACCCGGGTGGTGATGCTGTTGGTGCTGCGGTCGTACGCGTACGTCACGAGTAGGGCGGTGCCATCGCGGCCGGTGTCGATGCGGTCCAGCCGCCCGGCGAGCGTGGCGACGACCGGCACGGCGTCCGGGTCGCTCGCGTCGACGAAGGCGACGTGCGTGGCAGACGTGTCGTCGATATAGGAGCGCTCCTCGCTGATGACGGTGGTCGTGCCGTCGGGGCCCGGCTCGATCCGCTCGAAGAGCCCGGGGAGGGTGACGCTCGCCCGCGGTGCCGTGGGGTCGGATGGGTCGACGAACGCGACGTGCGTGGTGAAGGTGTTGACGACCTGGTCGTAGGTGATGACGGCGAGCGTCCCGTCGGGCTGCGGCTCGAGGCGGTACAGGGAACCGGGGAACGTCGCGATGGCCGGCGCCGCGGTGGGGTCGGTCGGATCGACCATGGCCAGGTGTGTTGTGAAGCGCTCGGTCGCCCGGTCGTACGAATCGGCGACGACCAGCAGCGTGCCGTCCGGGCCCGACGTGGTCTGGCGCCAGGAGCCGGGAATGTCGGCGGTGATGGGAGCGAGGCCGGGACCCAGGACCGTGACGTAGGTGATGGAGAACCCGGTGTCCGGGTCGTACTCGCCGGTGATGACGGTGAGGGTGCCGTCGGCCCCCTGCTGGACCTCGTGCGGGTAGCCGGGGAGGGCATGGGTGACCGGGGCGCCGGCGACGTCGGCAGAGTCGACAGTCGTGACGTAGGTGGTGTGCTGCCGGGTGTCCGGGTCGTTGGCGGAGCTGATCACCGTCATGGTCCCGTCGGCCGCGGTCAGGAGCCGGTAGGGGTGCCCGGGAGCGGTGAGGATCGAGACGGGTTCGGGGTTCGCGGGGTCGACGACGTTGATGTGAGTGGTGTACGAGCCGGTGGTGTCGTCGTGGGAGTAGGTGACGATGGTGACGGCGCCGTCGGAACCGGGGGAGATCAGGGAGGGATAACCAGCCACCGCGACCGTGATCGGCGCCGCATCGGGGTCGGCGGTGTCGACGACCATGACGTAGGTGGTCGTCGCGCCGGCGGCCTCGTCGTACTGCTGACTGACGAGGTAGAAGCTCGTGCCGTCGGGGCCAGGGACGACCTCGATCAGCTGGCCGGGGAGCACGGTCGTGACGGCCCCGGTCGCCGGGGCTCCGAGCGTGAGGGCGTTCTCCGCGTCGCCGACCTGCCCGAGCCGGGCGGCGCTCGGCCCGCTCGTCAGCGTGCCCTGCCCACGACGCGCCATCGCGGCCAGGAGCAGCGCCGCTGCAGGCCCGGGGTCGGCGGGGCCGTCTGCGCCGAGACCGAGGAGGCTCGCCATCACCGCCGTGCCCTGGGCCACCGGGTCGGCGACCGCCGACGTCAGGTCGTCGACGAACCGCTCGACAGCGGTCGGCGCCAGGTCGGTGCTGCTGTCGGCGGTGCTGTCGGTGGTGCCGCGGGAGGTGGCGCCGGGCTCGGCCGCCGCCGTGCTGGGTGCCCTGGTCGGGTCAGGAGTCGAGGGCGGAGGGTTCGTCGCGGCGGGCGCGCCGGCCCCGTCGGGGGTCGGAGGCGACGCCGTCGCGCCCGTCGTGCCAACGTCCTGCGGCCGTTCTCCGGCGACCGGTTCCGCCGCCGGGGTGCCGAGCCTCTCCTCGCCGGCCGTGCCGTCTGCGTCGTCCTCCCCGACCTCGACGGCTTCCTCGCCGTCCCCCGTCTCCTCGGAGGTGGCGGTGTCGTCGCCCTGCGGGCCGTCCTCGAGGCCGTCGTCCTGAGGGACCTCCGCCGTCGTGACCTCGCTCGTGACCTCGCTCGTGGGCGCGCCCTGATCGCCATCGCCGTCGCCGCCCTCGGCGGGCGACTCGACGGGCTCGTCGGTGTCCGCGGCGACCAGGGTGATCCCGCCCGGGGCCACCTCGACGGTCTCGGCGGGCCGCTGGCCGCCGTGGAACAGCACCCCTGCACCAAGCGCGACGGCGAAGGCGGCCCTCAGCGCCTGCGGCGACCGGATCGGTCGGCCGACAAGCCTGCTCCTTGCGGCGCGAGCCGCTCGTGCGCGAGTCGAGTTCATGGTTCCCCCCTGGCTTGGACCGCCCGAGGCCCCCTCGGGTGTGCGTCTCCCGCTGACCGCTTCCGCGCTGCTCGATGGACAAGGGCGGAATCGGACGTTCATCAGCCATTCGACGACGGCCCGGTCGTTGTTACAGCATTTCCGGTGGCCGGTCGAGTCGCGTCCACCGCTATTCTGCTGACCGTAGTCGATTGACCTCGCTCGGTAGGTGAAGAAGGCTGTGTTCGTTCTGGAAAGAGATCCGGAGTGGCCGTGCGTGCCTTCCCGGTCGCGCAACGTCGACTCGACGAGCTGTGACTCAGAGATCCAGTTTCAGTGATTCTCCCGGCCCTGTAGTCCCCGTTCGGCCTAGTGAAAGCCTGATGAAAGCCGACATCGCCACGATGTGGCGAACGTCGGCGTCGGTGCGACACCCAGGGTTCCTAGGTTGAGGCCCGACATGAGTAGCCGGCTCGTCGGTCCAGGCCGACCTCGACACAATATTGTGCGGATCGATTCCGGCGGTGGAGTATGGAATTCGCGTCCTTCACCCGCACCCTCCTGCGATTCGACCGCCTGAACGCTCGTCCCGCGCCGCGGTCGAGACGCCGAATCAGGCGCGAGGTGGTCCGCCGAATCACGCACGACCGTGATCTCCCCGACGGCGAGGACCCGCAGGCGTGCCCCGACCCGTCGTCGGGAAGACCTGCCCATGGCGATCATGGAGCAGGGCGAGGTCCGAATCCGGTACGAGGAGCAGGGTGACGGGTTCCCCGTGCTGGCGTTCGCGCCGGGCGGGTTGAAGTCGGGCGTCGAGTGGTGGTCGCACGCGCCGTGGGACGTGCCGGGCTCGCTGCCCTCGGACTACCGCGTGGTGCTGATGGACCAGCGGAACGCGGGGGAGTCGTGGGCGCCGGTGACGGCGGCCGACGGCTGGGACTCCTACGCCGACGACCACCTCGCGCTGCTCGACCACCTCGGGATCGAGCGCTGCCACCTGCTCGGGATGTGCATCGGCGGGGCGTTCATCGCGAAGCTGATCGAGCGGGCGCCGGAGCGGGTGGCGTCGGGGGTGCTGCTGCAGCCGATCGGGCTCGACGGCAACCGCGACCTCTTCCACCGCTCGTTCGACGACTTCGCGGAGGCGGCCGCCCCGCAGCACCCGGAGGCCACGGAGAAGGACTGGGAAGGCTTCCGCGACAACCTCTACGGCTCGGACAACCGGCTGTGGAGCGTTCCCGACGAGGCCGTGGCCCGGTTCGACGTGCCGCTGCTCGTCTTCGCGGGCGGCGACGAGCCGCACCCCGCCTCGGCGTCGGAGATGCTCGTCGACGTGGCGCCCGACGCGACGCTGGTGGAGCGGTGGAAGGCCGAGGAGTACAACGACGCCGCCCGCGAGTCGATCGCGAGCTTCCTCGAGGTGCACACCCCGGCCTGAGGCATCGGTCGAGTGAACTCTCGACCTACTCACTCAGCGTAGCTCTAGTGTCACTCGCCGTGAGTCTGATGTCCGATGCCACCCGAATCCGCATGGTGGCCCGCACTGCTCTGGTCCAGTTGGACGCGCTGGTCGACGACGGGTTGCGCGAGCACGCCCTCGACGAGCTGATCGCGGCGGCCGAGATCCTCGCCGTCGCGCCGTTCGCGCGGGCCTGCCAGGACCCGGTGCCGCACCTGCGCGACCTCCGGAACGTCCTGGAGACCGTCGCGGGGCGGACGGCGGCGTCGTTGGTCGCCACGCTCGACGACCTCCTCGGGCGCGCCGCCCGCGTCCCGCAGCCGCGCTAGCGGACGCGGGCCGACTCCGGCTGCCGGGGCTCGTCGTCGGACTCGTCCCCGGGCAGCTGGAGGTCGGTGACGTCGATGTTGACCTCGACCACCTGCAGGCCGGTCATCTGCTCGACGGCGGAGATGACGTGGGCGCGGATGGCGGTGGCCAGCCCGGCGATCGCCACGCCGTACTCGACGACGATCGTCAGGTCGATCGCGGCCTGGGTCTCGCCGACCTCGACCGAGACGCCACGGTTCGAGGACGAGCGGCCGCCGGGGATGCGCTCGGTGATCGCGCCGAGGGCGCGGGAGGCCGAGCCGCCGAACCCGGCGACCCCGGGGATCTCACGGGCGGCGAGGCCCGCGACCTTGGAGACGACCGCGTCGGCGATCGTCGTCTTGCCGTGGGCGGAGCCGAGCTCCGAGGCCGGGCGGGGGGTGGAGGTGGCGGGGGTGGTCATGACCGTGGGACGCGGCGAGCGACGTGATCGTCACGCCGCCGATCGTGTGACGACGCGAACAGGTCTTGGCAGACTGCCACCATGACGACGGTCGAGGACTTCACCGCCCTGCAGGCCCGCACCCCGGTGTCGCCGTCGGAGGCGCTGGCGCTGTTCGACTCGCTCGACGCGGTGCCGGTCGCCGACATGCTCGGCGAGTGGCGGGGCGAGGAGTTCCCCACCGGCCACCCCATGGACGGGCTGCTCGCCGCCACCGGCTGGGCCGGCAAGCGCTTCGACGGCCCCGACGAGGTCCACCCGCTGCTGTTCTGGAACGCCGACCGCAGCGACGTCTACCCCGTCGACCCGGCGCGGGTGCCGATGAACATGCCGCTCCCGGCGGCGGCGCGTCAGCCGTGGCTGCACCGCGTGATCACCGCCGGTCGCCCCGTGTTCGCGACGTCCCGCTACACCGCGCGGCTGCGGACCACCGAGTTCCGCGGGGTGGCCAGCGCGACGATGATCTACGACGCCCGGCCCATCAACGACGTGTTCCGTCGCGTCTCCGAGTCGACCGTGCTGGGCTGCATGGACCTGCGGGACTCGCCGCCGTACTTTTTTGTGCTCAATCGCTTGTGAGCACTTTGCGGGGCTATAGCCCCGCAAAGTGCTCACGGGGGCTTGCCCACATGGCCACCAGACGCTCCGCCCACTGCGGCGCCGCGTACGGCTCGACGTCGGCCCGGGCATGCACGGCCAGGGCGAGCCGGCGCTCGTCGTCGTCGATCAGGCTGGTGAGCGCGCGGGCCAGGGCGGCCGGGTCGCCGACGGGCACGACGACGCCGTTGACCCCGTCGCGCACCACCTCGGGCAGGGCGCCGACCGGGGTCACCACCGGCGCGACGCGGTAGGCCATCGCCTCGAGGACCGCCATCGGCAGGCCCTCGTGCGAGCTCGGCAGGACGAGCACCTGGGCGCGGCGCAGCAGGTCGTCGCGCTCGGCGCGGTCGAGCCACTCGCGGACCTCGACGACGTCGCCGACCCCCGCCTCCGCGACCGCGGCGCGCACCTCGTCGACCTCGCCGTCGCCGGCCGCGGTGAGCCGCAGGCGCCGCCGCTGCTCCGGACCGAGCAGGGCGCAGGCCTCGACGAGGTCGTAGATGCCCTTGCGGGCGCCGAAGCGGCCGAGGAAGACCGCCGGGACCACCTCGTCGGCGTGTTGGGTCTCCAGCGTCGGCGGCCACTCGACCGGGTTCGGCAGCGCGAGCACGCGCTCGACCGGGATGCCGAGCCGCTCGGCGTACGGCGCGCGCAGGGTCTCGGAGAGCACCACCGGGCGGTGCGGGCGCAGGAGCATCCCGACGATCGCCCTCCCCGGGCGGGGGAGGCCGTCGAACCAGTCGAGGAACCCGGATCCGTGCAGGTGCATCACCACCGGCACCCCCAGGGCGCGGGCCAGCAGGCCGAGCACGCCCTTGCGCAGCACCGAGGTGCGCTGGGAGACGTGCATGTGGACGACGTCGGGGCGGTGGGTGACCAGGCGGCGGGCGGCGTCGAGGACCCCGACGACCATCGTGCGCAGCGCTGGCCCGGCGGGTCCGTCGCGGTGGGTGGTGACGAGGTCGAGGTCGGCCAGCACCGCCGTGTGCCGCTCCAGGACGGACTGCACGCTGCCGATCCCGCCGCGCGCCGCCGCCCGGGGCCCGACGACGAGGACCGAGAGCCGCCGGACCGCGCTCGCCGCGCTCACCGGGGTCGCAGCGGTCGCCGGGGTCGTCGCGGTCCTCGGGCTCGAGACCGCGGTCGGGGGCACTGCCAGGTCGGTCACCGTTCGTCCTCCTCCGTCTCACCCGCCGGAACCGTCCGGTTCGTGGTGTCTCCACCTGATCGCGGAACCGTGTCGAACGCGTGTCGGCCGTGTGCGGATCGCGAGTCGGGCTCCGATCGGTGAGACGCCGACGGCCAACGGTTGTGAGGCGACCCTTCATGACAGAGGATCAGCGTCCGTGACGACCTTGCTCGAGCCCGGTGTCCCCGGCGGGCGGGTCGGTACGGAACAGTCCCTCGACCGTCCCCGTGCCACCCCCGCCATCGATCTCCTCGAGGGGAAGCGGCGCCTGCGGCGCCTGCAGGACGACGAGCACTGTTTCGACGACTTCACGCTCACCCCGGTCGGGGCGACCCTCGGCGCCGAGATCACCGACGTCGACCTCTCGAAGCCCCTGTCCGGCCGACTGCGCGCCGAGATCCACCGCGCGCTGATCACCTGGAAGGTCCTGTTCTTCCCGGGCCAGCACCTCACCAGTGCCCAGCAGCGGGCGATGGCGCTGAACTGGGGCGAGCTCGAGACCAATCCGCTGCTCGAGGCAGGCGAGGACCCGAGCGTCGTGCGCTTCGCCAAGGGCGGCGACGGCCCGCAGACCTACGAGAACATCTGGCACGTCGACACGTCGTTCCGCACCGCGCCGGCGATGGGGGCCATCCTGCGGATGATCACCACGCCGCCGTTCGGCGGGGACACGATGTGGGCCGACATGGCCGCGGCGTACGACAACCTCGCCGACGACGTGAAGGCGCGGATCGACGACGCGGTCGCGGTGCACGACATGGTCCCTGGCTTCGCCCGCTTCCTCGAGCCGGAGAAGCTCGCGAACCTCGAGGAGACGTTCCCGCCGGTGGAGCACCCGGTGGTCCGGATCCACCCGGAGACCGGACAGCGGACGCTGTTCGTGAACGCCTCGTTCACCACGCACATCGTCGGGATGGACCCGGCGGAGTCGGCGGCGCTCCTGCGCCACCTCTACGCCCAGGCGCACACCCCGGAGTTCCAGGTCCGCCACCGGTGGGCCGAGGGCACGGTGGCGTTCTGGGACAACCGGGCCACCCAGCACTACGCGGTCGGCGACTACGGCTCGCACGTGCGGGTCGCGGAGCGGGTGGCGATCAAGGGTGGGCGGCCCTTCTAGCGCTGTTCGCCGGAGCGAACGGCACTCTCGCTGCTTCTACGCGAGCGAGAGTGCCGTTCGCTCCGACGCGGTCAGGCCAGCAGGCGGAGCCAGAGGCGCTCGGACGGGCCGCCGACCATGCCGACCTCGCGCAGGAACGCCATCACCTTCTCCAGCATGAAGCGTCGGGTCTCGCGGTGGTGCGGGTTCGCCTGGGCGGCCTTGCGGCCGACCCGGCCCGAGAGCCCGACGCCGCGGTAGACCCGCGCCTGCCACAGCGAGTTGACGACCTCGGTCCCGACGAGCGCCGTGAGCCAGCGTTCGCGCTCGAGCTGCGCCTTCGTCAGCGTGGGGACGATGCGCTGCAGCTCCTCGCGGGCGAAGCGGACGTGGCGGGCCTCCTCCACCACGTGCACCCGGGCGACGGCGCGCATCAGCGGGAGCACGCGGTCGTCGTGCATCGACTCGCGCTGCAGCCGGTCGGTGGCCTCCTCCGCGACGAGCACCGAGGCGAACATGCTCGCGCCGCTGCCGAGGTGGCCGTAGAGGCCACCGAGGCGGTGCAGCGCGCCGTGCGGGCGGTAGTCGGGGCAGCCGAGCGCGTCGACCGCGCGGGCGAACATCACCGAGTGCCGGGTCTCGTCGCCGACCTCGGTGAGCGCGTACTGGGCGTGGGGACGGCGCAGGTCGAGCGCGTAGGCGTGGCGCACCAGCATCTGCATGAGGATCACCTCGAACCACAGCCCCACCGACAGCAGGCTCGCGGCCTCGTGGCGCGACAGCGTGCGGCGCTGCTCCTCGTCGAGGGAGTCCCACAGCTCGGTGCCGTAGAGCGAGACCCGCTCCGGGATCGTCGCCCAGCCGGCGGCGTCGACCGGGGCGTCCCAGTCGACCTCGATCGCCGGGTCCAGCGAGTGCCGCGCGCTCGCCGTGAGCAGCCGGGTCGCGGTGTGGTCGCGGTCCAGGATCGTCATGGTGACCGACTGTACCCCGTACACGGTGTCTCGCATAGTTGGTGCTACTCGCGAGTCGGGGTCACTCTGGAACAGATGGACGGACGGACCCGACGCTGGGCGGGGCATCGGGAGGCACGACGCCTCGAGCTGGTCGACGCGGCCGTGGTCGCGATCGAGCAGCACGGGCCCGACGTGACGACGGAGCAGATCGCCGCGCAGGCGGGGGTCTCGCGGCCCGGGCTCTACCGGCACTTCGAGGGCAAGGACGACCTGCAGGCCGCGATCGCGGCGCGCTCGGTCGAGCGTCTGGTGGCGGAGCTGGAGCCGGTGTGGCGGCCCTCGGGGCGCCCGCGTGAGATGCTCGAGCGCGCCATCGCGGCGCACCTGCGGTGGCTCTCCGAGCACGCGAACGTCTACAAGTACCTCAAGCGCAACTCGCTGCCCACGGGCGACGACTCGGTGGAGACCGCGAGCACCAACGTGCGCAGCGTGGTCTCCGCGCACGTCGCGGAGATGCTCGTCGACGGCTCGCTGGGCGCCGAGATGCCGCCCGCCTCCGCGCACCCGCTGGCCTACGGCCTCGTCGGGATGGTCGACGCGGCGGCCGCGCACTGGCTCGACGAGCCGCACGGCGCCCTCGTCGAGCACCTGGGGGCGCAGCTCACCGAGGCGTGCTGGGCCGTCATCCGGGTGACCGTCGGCGCCGTGGTGATCGACGCGCTCGACCGCGTGGGGGCCGAGACCGGCTGACAGGCTGTGATCGCCCATGATGGGGCGCACCCCAGCGAGGAGGCCCGAGGATGGCGCTGCGCCGAGCGTTCCCGACGATCCTGTCGGACCGGCTGCCCGAGACCCGCGACTTCTACGTGCAACTGCTCGGCTTCGAGGTCGCGTTCGACAGCGACTTCTACGTGGCGCTGCGCTCGCCCAGCGACGGGCCCGGCGACGACGTCCCCTGTGAGCTCGCCGTCTGGGCGGTGGGGCACGAGATGGTGCCCCCGCCCTACCGGGCCGACCCGGCGGGCATCGTCCTGACCTTCGTGGTCGACGACGTCGACGCGCTGCACATCGAGGCCCGCCGGCAGGGACTGCTCGTCGTGGCGCCGCCGCGCGACCAGTTCTACGGGCGGCGCCGGATGCTCGTGACCGACCCGAACGGCCTGCTCGTCGACGTGTCCTCGCCCTCGACCCCGTCCCCCGAGTTCCGGGCGATGGGGACGGGGGCGCAGACCTACTGAGGTCTACCTAAGCTGGGGGCGTGCTGCGGCGACGGGACGACCCCCTGCGGGAGATCCTCGCGTCGTCGGGCCGGGGGCTCCTCGACGCGGCGGCGCCGTCGGTGGCGTTCGTCGTCGTCTGGCTGGCCGGCTCGGCGTTCGGCTGGCCGGAGCCGATCCTGCTGGGCGGGCTCGCCTCGGTGCTGCTCGCGCTGGTGCTGGCCGTGGTGCGCTGGCGGGGCGGCGAGCGGCCGCGGGCCGTGGCGGTGGGGCTGCTGCTGGCGGTCGGCGCGACGCTGATCGCGCTGTACACCGGGCGCGCCCAGGACTTCTTCCTCCCGCGCATCGTCGCGAACGCCGGGTCGCTCGCGGCGTGGCTCGTCTCGATCGCGATCCGGTGGCCGCTGCTGGGCCTCGTCGTCGGGACGGCGCTGGGGAAGCCGAGGGCGTGGCGGCTGGACCCCGACCTCGTGCGCGGCTACTGCCGGGCGAGCTGGCTGTGGGCGGCGCAGTACGTGGTGCGCCTCGTCGTCTTCCTCGCGCTGTGGGCGACCGACCAGGTGGTGGCGCTCGGGATCGCCCAGGTGGTGCTCACGTGGCCGCTGGTCGCGGTGTGCGTGCTCGGGTCGTGGCCCCTGGTGCGCTCGGCGCTGCCGCCCGGGCACCCGGGGCCGCGGCACCCGGTGGTGGCCGATGCCGGGTCGAGCGTGGCGCCGGACTGACGTCGAGTGTCAGCGATGTGCCATCGCTGACACCCAGCGGGACCAGTCAGCGGACCGGCACCGGCTCCGGACGCTTCGGCGGGCGGCCGTCCCCGGTCGAGCGGCCCTGCAGGCGCCGGCCCACCCACGGCACGAGGTGGGTGCGGGCCCAGCGCAGGTCCTCCTCGCGGCGGCGGACCCACGGTGGGCGCTCGGCGGGCGGCCACGGGTCGCGCCAGTCGTCGTCGGTGGGCACCCCGAGCACCTCGCAGACCCGGGCCGCGACCCGGCGGTGGCCGTCGGGGTTGAGGTGCAGCCGGTCGTCCGCGCGGGTGCGGGGGTCGGCGAGGGTCTCCATCGTCCAGAGGTCGACCAGCCGGGCGCCGCGGCGGGCGGCGATCTCGCGGATGTGCTCGTTCATCGTGGCGAGCCGGCGCCCGACGAGGTCGACCACCGGGGTCGAGCGGGTGTCGAACCCGGTGAAGACGAGCACCTCGGCGCCGGACCCGCGCAGGCGGCCGACGGCGTCGTCGAGCCGGCGGGCGAGGTCGGCGGGGCGGGCCGACGGGCGCAGCAGGTCGTTCCCGGCGGCGCAGATGCTGACGAGGTCGGGGGCCATCGCGAGGGCGGGCGGGAGCTGCGTGGCGACGATCGTCTCCAGCAGCTGGCCGCGCACGGCGAGGTTCGCGTACCGCAGGCCGGGGGACGCCGCGGCGAGGTGCTCGGCGACGCGGTCGGCCCAGCCCCGCTCGGTTCCCGTCTGCGGGTCGGGGTCGCCGACCCCCTCGGTGAAGCTGTCGCCGAGGGCGACGAAGGTGCTCCAGGACATGTGGCCCAGTGTCGCGCGCCCACGGATCGACCTCGTGGTGACCCGTCCGGCCCAACCGGTTGCTCCGGTGCTCCCGCTGCCCGGAGCACGGGGGTGAAGGTTCTCACCACGGGGCCACGATGGCATCGTGGTGTGCGTCCGTAGACGTGGGTGCCGGGACGTCTCGGCACCCGATGCCGACCGACCCCGATCTGACCGCGAGCCCTGGGAGCCATGCCAGACCCGACACCGAGGACCTCGACCCCGCCCCGCGGCGGAGTCACCACCACCGATGCGACGACCGAGGAGAAGGCCCCCGCGAGCGGGCCGACACTTCCGCAGATCATGGCCGGCGCCCTCGCGGCGGCCACCGCGGCGATCCTGGGGTCCTTCCTCGGGGTCATCGGGACGATCGGCGGTGCGGCGGCGGCGTCAGTGATCTCCACCGTCGGCACGGCGCTCTACCAGCGTTCGCTCGAACGCACGCGCGACGCGGTGAAGTCGCGGCTGGTGGTCAACCAGGTGGCCGGGTCCAAGGTCGCGACGGCGGTGGCGAAGGTGGCCGGCGGCGGCGCCCCGCCGGCACCCCGCACCGGACGACCCCAGGGCCCGGTGGCCCCGATGGGCCAGGCCCCGATGTCGCCGCCCTACGGCGCACCGATGCCGGGACGGCCCGGGCCGATGCCGCCCGGCGCGCCCACCCAGCGGATGCCGGGGGGCCCGCAGCAGCTGCGGGCCGGCGGCCGCACCGTCACCACCCGCCTCGACCCGGCCGGACGGCCGGTGGCCGAGGACCACACGCGGCGCATCCCCGACGCCCGCACGCCCGACGGACGGCCCACCCAGGTGGTCCCGCCCCTCGGCCCCGACGGCCGTCCGATGGCCGGGCCCACCGCCCGCATGCCGCTCGGCCCGCCCTCGCCCCCCGGCGGGGCGCCCACCGCCTACCTGGGCGGCCCGGGACCCGGCGACGACCCGACCCGGATGGCCCCGGCCGCGGAGGAGCCGACGAAGCGCCGCTTCGGCTGGAAGACCTACGCGACCCTGGCCGGCGTGGCCGCGAGCATCTTCGCGATCGGGCTGCTCGCGAGCTTCGCGGTCGAGTCGGCCACCGGGCACCCGCTCTCCGGTGGCACGTCCGGCACGTCGGTCGGCGCGATCTTCGGGCAGAACACCGAGGCCCCGCCGACCAGCGAGACGTCGGCGCCCGAGGAGAGCGACAGCTCGGACGCGCCCACCACGACGTCGGCGGATTCGGGCACCGAGGACGGTGAGCAGGCGACGCAGGCGCCGAGCTCGACCACCCGCGCCCCGGCGACCACCACGCCCCGCAACGGGGTCGGCAACCCGCTCCCGTCGGTGCTGCCCCGCTTCAACGAGCAGGGCGGGGCGACCGGCAACTAGCCGCGCTCTACCCCGAGAGGCCGTCCGCGATGCTGCGGGCGGCCTCTTCGGGATCTCCGGCCTCGGTGATCGCCCGCACGACGACGACCCGGGTGGCGCCGGCCGCCACGACCTCCGGCAGCCGGTCGTGGTCGATCCCGCCGATCGCGAACCACGGCCGCTCGGTCCCCGAGGCCGCGGTGGCGCGCACCAGGTCGAGGCCCGGGGCGGGCCGGCCCGGCTTCGTCGGGGTCGGCCAGCACGGGCCGGTGCAGAAGTAGTCGACGCCCGCCTCCGTCGCGCCCGCGGCGGCCTGGGCCTCGTCGTGGGTGGAGCGGCCGATGAGCACGTCGTCGCCGACCACGCGGCGCGCCCAGCTCACCGGGAGGTCGTCCTGCCCGAGGTGGAGTACGTCGGCGCCGGCGGCGAGGGCGACGTCGGCGCGGTCGTTCACCGCGAGCAGCGCCCCGTGGCGCTCGGCGGCGTCGGCGAGGACCGCCAGGGCGTCGAGCTCGTCGCGCGCCTCGATGCCCTTCTCGCGCAGCTGGATGACGTCCACCCCGCCGCGCAGGGCGGCGTCGGCGAACTCCGCGAGATCGCCGCGGTCGCGGCGGGAGTCGGTGCAGAGGTACAGCCGGGCGCCCGCGAGCCGTTTCCGACGATTCGTGATGGTCATCGGGAGCGACGCTAGCCCACGTCCGGGCGCTCGACCGGGCTCGGCGGACGGGTCCGGCGCGTACGCTGGGAAGCGTCACACGGGAGCCCGGACGGCCGGGCTGAGAGGGGACCGAGCCAGGGGTCCCGACCGTCGAACCTGATCCGGGTCATGCCGGCGCAGGGAGGGGAACTGCAGGTGAGGGACCGCATCGTCGTCGTGGGCGCGGGCGTCGTCGGGACGACCGCCGCGTGGGTCGCCGCGCGCGACCACGCCGCCGCCGAGGTGGTCCTCGTCGACCCGTCGCCCGGGTCGGGGGCCTCGTCGGTGGCCGGCGGGATGCTCGCCCCCGTCACCGAGGCGTGGCCGGGGGAGCGGGAGCTGCTCGAGCTCGGCGCGGCCTCGCTGGCCCGCTGGCCGGGGTTCGCCGCCGCCGTCGAGGAGGCGTCCGGCCGCCGGGTCGGGCTGCGCACCGACGGGACGCTCGCCGTGGTGGTCGACTCCGCCGACCGGGAGGACCTCGACCGCATCGTCACGCACCTGCGCGACTGGGGACGCGACGCCGAGCGCCTGACCGGCCGCGAGGCGCGTCGTCGGGAACCCGCCCTGGGCCCCGCGGTGCGCGCCGGGCTGGCCGTGCCCGACGACCTCGCCGTCGACAACCGCCTGCTCCTCGCCGCGCTCCGCGAGGCGGCCCGGCGAGCCGGGGTGGTGGAGCGGCCCGCGTCGGCGGTCCGGGTCCACGACGCGGGCGGCGCGGTCACCGGGGTCGAGCTCGACGACGGGTCGGTGCTCGAGTCCTCCCGCGTGGTGGTCGCGGCCGGCGCCTGGTCGGCGACGCTGCACCCGGCCCTCGACGGCCTCGTCCGGCCGGTCAAGGGCGAGATCCTGCGCCTGCGGGCGCGCGCCGGGTCGCTCCCGCCGCCCCGGCACACCGTGCGGGCCGCGGTGTCCGGGCGCGCGGTCTACGCCGTGCCGCGCGACGACGACCGGCTGGTGCTCGGCGCCACCCAGTACGAGGTCGGGTTCGACGAAGACGTGACCGTGGCCGGGGTCCGCGACCTCCTCGGCGACGCCGAGCGGGTGCTGCCCGGGATCGGCGACTACGCGCTCGAGGAGTGCTCGGCGTCGTTCCGGCCCGGCACGGCCGACAACCTGCCGGTGCTCGGCGCCGTTCCCGGGGCGCCCGAGGGGCTCCTCGCCTGCTTCGGCCACGGCCGCAACGGCATCCTGCTCACCGCCCTGACCGCCGACGCCGTCGCCACGCTCCTCGCCGGCCGCGGCCTTCCCGACGATGCGGCCGCCGGCTCGGCGGCCCGGCTCACCGCCCTGGAGGTGTTGTCGTGACCGTGCAGCTCAACGGGGTGCCGACTGAGGTCGACCCCGGCGCGACGCTCGCCGACGTGCTGGACGCCCACGGGGTGCCCGAGCGCGGGGTGGCCGTCGCGGTGGCCGGCGAGGTGGTGCCGCGCGCGGCGTGGGGCTCGACCCCGCTGCGCGACGGCGTGGTGCTCGAGGTGCTGACCGCGGTGCAGGGGGGCTGAACGACATGGGCGATCCGTTGGTGATCGGCGGCCGGGAGATCGGATCCCGGCTGATCATGGGGACCGGGGGCGCGGCCAACCTGGCGGTGCTCGAACGGGCGCTGGTGGCGTCGGGGACGGCGCTGACCACGGTCGCGATGCGCCGCCTCGACGCGGGCGGCGGGCCCGGGGTGCTGGCGCTGCTCGCGCGCCTGGGCATCGAGGCCCTGCCCAACACGGCCGGGTGCCGCACGGCGGCCGAGGCGGTGCTGACGGCGCGGCTGGCCCGCGAGGCCCTGGAGACCGACCTCGTCAAGCTCGAGGTGGTCGCCGACGACCGCACGCTGCTGCCCGACCCGATCGAGCTCCTCGACGCCGCCGAACAGCTCGTCGACGACGGGTTCACGGTGCTGCCCTACACCAACGACGACCCGGTGCTGGCCTCGAAGCTCGCCGACGCCGGGTGCGCCGCGGTGATGCCCCTGGGCTCGCCGATCGGGACGGGGCTCGGCATCCGCAACCCGCACAACATCGAGATGATCGTGGCGGCGTCGCCCGTGCCGGTGGTGCTCGACGCGGGGATCGGGACGGCGTCGGAGGCGGCGCAGGCGATGGAGCTGGGCTGCGACGCGGTGCTCCTCGCGACGGCGGTCACCCGGGCGTCGGACCCCGAGGCGATGGCGACCGCGATGCGCCTGGCCGTCGAGTCGGGGCGGCTCGCCCGCGGGGCGGGGCGCATCCCGCGGCGGTACTGGGCGCAGGCGTCGTCCCCGTCGGTCGACTGAGTTGTCCGCACTGCGGCCATGCTGACACTGGACGTCAGAAACGGGCCATGTATCAGCGGGCCAGGAAGTCCTCGACGACCGGCCCGACGACCGCGGCCCGCTGCATCAGCCCGTTGTGGGTGGCGCCCGGGATCACGGCGAGCCGGGCGTCGGGGAGCAGCTCGACGGTGAGGGCGGCGTGCTCGAGGGTCACGAAGTCGTGGTCCCCGATCATGACGAGCGTCCGAGCGGTGACCTGGGTGAGCTCGTCGTCGGGCCAGCCGGTGAAGCCCATGACGTGCGGGCCGAGCTTCTGCGAGACCGCGTCGAAACCGGCGGCCCCGGGCGGGGCGAGCCGCTCGTGCTCGCGGACCATCGCGGTGAAGTCGGCCTCGGTCGGCATCCGGGTCGACGTCGCCCAGAGCCCGGGGTCGGTGATCTCCGCGTGGTAGCCGCCGGGCCGGACGAAGCCGGAGGCGAACACGAGCCGGTCGACGCGCTGCGGGTGCCGGACCGCGAGCTCCATCGCGGCGAGCGCGCCGAGGGAGAAGCCCAGGACGTCGACCCGCTCGAGCCCCAGGTGGTCGAGCAGGCCGGCGAGGTCGGCGCCGAGGTTCGCGATCGTCGGATCGCGGTCGACGTCGGCGGTGCGGCCGTGACCCTGCTGCTCGACCGCCACCACGTGTCGTCGGGACGACAACCCCGGCAGTACGGCGGCGAAGTTCAGGTCGATCGTCAGGTGCCCGCCCGGCACGAGCAGGAGCGGGACCCCGCCCGAGCCGTGCTCCTCGTAGTACAGCGACACCGAGCCGAGCGGCGCATGCGGCATCGTCAGGAACGCCCTTCGACGTGGGCCTTGAGGCGCGGCAGCGTCTTCTCGATGGCCCGGGTGTTGGTGGCGGGGTAGCCGACGAGCTCGATCGCCCACGGGAGGCGGGAGTCGGACCAGTCGAAGGTCTCGGTGACGCGGGTGCGGCCGCCGTCGAGGGGCTCGAGCTCGTAGCGCCAGCGGTGGTGCCCGAGGTGGCGCCAGGCGATGAGGCGGTCCTGCTCGAACTCCACGACCTCGTTGCGGATCGTGTACGGCACCCCGACGCGCATGGACATGCCGAAGCGGGCGCCGAGGATGAGCCGTTCGGGGCCGGCGACGGCGGAGCGGACGGTGCCCGAGCCGTCGAAGGAGCCGTGGGCGCGGGGGTCGGCCAGCACGTCGAACACGGCGGCGGGCGGGGCGTCGACGTCGAGGGCCCGGCTGACGTGGCGGTCGGTCACGTCGCGGGAGCCTAGTGAGCCGGCGGCGTTTGTGACGTTGAGTGTCAGCATGGCCGCAGTGCTGACGCTCAGGACCCGAGCGTCACCGGCAGCGCATCCACCCCGTAGACGATCGACGTCGTCCGCAGCGGCAGCGTCCGCTCGTCGACCGCCATCGCCAGCTCCGGGTACCGCTTCAGCAGCGCCGGGTAGGCCGTCCGCAGCTCCATGCGGGCCAGCTCCGCGCCGATGCAGCGGTGGATGCCGTGGCCGAAGGCGAGGTGCGGCGACGGCAGGCGGCGCGGGTCGAACACCTCCGGGTTCGGCGTGAGCCGCGGGTCGCGGTCGGCCGCCGACAGGGACACCAGCACGCCGTCGCCCTCGGCGATCTCGACGCCGGCGATCGTCATGTCCTCGGTCGCGAACCGCGGGAAGGCGATCTGGACCACGGTGAGGTAGCGCAGGAGCTCCTCGACGAAGCCGTGCACCGAGTCGGGCTCGTCGCGGACCATCGTGGCCACGGCCTCGTCGCGCAGCAGGATCACCGCGCCGAGCGCCAGCATCGACGCCGAGGTCTCGAGCCCGCCGGTGAGCAGGCCGTCGGCGAGCTCGGCGAGCTCGTCGTCGGAGAGGTCGTCGCCGTGCTCGCGGATGAGCATCCCGAGCAGCCCCTCGCCCGGCGACTCCCGCTGCCGCGCCACGACGCCGCGCAGGTAGACGAGCGACTCGGAAATCTTGTCGAAGGCGGCCGTGGCGCCCGCGAGGAGGTCGAACCGGGCGGTCGAGAGCGCCTGGAACTCGTCGCGCTCCTCGTAGGGGATGCCCAGGAGCTCGCAGATCGTCAGCGAGGGGATCGGGGTGGCGAAGTCGCGGACGAGGTCGATCTCCTCACCGCGGGCGGCCATCTCGGCCATCGCGTCGAGGCGGCCCTCGACGATCTCGGTGATCCGCGGGCCCAGCCGGGAGAGGCGCCGGCCGGTGAACTCCGGGGTCAGCAGGTGCCGCAGGCGGGTGTGCTCGGGCGGGTCGGTGAAGCCGAGCCCGCCGGGGTTCTGGCCCGAGCCGATCCCGGCGCGCCCCACGAGGTGGCCGAAGTCGGTGGAGAACCCGTGCGAGCCGCCGAGGACCTCGCGCGCCTCCGCGTGCCCCGTGACGAGCCACGCCTTGACCCCGAACGGGAGCGGGAACTCGCGGATCGGGTGGTCCTCCCGGGCCTCGCGCATCTCGGGCACGGGGTCCATGCCGTTGCGGCGCAGCGGCACGAGCGCGTAGTCGGGGATGAGGCTCATGGGGTCGAGCCCGCGGCGGCTGCGCCAGGCGAGGTAGCGGCGGGCGACGAACCCGGTGACCCGGGCGCGCACCGCGTCCGCGCCGCGTGCGAGAGCGGCGCCCGACCTGCCCGTCCTACCGGAACCCACGGTGACCACGCCCCCTACCCTCCCGTACGGTCCGGTTCCCCCCGGAGGTCGGGTGCAGGGTAGGGCGTGTCGGGGTCTCCCCCCGGTGAGGATCCCCGGGTCACTGCTCCCCTCGGGCGACCGCGGAGCCCGAGGTCACGACCGACGTCGGACCCCGCAGCCCCATCCGGCCGAGCTCCAGGTCGGCTAGCCGGAGCAGCACCCGCGGGTCGCCCCGCCGCCACGCCCCGGCGGCGTCCCCGGCCGGTCCGGCCGCCTTCCGTACCCGTCCCGGGGCGCCCCGCACGAGGGCCCGCAGCGCGAGCAGGTCGACGTCGAGGTCGCGCGCCGCCGCCGCGTGCCGGGCCTTCAGCACCCAGCGCAGCCGCAGCACCAGCCACGTGACCAGGACCGGGAGCGCCGCCACCACCACGACGAGCCACGCGAGGCCCGTCGCGATGGCCGCCACCGCCGCGATCTGCGCCTGGCCCGCGTCGATCAGCGAGGCGCCGGCGTCGGAGCCGGGGGAGAAGGCGCCCGCCAGCCGGTCGCCGACGAACGGGACGCCGCCCGCGGCGTCGGCGGCGCCGGTGAACACGCCGCGCACCCGCTCCCCGGCGTCGGTGAGCCCGCGCCCGGGGGCCTGCAGCGTGAGCACGAGGTCGTGCAGCGCGATCGCCGCGTTGACCACCAGGATCGTCCAGACGAGGACGGTGAGGTCGGCGAGGACCTGGAGCATCCGGCGGGCCGGTCGCTCGGCGTAGAGGAGGAGGTGCCGGCGCGGGGCGGGGAAGGTCACGGCGGGTGTGTGCCCTCGTCGCGAGGGGCATACGCGGCCATGAAGGTTGCGATCCTCGACGACTACCAGCAGGTCGCCCTCTCCCACGCGCGGTGGGAGCGCCTCGACGCCGAGATCACGAGCTTCGACCACCACCTCGGCGGTCCCGACGACGTCGTCGCCGCGCTGCAGCCCTTCGAGGTCGCCGTGGTGATGCGCGAGCGCACCGCCTTTCCCGACGAGGTCCTCTCCCGCCTGCCGAACCTGAAGCTGCTGGTGACCACCGGCCCCGCGAACGCCGCCATCGACACCGACGCGGCCGCGCGCCACGGGATCACCGTCGCCGGCACCGGCGGGGTGGACGGCAACGAGGCGACCGTCGAGATGACGTGGGCGCTCATTCTCGCCGTGGTCCGCCACGTGCCGCAGGAGGACCGGCGCATCCGCGAGGGCGGCTGGCAGCAGACGCTCGGCGGGGACCTAGCGGGGCGCCGGCTCGGCGTCGTCGGGCTCGGTGGCATCGGCAAGCCCGTCGCCGCGGTCGCGCAGGCCTTCGGGATGGACGTGGTCGCCTGGAGCCGCCACCTCGACCCCGAGGACGCCCGCTCCGTCGGCGTCACCCCGGTCACGAAGGAGGAGCTCTTCTCCACCTCCGACGTCGTGACGATCCACATGAAGCTCTCCGAGGGCAGCCGCGGCCTCGTCGGGCGCGACGACCTGGCGCTGATGACCCCCGACGCGGTGCTGATCAACACCTCGCGCGGCCCGATCGTCGACGAGGACGCCCTGCTCGAGGCCCTGCAGGCCGGGAGGATCGGCGGCGCCGGCCTCGACGTCTACGGCGTCGAGCCGCTGCCCGAGGACTCCCCGTGGCGCTCGGCCCCGCGCACCGTGCTCACCCCGCACCTCGGCTACGTCACGTCGAAGACCTACTCGCTGATGTACGCCGACGCCGTCGAGGACATCGAGGAGTACGCCGCCGGCCGGCCGGTGCCGCGGGTCATCTAGGTGCGAAGCTCGTGAGCACTAATCCGTGCCTGGACACGGATTAGTGCTCACAGGCGCGCAGCGCACCTCCCGGGCCGCGGCGCTCGGGGCCCGGCTCGACCGGCTCTGCCGCCACCTCGCGCCCCTGCTGAGCAGCGACGACGCCCTCGTGGTCGCCGACCTGCGGGTCGTCGCCGCCGCGGCCACGCGCGACCTGCAGACCCGGCCTCTCGCCCTCGCCACGCGACAGGACGCCGCGCGGCTCACGCGCTGCTCGGCCCTGCTCGACCTCCTCGTCGCCACCGTCGCCGGCGCCGACCTCGCCGCGCCCGACGCGGCGGTCACCTGGCGGCGCGCCGCCGAGTCGGGCCGGGAGCCCGCCGGGCTCGACCGTCGCGGGCGGCTGCGGCTGCGGCTCCTGCGCGGGCGGGCCCGCCGGGCCGTCCTCGGCTGAGCAGTCGGCGCCAAGTCGCCGCCAAGTGGGGCCGCGCAGGCTCGTCGTCGTCATCCCACCGCAGTCAGGAGAACCCCGTGACCAGCACCGCCGCCCCCGCCCTCACCACCGACACCGACCTGCTCGGCATCCGGATCGCGCACCGCATCATGCGCCGCGACGCCCGCCTGCTGGCCGGGCTGGCCGCCGCCTGGGCCGACGGCTCCGACCCGCTCACCGGACGACGACGGCGCGTCTTCGGCGCCTGGATCGAGGGGCTCTGCCGCGACATCCACCACCACCACGCCACCGAGGACGACGTGCTCTGGCCGGTCCTCGAGCGGTACGCGGGCGCCGAGGTCGACCTCGCCCCGCTCTCCGACGACCACGCCGCCCTCGACCCCGTGCTCGACGACATCCGCGCCACGTTCACCGTCGCCGCGGCGGACGGCCGGGTCGGGCCCCTCGCCGAGCGGCTGATCCACCTCACGGACCTGCTCGACGAGCACATCGCCGAGGAGGAGCGCGACCTCTTCCCGGTCATCCGCCGCTACGTCCCGCAGGCCGAGTGGGCGGTCGTCGAGAAGGCCGCGCAGCGTGGCGGGCCCGGCATCCGCTACGCCCTGCCCCGCATCGTCGACGTCGCCACGGAGGAGGAGTTCGCGACGATGACCGCGTCCGCGCCGAAGCCGCTGCTGCTCGTCATGAAGCTGCTCCTGCCGCGCTACCGGCGGGAGAAGAAGGTGCTCTGCCTGTGAGCAGTAATCCGTGCTCCGGCACGGATTACTGCTCACGGGCGAGCGCAGCGAGCACCTCGTCGACGCGACCGAGAGTGGCGGTGCCGCTCATCGCGCCGGCGAGGTGCCCGGCCCACGGCTCGAGGTCGCGGCGGCACCCCGCCGCGACCGCGCGCTCGCCCAGCGCCAGGGCGGTCTCGGCGCGCAGCACCGTCCACAGCACCCACCACCAGTCGCGGCTCACGGGGATGTCCGGGCGCCACACCCGCCGGGCCTCGTCGAGCCGGCCCGCGGCGACCAGCGCGGCCGCGTACGGCTCGGCGACGACCTCCCCGCGGGCGGCGTGCTCCGCGGCCAGCATCCCGACGAGGTCGCCGAGCCGGCCCCGGGCGTGCCGGACGGCGACGAGCCCGACGAAGGTGAGCACCGAGGCGTTCGCGAGCCCCCGCGCGGCCATCGCCTCGCCGAACCCGACGTAGAGCGCCTCGGCCTCGTCGTACCGGCCCTCGATCGTCGCCTCCATGCCGCGGAAGATCGTCGTCCAGCTCAGGACGGCGGCGAGCTGCCCGTCGGGGGCCTCGGCGAGCGCGGTGGCGGCGTGGGCGCGGGCGGCGGCGAAGTCCTCGCGGTGGCAGGCGTGCAGGAAGCGGGCGTGGTGCCCGACCGAGCGGTGCCCGAGCGACCGCGCCCGGTCGGCCGCGGCGAGCATCGCGGTGCCGAGGTCGTCGAGCCCGTCCCAGCGGTCGGGGCGCAGGAGCGACCAGAACCGGGCGTTCAGGACGAGGCAGCGCAGGTCGTCGTCGTCGGGCAGCAGGTCCGCCGCGGCGTCCGCGTCGGCCATCGCGAGCTCCGGCTCGCGCGGGTGCCACGCGAAGGCCCGCGCGACGAGCAGGCGCACGCGGTCGGGCGCCGGGAGGTCGGTCGCGAGCAGGCGCCCGACGAGGTCCACGAGCGCCCGGTCGACCTCGCCGTTCTCCGCGAGCGCGAACGTCACCGGCCCGTCGACGCAGGTGGCGGCGCGCAGGGCGAGCTCGCGGTCGTCGGGGAGGCGGGCGAGCTCGACCAGCGCGGTGGACCGTTCCGCGACGGCGGGGGCGCCCGCGCCGGCGTGGGAGTACGCGGAGGCGAGGGCGCAGCGCAGGCGCACCCGACGGGCCGGGTCGGTGGCGAGCCCGACCGCGGCCGCGAGGAGGTCGGCGGCGGTCCGCGGCACCCCGTCGCGGCGGGCCTCGTGCGCGGCCCGCTCGGCGTGGTCGAGGACGCGGTCGAGCCCGGCGACCGGACCGGCGGCGAGGGCGTGGCGGGCGAGGGCGGCGTGGTCGTGCGGGCGCAGCGCCTCGAGCACCCGCAGGACCTCGGCGTGCAGGCGGGCACGACGCAGCCGGGGGAGCTCGTCGTAGAGGGTCTCGCGGACGAGGTCGTGGGTGAAGCGGACGGCGTCGGGGCCCGACTCGACGAGCAGCCCGGTCACCACCCCGGCCTCGCAGGCGGCGAGCACGCGGTCCTCGTCGTCCTCCAGCGCGACGAGGACCGACACGTCGACGTCGCGGCCCAGCGCCGCCGCCCGGCGCAGCACCGACAGCGACGCCGCGGGCAGCTGCGCGGCGCGGTGGGAGAGCACGTCGCGGACCCCGGCGGGCACGGTGCGCCGGGCCTCCTCGAGCCCGACGGTGCGCGCCAGCCGCGCGACCTCGCGGACGAACAGCGGGTTGCCGCCGGTGCGCTCGGCGATCCCGCGGGCGGCGTCGTCGTCGATCGCCACGTCCTCGGCGGCGACGAGCGCGGCGACCGCGTCGGGGGCGAGCCCGCCCAGCTCGACCCGCTCGGCCGTGACCGCGGCCAGCGCGGCGACGGTGGCGACGAGCTCGTCGGTGACCTCCCCGGGCCGGAAGGTCCCGACGACGAGGACCGCGGGCACGGCCGCCGACGCCACGATCCGCAGCAGGCGCCAGGTCTCCTCGTCCCCGCGGTGCAGGTCGTCGAGCACGACGAGCAGGGGGCGGCGGGCGTCGCGGACGGCGGCCAGCAGGGCGCGGCCGGCGTGGAAGGTGCCTTCTATCCCGCGTGTCAGCGATGGCACGTCGCTGACACCGGAGGTCAGGGAGGCGCCACCGTCGTGGAGCCCCTCCGCGATCTCGGTCCACGCCCACGCCGGCGGCGCCCCGTCGACCTCCGGGCAGTGGCCGCGCACCGTGCGCCAGCCGCGGCGCGCCAGGTCGGCCACCAGCACGTCGGCCAGCGCCGACTTGCCCGCGCCGGCCTCGCCGACCACGAGCGCCAGCCGGCCCGGCCCGGCGGCGACCGCGTCGGCGACGGTGAGCAGCCGGTCGCGCTCGCGGTCGCGCCCGACCAGCGCCGGGGCATCGTCGGGACGGGGCTCCGGGCGTGTCAGCGATGGCACATCGCTGACACCGGACGTCAGCGGAGTGCCATCGCTGACGTCGTGGCGCAGGATGCGGCCCTCGAGCTCGGCGAGGGCGGGGGAGGGGTCGAGCCCGAGGTCGTCGGCGAGGCGGCCCCGCAGCGCGGCGATCGCGGCGAGCGCCTCGGCCTGGCGGCCCGACCGGTACAGCGCGAGGGCGAGCAGGCGCACCGGCTCCTCGCGCAGCGGCTCCTCGCGGACGAGCGGGCCGAGGAGGTCGACGACGGCGCGCGCGTCGGGCTCCACCGCGGCCAGGGCCTCGACGAGCGAGCGGCGCAGCTCGGCCAGCCGCTCGATCTCCGGGCCGGCCCACGCGGCGTCGGCGAACTCCGCCAGCGGCGCGCCCGACCACAGCGCCAGCGCCTCCCGCAGCGTGCCCGCGGCGATCGTCGGGGCCTCGGTGCGGGCCCGGCGGCGCAGCTCCTCGGCGCGCGTGACGTCGAGCCCGTCGCCGACCCGCAGCGCGTAGCCGCCGGCCGCGCTGACGAGCACCGTCGCGGGCGTGCGGGGCGCGCGGCCGGGCTCCAGGACGCGGCGCAGGTGGCTCACGTGGGCCTGCAGGCCGGCGAGGGCGCGGGGCGGGGGCTCGCCGGCCCAGAGGTCGTCGACGAGGCGGTCGGTGGGCACCACCTCGCCGCCGGCCACCGCGAGCCGCGCGACGACGGCCCGGCGCTGCAGGCCGCCCAGGTCGGCCGGACGGCCGTCGACGGTGGCCGCGACCGCGCCCAGCAGCCGGACTCCGATCACGGTCGGCGATCCTACGAAGCGTCCCAGTCGGCGATCGCCCACAGCGGGGACACCGGGCCGGTGCCGGCCCCCAGCGGGTAGGACGCGGCGACGGCACGGCGGATGTAGCGCTCGGCGTAGGCGACCGCGTCGGGCATCTCGGCCCCGCGGGCCAGGGCGGCGCACGTGGCGCTCGCGAGGGCGTCGCCGGCGCCGTGCACGTTCGGGGTGTCGATGCGGGGACCGGCGAACTCCCAGGTCTGCTCGCCGTCGGAGAGCAGGTCGGTGACCTCGGGCGACCCGTGCAGGTGCCCGCCCTTGACGAGCACCCAGCGGGCGCCGAGGTCGTGCAGCGCGTCCGCGGCCTTCCGCGCGGTGTCGCGGTCGGTCACGGTGATCCCGACGAGCAGCCGCACCTCGTCGAGGTTGGGGGTCGCCAGCGCGGCGCGGGGGAACAGCAGGGTGCGGATGGCCTCCATGGCCTCGTCGGAGAGCAGCGGCTCGCCGTACATCGAGGCGGCGACGGGGTCGAGGAGGAACGGGACCAGCCCGGGGTCGCGGCCGATCCCGACCTCGTCGACCACCCCGGCCACCGCCTCGATGATCTCCGCGGTCGCGAGCATCCCGGTCTTCGCGGCGCCCACCCCGATGTCGGAGACCACCGTGCGCACCTGCGCCGCCACGACGTCGGGCGGGACCAGGTGCACCCCGCTGACGCCGAGCGAGTTCTGCACCGTCACCGCGGTCATAGCGACGCAGCCGTGCACCCCGCACGCCGTCATCGCGCGCAGGTCGGCCTCGATGCCCGCGGCGCCGCCGGAGTCGGAGCCCCCGATCGTCAGCGCGCGGGGCGGGGTCTCGCTCATGGCCCGCAGGATGTCACGTGGAGCTCACAGCGCCGCCGCCCACAACGTCGACACCGGCCCGTGGCCCGCGCCCAGCGGGTAGGAGTGGTCGACGGCGCGGGTGATGAACTCCTTGCCCAGCGCGACGGCGTCGACCAGCGACATCCCGCGCGCCAGGCCCGCCGTGATCGACGAGGCCAGGGAGTCGCCGCCGCCGTGGGTGTGCGGGCGGTCGAGGCGCACCGACCGGAACTCGTGCTCCTCGCCGCCCGCCAGCGACAGCAGGTCGACGCACTCCGCCTGCTCCCGGCCGGTCGTCGCCTCCAGGTGCCCGCCCTTGACGAGCACGGCGGCGGCGCCCAGGTCGTGCAGCGCGGCCGCGGCCTCGCGGGCCGAGGCGTCGTCGACCACCTTCACGTCGACCAGAAGCGCGATCTCGTCGAGGTTCGGGGTCACGAGCGTGGCGCGGGGCAGGAGCAGGCTGCGGATGGCGTCGAGCGCGTCGCCGGCCAGCAGCGGGGAGCCGCTCATGGACGCCGCGACCGGGTCGACGACGAACGGGATCCCGCCCGAGCCGATCCCCACCTCGTCGCACACCTCCGCCACCGCCGCGATGATCTCGGCCGACGCGAGCATCCCGGTCTTCGCGGCGTCGACGCCCATGTCCCGCGCGACCGTGCGGATCTGGGCGGCGACGACCGCGGGCGGCACCGGGTGGACGTCGCTCACCCCGAGGGAGTCCTGCACGGTCACGGCGGTGACGGCGACGGACCCGTGGACGCCGCAGGCCGCGAACGCACGGACGTCCGCGGTCATCCCGGCGCCGCCGCCGGAGTCGGTCCCGGCGATCGCGAGCGCGACGGGCGGGCTGGTGGCGTGCTGCGCTGCGGTGCTCATGGCTCCCTACGCCGGCATTACCCGGTCAGGTTCGTGCGGTCGGCGACCCCAGCCGCCCTCTCAGCCCGCTCCTGGCGCGAGCTCCCGCGATTCGTCGCCGACGGTGCCACCGCCCCGCCCGCCGGGCAAGCCGGTCAGCCGGTGAGCTCGGCCGGCACCGCGAGGACGTCGACCATCGCGTCGCCGCGCAGCACCGTCACCGGCAGGGTGCGCCCGATCGCCTCGGCGAACAGGCGTCGCTGCAGGTCCTGGGCCTGGGCGACCGGCTCGCGGTCGGCGTCGACGATGACGTCCCCGGAGCGGAGTCCGGCCTGCTGGGCGGGGCTGCCGCTGATCACCTCGGCCACCCGCAGCCCCGTCGGCCGCCCGAGCCGCAGCGCGACGTCGACCGGCAGCGGGGCGGGCGCGCCGACCACGCCGAGGTAGCCCCGCCGCACCCGCCCGTCGCGGCGCAGGCTCGCCAGGATGCCCCGGGTGGTCGTCGTGACGGGGACCGCGAGGCCGAGGCCGACCCCGGCCACCGCGGTGTTGATCCCGACGACGAGGCCGCGCGCGTCGGCCAGCGCCCCGCCGGAGTTCCCGGGGTTGAGCGCGGCGTCGGTCTGGACGACGTCCTCGACGACGCGGCCGTCCTTCGTCGGCAGGCTGCGCCCCAGGCCGCTGACGACGCCGGCGGTCACGCTGCCGGCGAGGCCGAAGGGGTTGCCGACCGCCACGACGAGCTGCCCGACCCGCAGCGCGCCCGCGTCGCCCAGGACGACCGGGGTGGGGGTGCGGGCGTCGGGGTGCACGGCGAGCACGGCGAGGTCGGAGAGCGGGTCGGCGCCGAGGACGCGGACGTCGGCGTGGGTGCCGTCGGCGAAGGTGGCGCGGCCCGAGCGGGAGCCCGCGACGACGTGCGCGTTGGTGACCAGGACGGTGGCCGCCGGGTCGTCGGGATCGGGTACGACGACCGCGGAGCCGCTGCCGCGAGGCCGGTCGGGGTCGCCGACGACGAGGGCTGCCACGGCGGGGCCGACGGTCTCGGCGACGGAGACCACGGTGCGGGAGTAGGAGTCGAGCTCGTCCACGTCTCCGTGCTTACACCGTTGCAGCGCCGTCGTCGGACGTGTTCGCGGTGGGCGGACCCGGGGCTGTCAGCGATGGCACCTCGCTGACGTCTGACGTCAGCGATGTGCCATCGCTGGCACGGGGCCGGGGCTAGTGGCCGAACGGGTCCGGGTCGACCCCGGGCATCCACGACAGCCCCGCGACGCCCCAGCCCTCGGCCTTCACCGCCCGCTTCGCCGCGCGCTTGTTCCGCCCGATGAGCCGGTCGGTGTAGAGGAGCCCGTCGAGGTGGTCGGTCTCGTGCTGCAGGCAGCGGGCGAAGAACCCCCGGCCCTCGACCTCCACCGGCCCGCCCTCGACGTCGCGGCCGGTCACCCTCGCCCACTCCGCGCGCCCGGTGGGGAACGACTCGCCGGGCACCGAGAGGCACCCCTCGGCGTCGTCGTCCTCGTCGGGCATCGTCTCGGGCACCGGGCCCGTCTCGAGGACCGGGTTCACGACGACGCCGCGGCGCCGCTCGCCCTCGAGCTCCGGGTCGGGACAGTCGAAGACGAACACGCGCCGCCCGACGCCGATCTGGTTGGCCGCGAGCCCGACGCCGTGCGCCGCGTCCATCGTCTCGAAGAGGTCCTCGACCAGGGAGTGCAGCTCGTCGGCCCCGAACTCGTCGTCGGCGAACGGCTTCGTGGGGGCGTGCAGCACGGGTTCGCCGAGGATGACGATCGGGCGGACGGTCACGGCGGGCCAGCCTAGTGACCCGTTCGCGAAGGGTGACGGCGTGCGTTGGGCGATCGTTGTCGGAGGGCCGTGGTTGAATGGAGAGCGTCGGGAATGACACGCGTGTCATTCCCTGGAGCGGGGCCGGCGAGCACGTCGCGGCCCCGTCGCGACGAGCCCCTCCGAGGAGCGTGATGGACGCACCTGCAGCTTCGACCGACGCCTTCCCGTCGAGCGTCGGACGGCACACCTCGGCCCCGGACGACGGTCTCACCCGCCGCGACCGGGAGATCCTCGCGTTCGAGCGGCAGTGGTGGAAGTACGCGGGCGCCAAGGAGCAGGCGATCCGCGAGCTCTTCGACATGTCCGCCACGCGGTACTACCAGGTCCTCAACGCGCTCGTGGACCGTCCGGAGGCCCACGCGGCCGACCCGATGCTCGTGAAGCGCCTCCGCCGGCTGCGTCAGACACGTCAACGCGCCCGTGCGGCGCGTCGCCTCGGTGTAGAGCCCTCGTAGTGGTCTCCTGATCGCCTGAACGCGATGTCGCCCTCCGACGGGGGGCCGCGCGGATCAGGAAGGGGAGCTCGGTCATGACAGGTCCCGGGGCGTCCGGCGCCTCTCGCTTGCGCATCGCGGGGGTCGCGCTGCTCGGCGTGGCGGCCATCGCCGCCGTGGTGGGCCTGATCAGCCTGGGCGGTCAGGGCAGCTCCAGCGCTCCCGCGGCGTCACCGACGTCGGCGATCGCCCCCACCGACCCCGCCGCTCCCGGCGGAGCCCCGCCCGGCGACCCCAACGCGGCCCAGCCCGGCCAGCCGGGTCAGCCCGGGCAGCCGGGCGACCCCAACCTCCCGCCCGGCCAGTTCGGCGCCCCGGGCGGCCCGGGCGCGTCGGGCGGCCCGGGCGCGATCCCCGGGGGCGCGGCACCGCCCGTCACCGGAGCGCTCCCCCCGGTCGCGGTGGCCCCGCCCATCGTCCCGAACGGCGGCACCGGCGGCGGTGCGGGCTCGTCGGGAGCCGGCGGCTCGGGCGGCGGCGCCTCGTTCGCGACGGTGCCCGTGCGGGTCTACAACAACTCGACGATCCGCGGCCTCGCCGACACCGCCACCGGCCAGATCCGGGCCCGCGGCTTCGACGTCGTGGAGACCGGCAACTACGCGCAGGGCGTCATCCCGGCGAGCACCGTCTACTACCGGCCGGGCTCGGGGGAGCAGGGTGCCGCCGAGGCGCTCGCGGCGAACTTCGGCATCCGCGCCGAGCCCCGGTTCCCCGGCATCGCGGGCGCCTCGCCCGGTGTCATCGTCATCGCGACGAACAACTGGGGCCAGAACGCGCAGAAGGGCTCCTGACCCACCGCTCGACCCACGGGCCCCCGCCCGGACCGGCGACCACCGCCGGGCCGGACGGGGGCCCGTTCGTCGTCCGGCCCGGGTGCGGGGTCGAGCGTGGCGGATCCCTGACGTCCGGTGTCAGCGAGGTGCCATCGCTGACACCCGGCCCCGGGGACCCGCTCACGTCCCCCGCGTCGCGTAGGCCTGCAGCTCCGCGAGCTGCTGCGGGTCGAGCGAGGGCCGCACCCGCTCACGGGCCGCGGCGAACTGGGCCGCGGTCACCTCGGTCGAGTCGAGCGAGGCCCGCATCGCGGTCAGCGCCGCCTCCCGGACGAGTGCCGCGCAGTCGGCCGCGGAGTAGCCGTCGAGGTCCTCGGCGAGGGCGTCGAGGTCGACGTCGTCGGCCAGGGGCGTCGCCTTGGACGTGGCGCGCAGGATCGCCGCCCGGGCCTCCGCGTCGGGCGGCGGCACGTAGATCTGGCGCTCGAGACGCCCGGGCCGCAGCAGCGCGGGGTCGATCAGCTCGGGGCGGTTGGTGGCGCCGAGGACGACGACGTCGCGCAGCGGGGTCGCCCCGTCGAGCTCGGTGAGCAGCGCCGCGACCACCCGGTCGGCCACCCCGGAGTCGGTCGACCCGCCCCGGCGCGGCGCGAGCGCGTCGACCTCGTCGAGGAACACCAGCGCGGGCGCGGCGTCCGCGGCCCGCCGGAAGAGCTCGCGCACCGCCCGCTCGGACTCCCCGACGTACTTGTCGAGCAGTTCCGCGCCCTTCACGACGAACACGTTGAGCTGGCCCGTGCCGGCCAGCGCCCGCATGAGGAACGTCTTGCCGCCGCCGGGCGGCCCGTAGAGCAGCACCCCGCGGGGCGGGTCGACGCCGAGGCGGGCGAACGAGTCGGGGTAGCTCAGCGGCCAGAGCACGGTCTCGGTGAGCGCCTGCTTGGTCTCGACCATGTCGCCGACGTCGTCGAGGGTCAGCCCGCCCGCGTGCAGCGTCTGCGATCCCGACGACGACAGCGACACCGGCCGCACCGACGTCACCGCGCCGAGCAGGTCGTCCTGGCCGAGCCGGAGCCCGTCCTCCGTCGAGTCGCCGCGCAGTGCCGCGCGGACCGCCGCCTCCCGTCGCAGGGCCACGAGGTCGGCCGCGACGAATCCCGGGGTCCGCAGCCCGACGGCGCCGAGGTCGACGTCGCCGGCGAGCGGGACGTCGCGCAGCAGCACCCGCAGGAGCTCGCCGCGCTCCCGGTCGCCCGGGGCGGGCAGGCCGAGCTCGCGGTCGACCAGGTCGGGCGCGCGCAGCCGCGGGTCGACGGCCTCGCCGCCCTGCGCCGTCGTCACCAGCGCCACGCCCGCGACGACCGCGGCGCGCAGCTCGTCGAGCACCACCGTCGCCAGCGGCGGCGGGTCGGTGGACGGCAGGAGCGTCTCGACGTCGGGGACCAGCAGCACCGTCGGCCCGTCGCCCGAGCGGGCCCGGCCGCACGCCGTGCGCACCCGCTCCGCGGCCGCCCCGGCCTCGAGTGCGGCCGCTCCGGGGGCGTCCAGCACGACGACGCGCACGTCGGCCTCGGCGGCCACCGACCGCACGAGGGTCGTCCGTCCGACGCCCTCGGGCCCGGTCACGAGCACCCCGAGCCGGGCGGCCGCCCCGAGCCGGGTCAGCAGCTCCGGGCGGCGGAAGACCAGGTCGAGCCACTCCCGCAGCCGCCGGGCCGCGTCCTGGTGCCCGACGAGGTCGTTCACGGCGACCTCGGGCAGCGGTTCCGGCTCGACGACGGGGGCGGGAGCGGGCGCCGGGGTCCCGGCCGACGCGGCCGCGAGCCCCGGACCGGGCGCGGCGGGACCGGTGGCCCGCGGGGCGGAGGCGAAGAACCCGGACGGCGCGAAGGACGGCGCGGGGGTCTCGCGGGCGGCCCCGGTGCGGCGGCCGCCCTGCCACTCGACGACGGTGCTGGGGGAGACGACGAAGGCCGCGGAGCCCGCCGGTTCGGCGTCGACCACGGTCACGAGCTCGGTGGTCCAGGTCCCGCCGAGCTCGGCGGACAGGCGGGTGCGGGTGCCGGCGGCGTCGGCGCCCGGGATCGGGGCCAGGTCCTGGGGCAGCAGCGAGACGGTGTCGCCGGGGGCGAGCACCTTCCCGGTGAGCGCCAGGCGCAGCGTCTCGGGCGCCACGGCGGTCGACGCGAGCCGGGAGCCGGCCACGGTGATCGTCCGGGCCGCGGTGACGGTCACGGGCTCCACGGCCACGGCGGTCCCCGCGACGATGCCGGCGTTGACCATCGCGGTCTCGTCGAGCGTCGCCGTGCCCGGGGCGGTCATCCCCACCGCGGGCGCGGCCAGCGCGACGGTCGCCCGCGTCCCGACGAGCCGGACCGCGTCCCACTCCGCGAGGCCGAGCGCGGCGAAGACCTCGCCGTGCAGCCGGACCACGCCGCGGCGGGCGTCGACGGCGGAGGTGGAGAGCTGGGCGGTGAGGGTCACCTGCGCGCTGCCGGTCGGTGTGCTCACGGCTGGTCACCTCCCCGTCGACGGTTCGCGCGGCGTACCCCGAGGCGCGGGGTCCCACCCGCGCGCTCGCCGGGACGCTCGCGGTTGATCGTGCGGCGGCCGGCCCGGGCCGCGGCGCCGGCGACGCGACGGGGGAGCGGGCGGCGCGGGGGAGCCAGCCCGAGGCGGCGGTGGGCCCGCCGGACGGCGCGGCGCTGGCGCGGCGGCACGTGCCAGACCTCGGGGTGCTGCCCGAGCCAGCGGTACCGGTACGCGGCGTAGGGGATGTGGGCGAGGTAGGCCAGGATCGCGACCGGGTAGAGCGCGAACGGGAAGGCCACGATCGCGGCCGCCACGAGCGCCACCAGGACGAGCGCGGGCGCCACCGCCGCGGGCGGCACCCGGACGCTCTTGAGCGACGCCGTCGGGATGCGCGAGATCATCAGCACCGCCGAGAGCACCGTCCAGACCGCGACGACCGCCGGCGCCGACCACCAGCCCGGCCCGAGCAGCAGCTCGGTCGCCAGCGGGGTCAGCGCGACGAGGGCGCCGGCGGGGGCGGGGACCCCCACGAAGAACTCGCTCGCGAAGGGCGGGGCCTCGGTGTCGTCGGACAGGGTGTTGAAGCGGGCGAGGCGCAGGGCCGCGGAGACCACCAGCACCAGGGCGACGACCCAGCCGACGCGCAGGTCGTTCAGCGACCACAGGAAGAGGATCAGCGCCGGCGAGACGCCGAAGGAGATGCAGTCCGAGAGCGAGTCGAGCTCCGCCCCGATCCGGCTCGTGGCGTCGAGCAGGCGGGCGAGACGCCCGTCGAGGGCGTCGAAGACCCCGGCGAGGGCGACGCAGGCGACCGCGGCGACGGTGTTGCCCGCGACCATGAACTGCACGCCCGAGAGCCCGGAGCACAGCGCCAGGACGGTGACGGCGTTCGGCAGCAGCCGGACGCCGGGGGCGGTGGAGGCCGGCACTAGGGCGTCATCCCCGTCGCCGCGCTCGCGAGCTGCGCGAGCACGGTCTCGGCGCCGACGGTCCGCTGGCCGACCGTCACGCCGATCTCCGACCCGGGCGGGAGCAGGAGGTCGACCCGCGACCCGAAGCGGATGAGCCCGTAGGTCTCGCCCGCCGCGACCTCGTCGCCCGCTCTCGCGTCGCACACGATCCGGCGCGCCACCAGGCCCGCGATCTGGACGACGGCGAGGTCGCGGCCCGCGGTGTCGCGCAGCCACAGCGAGGTGCGGGAGTTGGCCTCGCTGGCCTCGGGGAGGTCGGCGGAGACGAAGGTGCCGGGCCGGTGCTCGACGGCGAGGACCTGGCCGTCGGCCGGGATGCGCTGGACGTGCACGTCGTAGACCGAGAGGAAGACGCTGACCCGGGGGCGGGGCCCGGCCGGGAAGCCCTTCGCGACGAGCTCCGGCGGGGCCTCGGCGTCGCCGATCACCGACACCGTGCCGTCGGCGGGGGCCACCGCGATGTCGGCGCGGCGCGGGGTCGTGCGGTGCGGCGCCCGGAAGAACGCGGCGACCGCGGCCGTCGTCAGGAAGGCCCCGAACGTGCCGCGACCCCGCAGGGCGCGGACCGCGAGGCCGCCCGCGGCGACGGCGCCGATCACCGGGGCGCCCCCGCGGTGCAGCGGCGGCAGCGTCTCGCGCACGAGGTCGACGGCGTGCAGCACCGGGTTCCGGCGCGGGGCGGGGAGCTTCTCGCGCGCGGTGGCGGAGGGGTCACCCGGGGCGGGGGAGCGATCGGGCACGGTCATCCCTTGGTCGACGACGGGCGGAACCGAATCTATCGGGACGACCCGGGAGGGGCCGGGGCCGCCATCCCCCGAGACGGCGACCCCGGCCGAGAACCGCTCGTCCGCTCCCCAGCGACAAGCGGTTGGCTGACGCGGATCCCACTCGATCCGCCATCGGGCTACCCGGCGTCGAACTCGACGGGCGAGCCCGCATGAGAGTTCTCACACATGGTGCCTGATCTTTCCCGTGCCACCAAATGCGATTCCCCCCGACGGCCCAGCGACGACACTCGGACGGGGGCGTTCGGGTCGGCGGGAGAGGCGCTAGCGCGGCTCAGGGCGTGTCGAGCAACCACACCTCGACGTCGGAGCCCGCGGCCACCTCGGTGACCTCCGCCGGGACCACGAGCAGGCAGTCGGCCTGCGCGAGCGCAGCGAGCAGGTGCGAGCCGGCGCCGCCGACGGGCGCGACCGTGCCGGTCACGGCGTCGAGCCGGCCGCGCCGGAACTGGCGGCGGCCGGCGGGCGAGTGCAGGTCCTCGGACACCCGGGCCCGCACCCTCGGCCGGTCGGGCTCGGGGTGACCGGCCGCGCGGCGCAGGGCGGGCCGGACGAACACCTCGAACGAGACCAGGGAGCTCACCGGGTTGCCCGGCAGCGTCACCACGGCGACGTCGGCGCCCGGGTCCCCGGTCGCGCCGTCGGCCCGGTAGCGCCCGGCGCCCTGCGGCATGCCCGGCTGCATCGCGACCTTGGTGAACTCGATCCCGCGCCGGGAGAAGGCGTCCTTGACCACCTCGTAGGCGCCCGCGCTGACCCCGCCGGAGGTCACGACGAGGTCCGTCGGCTCGGCGAGGGCCGCGTCCAGCGTCGTCAGGAACTCGCCGACGTCGTCGGGCACGAAGCGCAGCAGCCGGGACACCCCGCCCGCGTCGTCGACCGCGGCGGCGAGCATCGGCCCGTTCGACTCGTGGATCTGGCCGTGGCGCAGGGGCTCGCCCGGCGCGACGAGCTCGGAGCCGGTGGAGAGCACGAGGACGCGCGGGCGCCGGTGCACGCTGAGCTCCGGGGCGCCGACCGCCGCGGCGAGGCCGATCTGCGCGGCGCCCAGCACGGTGCCGGCGGTGAGCACCACCTGGCCCGCGACGACGTCGTCGCCGGCGGTGCGCACGCTCTGCCCGCTGCCGACCGCCCGCTCGATCGTCACCGTCGCGCCGGGCAGCCCGCCGTCGGTCCACTCGACCTGGACGACCGCGTCGGCGCCCTCCGGCAGCGGCGCGCCGGTCATGATCCGGTGGACGGTGCCGGGCGCGAGCGGCGGCCCGTCGACGCGGCCGGCCGGGACGTCCTCGACGACGGGCAGCGTGACCGGGGTCCCGACGAGGTCGGCGGCGCGCACGGCATAGCCGTCCATGGCCGAGTTCGCGAACGGCGGCAGCGCCACCGGCGAGGTGAGGTCGGCGGCGAGGACCCGGCCGCGGGCGTCCGCCAGCGCCACGCTCTCGGTGCCGGTGGGGCCGAGCAGGGCCGCGACGACGGCGGCGTGCTCGGCCACCGGTCGCATGGCCCCCGGATCGCCGTGGTCGTGTCCGTGTCCGCTGCTCACGGGCCGACATCGTGCCCCGGCGGCGCCCGCGGGGCGCGGTCGGCCCGATCGGGCCCCCGGCCGGTCGGCCGGGGCCTACCCTCGGCGCCGTGACCCGGGCCCACGCCACCGAGGACCTCACCGGGTCCTCGCTCGGCCGCTTCCGGCTCGAGGGCGTGATCGGGCGCGGCGGGATGAGCACCGTCTACCGCGCCACCGACACCCGGCTGGGGCGCGTGGTGGCGCTCAAGGTCATCGACCCGGCGCTCGCGGCCGACGAGGAGTTCCGCGACCGCTTCGTCGACGAGGCCCGCAACACCTCCGCCGTCGACCACCCGCACGTGGTGCCGCTCTACGACGTCGACAGCGCCGAGCTCGCCGACGCCGGCCCGCGCCTCTACATCGCGATGCGATTCGTCGAGGGGCCCGACCTCGCCGCGCTCCTCGGGGGCGGGCCCCTCGCCCCGGAGCGGACGCTGCGCCTGCTCGACCAGGTCGCCGACGCGCTCGACGCCGTGCACGCCCACGGGCTCGTGCACCTCGACGTGAAGCCCGCCAACGTCCTCGTCGGGGGCACCACCACCGGCGTCGAGCACGCCTACCTCGCCGACTTCGGGCTCACCCACCACGGCGCCACCGGTCACCGCACCCGCTCCGGGGACTTCCTCGGCTCGCCCACCTACGCCGCGCCCGAGCACCTGCGCGGCGAGCCGGTCGACGCCCGCACCGACGTCTACTCCCTCGGCTGCGTCCTCCACACCTGCCTCTCGGGCCGGGCGCCCTACCGCGGGTCGGTCACCGAGGTCATCGCCGCCCACCTCGCCGGGGACGTCCCCGCGGTGTCCGGCGACCCCCGCGGCCTCGGCCCGGACGTCGACGCGCTCCTGCGCCGCGCGCTGGCCACCGACCCCGCCCCCCGGCCCGCGGGGGCCCGCGAGCTCATGGCGGACGCCCGCGCGGCCCTCACGCACCACCCGGCCCGGCCGCTGCCGGACCGCTCCGTCCCGGCCGCCATCGTCACGACGAGGCCGCCGGGGCCCGTCCGGCCGTCGTCGGGTGGCGTCCCGGCGCGCCCGCCGGTGCCGCCGCGCACCGTCCCGGGGCCGCTGCGGACCCAGGAGCGGTCGATCCCCGCCGACCGGGGCGCCTTCGGGCGCGACCGTCCGGCCGTCCCGCCCCTCGGGCCCGTGCCGGCGGCGACCCTCACGGCCCTCGTGGTCGTCGCCGCGCTCGTGCTCCTCCTGGTGCTCGTGCTGGGCTGAACGGCGGGCGCGCGACGGGCCGGCCCTGCTTGCACTCGACCCACCCGAGTGCCAGAATCGGGCTGGCACTCGGTAGTGTCGAGTGCCAGGTCGGGTCGGTGAGGCCGGCGCAATGGAGCCGGTCGTCCGTCGCGGGCACCGCCTGACCGCGCACACGTGTCCACATCGGAGGACCACCCGTATGGCCAAGATGATCGCGTTCGACGAAGAGGCCCGTCGCGGCCTCGAGCGTGGGATGAACACCCTCGCGGACGCCGTCAAGGTGACGCTCGGCCCGCGTGGCCGCAACGTCGTGCTGGAGAAGAAGTGGGGCGCCCCCACGATCACCAACGACGGTGTCTCCATCGCGAAGGAGATCGAGCTCGAGGACCCCTGGGAGAAGATCGGGGCCGAGCTCGTCAAGGAGGTCGCGAAGAAGACCGACGACGTCGCCGGTGACGGAACCACCACCGCGACCGTCCTCGCCCAGGCCCTCGTCCGCGAGGGGCTTCGCAACGTCGCCGCCGGCGCCAACCCCATGGCGCTGAAGAAGGGCATCGAGAAGGCCGTCGAGGCCGTCTCGCAGTCGCTCCTGAAGTCCGCCAAGGAGGTCGAGACCAAGGAGCAGATCGCTGCCACCGCCTCGATCTCGGCCGCCGACCCGCAGATCGGCGAGCTCATCGCCGAGGCGATGGACAAGGTCGGCAAGGAAGGCGTCATCACGGTCGAGGAGTCGCAGACCTTCGGGCTCGAGCTCGAGCTCACCGAGGGCATGCGCTTCGACAAGGGCTACATCTCGCCCTACTTCGTCACCGACCAGGACCGGATGGAGGCGGAGCTGGACGACCCCTACGTCCTGCTCATGTCCTCCAAGATCTCCTCGGTGAAGGACCTGCTCCCGCTGCTGGAGAAGGTCATGCAGTCCGGCAAGCCGCTGGCGATCATCTCGGAGGACGTCGAGGGCGAGGCCCTGGCCACCCTGGTCGTCAACAAGATCCGTGGCACCTTCAAGTCGGTCGCCGTCAAGGCCCCCGGCTTCGGTGACCGCCGCAAGGCGATGCTCGCCGACATGGCGATCCTCACCGGCGGCGAGGTCATCTCGGAGGAGGTCGGCCTCAAGCTCGAGACCGCCGACCTCACCCTCCTGGGCCGCGCCCGCAAGGTCACGGTCTCCAAGGACGAGACGACGATCGTGGACGGTGCCGGCGACGCCGAGCAGATCGCGGGTCGCGTGACCCAGATCCGCTCGGAGATCGACCGCTCGGACTCCGACTACGACCGCGAGAAGCTCCAGGAGCGTCTCGCCAAGCTCGCCGGCGGCGTCGCGGTCATCCGCGCCGGTGCCGCGACCGAGGTCGAGCTCAAGGAGCGCAAGCACCGCATCGAGGACGCGGTGCGCAACGCCAAGGCCGCGGTCGAGGAGGGCATCGTCGCCGGCGGCGGCGTCGCCCTGCTGCAGGCCTCGGCCGGCGACGTCTTCTCCGGCCTCGGGCTGGACGGGGACGAGGCCACCGGCGCCAACATCGTGCGCACCGCGCTCGAGGCGCCGCTGAAGCAGATCGCGCACAACGCCGGCCTCGAGCCCGGCGTCGTCGCGGAGAAGGTCCGCGGTCTCGCGCTCGGTGAGGGCCTCGACGCCGCCACCGGCGAGTACAAGGACCTGATCAAGGCCGGCATCATCGACCCGGCCAAGGTCACCCGCTCGGCGCTGCAGAACGCCGCGTCGATCGCCGCGCTGTTCCTCACCACCGAGGCCGTCGTGGCCGACAAGCCCGAGAAGGGTGGCGCCGGTGCCGGCGCCGACCCCACGGGCGGCATGGGCGGCATGGACTTCTAGTCCGCGCCTTCCCACCTCGACGAGGCCCGCACTCCCGCTCCGGCGGGGGTGCGGGCCTTCGTCGTGTGCGGGCCGGACCGTGTCGCGGGGCTCAGGACGAGGGCGACCGGTCCTCGACGGTGTCCCGCCAGAGCTCGCGCAGCACCGAGGCGGCCACGGCCCACCGGTCGGCGCCGACCCGCTCGGCCAGTTCCTCCTCCCGGCGCCCGAGGGCGGCGCGCAGGGCCGCCTCGACCCGGTGCCCGGTGGCGGTGCGCCGGACGAGCCGCGCCCGACGGTCGTCCGGGTCCGGCATCACCTCGACGTAGCCGCCGTCGAGCAGGGGCTGCAGGGTCTGGGCCAGGGCCTGCTTGGTCAGCCCGCTCACCTCGGCGAGCCGCGCGACCCGGGTGCCGGCGACCGGCAGGGCGGCGAGCAGGCGGTGGTGACGCGCCCCGAGGCCCGGCGCGTGCTCGTCGGACACCGCGAGGATCGTGTGCCGCAGGTCCCGGAGCAGCTGCTCGAGGAGTCCCGGCAGCGGCGGTTCGACAAGTTCGTTGACGATGGTTCGCCTCCCTGGCACACTCCCGCTATTCGACAAGCAACTTGACCTTACCGGGAGCGCGACCATGCCACCGACCTTGCCCGGAGGGACCCGGACCGCCGACCTCGAGCCGGGGGTGGCCCGGCTGTTGGGGGTTCCCGTCGAGAGCCTCGAGGTCGGGGTGGTCGAACCGGTGGCCCACGTGGCGACGGCACCGACCACCGCGGGTCTGTCCCGGGTGTCGCTCGTGGCCCGGTCGGCCGACGGCGGGTGCACCCCGGTCCGGCTGGTCGTCAAGGTGCTCCGACCGGCCCGCTACGGCCTGCCCCCGCAGATGCCCGACGAGGCCCGGGCGCACCTGGACCGCACCATCCCGTGGCGGCTCGAGGCCGACGTCGTCACCGGGCTGCGGCCCGACCGGTTCCCGCCCGGGCTGGGCCTCCCGGCGCTCGTGGCGCTGTCGGTCCGGGACGAGGAGGTGGCGCTCTGGCAGGAGGAGGTCGCGGTGCACGGCGCGCCGTGGACCGCCGGGGACGTGGTGCGGGCCGCCGGCCTGCTCGGGCGCCTCGCCGCCCGGCGCGCGCACGACCCGGTGCCGTGGGCCGGCCCCACCTTCGTGCGGTCCTTCCTCGACGACGCGGTGCGGACGTGGGCGATGCCGCTGCTGGGCGCCCCGGAGGCCTGGGACCACCCGGAGTTCGAGGCCGCGGTGGCCCGCGGGCTCGAGGGACCGGTCCGGGCCCTCATGGCCGACGTGGCGTCCGACGACGGTCCCGGGGTCGCCCCGCTCGCCGGCGTGCCCGCGCTGCCCTCCCACGGCGACCCGACCCCGGACAACCTGCTGCGACCCGCGGCCGACCCGGGCTCCTTCGTGCTGATCGACTGGGCCTCCGCCACCTGCGCCCCGGCCGGGTGGGACGTCGTCCCGCTGGTCTTCGGGCGGGCCGAGGCGGGGCGCGCGCCGGCCGCGGAGGCGGTGGCCGTGCTGCCGCAGGCCGTCGCCGCGTACGGGGAGGGCCTCGCGGAGGAGGGCCACCCCGTCGATCCCGCCGCGCTCGGCGCGGCCGTCCGGGCGATGGTCCGGCTCCGGTACGGCATGACCGTGCTGCCGCTCGACGCCCTCGCCGGTTCCCGGGAGCGCACCAGCGGCCGGGACCGGCAGGCCGACCTCGTGGCGGCCGTGCTCGACCTCTGACCCGATTCGTTCCCAAAGTCGGTCTCATCACCTACGGTGCGTGCGCGGCAGCCGACGGTAGGGGAGCGCTCATGAGCCAGGTGGCGGACTCGTCGTCCACCGAACGTCACAAGCTTCCGGTCCGAACGCTCGTGGCGGCCAGCATCGGCAACGCCGTCGAGTGGTTCGACTGGACGATCTACGCGACGTTCGCGGTCTACTTCTCCTCGCAGTTCTTCGACAAGTCGAACCCGACGCTGGCCCTGATCGGCACCACGTCGACCTACGCGCTCGCGTTCTTCTTCCGCCCGCTCGGCGGCGTGATCCTCGGTCGCCTCGCCGACCTGCGGGGCCGCAAGTTCGCCATGCTCGTCACGATCATGCTCATGGCCGGCGGGTCGCTCCTGATCGCCGTCCTGCCCACCTACGCCCTGGTGGGGTGGCTGGCGCCGATCCTCCTGCTGCTCGCCCGCATCGCCCAGGGGCTCTCGCTCGGGGGAGAGGTCTCGAACGCGAGCGCCTACCTCGCCGAGATCGCCCCGCCGGCCCGCCGCGGCCGGTACTCGAGCTTCTTCTACATCTCCACCGGCACGGCGCTGCTGGCCGCCTCGCTGCTCGGGCTGCTGCTGACGACGCAGCTCGACCGACCCCAGCTCGAGTCCTACGGCTGGCGCATCGCCTTCGCGGTCGGTGGAGTTCTCGGCATCGTCGGCCTCTGGCTGCGCCGGACGCTGACCGAGACCGACCAGTTCGAGGAGAACGTGGCCAAGGCGAAGGCCACGAAGAACCCGCTGCTGCGGACGCTGACCCACTACCCGCGCTCGGTGCTCCAGCTCTTCGGTTTCACGCTGCTCTCGACCCTCTGCTACTACACGTTCTTCAGCGCCCTGACGCCGTTCGCGGTGCAGTTCCGCGGGGCCGCGGGCAGCGACGTGTTCCTCGCGCTGTCGATCGGGACGGTCGTGTTCATCGCGCTCCAGTACCCGATGGGCGCGTGCGCCGACCGGTTCGGCCGCAAGCCCCAGATGCTGGTGTGGTCGGCCGCGTTCGCCGTGCTCATCGTGCCCCTGAGCCTGCTCATCACCGAGAACCCACCGGTGATCAACCTGATCGTCGTGTTCTCGGTCGGCCTCGGGCTCTACGCGGTGTTCTCCTCGATCGCCCCCGCGATCATGAGCGAGATCTTCCCGACCGAGCTGCGCGCCCTCGGGATCGGCGCCTGGTACAACCTCACGGTCGCCGTCTTCGGCGGGACCGCGCCGCTGCTGATCGCCGCGCTGTCCGGGGCGGGCCGCCCGCAGTTGTTCTTCTGGTACGTCGCCGGCGCGGCCGTCGTGGCGTTCCTGATCATCCTGACGCTGCCCGAGACGAAGGGGCGCGTGCTCGACTAGGCCCCCTCCCGGCCGGAGCGGACGGCACTCCCGCTGCTCCTACGCGCGCGAGCGGGCCGCTCGCTCCGGCCCCGGGCGGTCGTCGGGAACGGGAAATAGTTCCCGCACGCCCGGGCCGCTCCCGGCCCGGACCCGGCATCCTGGACCCATGGAAGGTCTGCGGATCCTGCTGAACCTCGTCTGGCTCGTCCTGGCGGGGGTGTGGATGGCGATCGGCTACGTCATCGCCGGGGTCGTCTGCTGCCTGCTGATCGTGACCATCCCGTGGGGGATCGCCTCGTTCCGCATCGCCCTGTTCACGCTCTGGCCGTTCGGTCAGCGCCTCGAGCGCCGCCCCGACCACGGGGTGGGCTCCACGCTGGGCAACGTCGTCTGGGTCGTCGTGGCCGGCTGGTGGCTCGCGATCGGGCACGCGCTGACCGCGGTCGCCCTGGCCGTGACGATCGTCGGCATCCCGTTCGCGTGGGCCAACCTCAAGCTGATCCCGGTCTCGCTGACGCCGCTCGGGCGCCGGATCGTGGACGTCGACGACCCGCGGGGCTTCGGGGTGGGGCCCGCCTCGGTGACGACCCCCATCCCCGGCGCCCGGCGCGAGGTGCCCTGGTACGGGCGCTAGTCGACCTCGGGCACCGGCGGCCCGAGGATGTCGTCGGCGTCGACGATCCGGTAGGCGTAGCCCTGCTCGGCGAGGAAGCGCTGGCGGTGGGCGGCGTACTCGGCGTCGACCGAGTCGCGCGAGACCACCGAGTAGAAGTGCGCCTGCCGCCCGTCGCCCTTGGGGCGCAGCAGCCGGCCGAGCCGCTGGGCCTCCTCCTGCCGCGACCCGAACGTCCCCGACACCTGTACCGCGACCGAGGCCTCGGGCAGGTCGATCGAGAAGTTCGCGACCTTCGAGACGACGAGGCGCGGCAGCTCGCCGCGGCGGAAGAGGTCGAAGAGCCGCTCCCGCTCCTTGTTCGTCGTCGAGCCCTGGATCACCGGGCAGTCGAGCGCCACCCCGATCTCCTCGAGCTGGTCGATGTAGGCGCCGATCACCAGCGCCGGCTCGCCCTCGTGCTTCTCGAGGATGGAGCGCACTACCGGGATCTTCGTGCGGGCGCACGCGCACATGCGGTAGCGCTCGTCGGCCTCCGAGGTGGCGTAGACGATCCGCTCGTTCTCGGTCATCGTCACGCGGACCTCGACGCAGTCGGCCGGGGCCACCCAGCCCTGGGCCTCGATGTCCTTCCACGGCGCGTCGTAGCGCTTCGGGCCGATGAGGGAGAAGACGTCGCCCTCGCGGTTGTCCTCGCGCACCAGCGTCGCGGTGAGGCCGAGGCGGCGGCGCGACTGCAGGTCGCTCGTCATGCGGAAGACGGGCGCGGGGAGCAGGTGCACCTCGTCGTAGATGATCAGGCCCCAGTCGCGGGAGTCGAAGAGCTCCAGCGCCCGGTACTCGCCCTTGGTCTTGCGCGTCATCACCTGGTACGTGGCGATGGTGACCGGGCGGATCTCCTTGCGCTCCCCGGAGTACTCGCCGATCTCCTCCTCGGTCAGCGACGTCCGGGCGATCAGCTCGCGCTTCCACTGCCGGCCGGCCACGGTGTTCGTGACGAGGATCAGCGTGGTCGCCTTCGCCCGCGCCATGGCGGCCGCACCGACCAGCGTCTTCCCCGCGCCGCAGGGCAGCACGACCACCCCGGAGCCGCCCGCCCAGAAGCCCTCGACGGCGTCGGCCTGGTAGTCGCGCAGCTCCCAGTCGGCCTGGTCGAGCTCGATGGGGTGGGCCTCGCCGTCGACGTAGCCCGCGAGGTCCTCGGCCGGCCAGCCGACCTTGAGCAGCATCTGCTTGAGGTGACCGCGCTGCGACGGGTGCACCGCGACGGTGTCCTCGTCGATCTTCTCGCCGATCATCGGGGCGATCTTCTTGTTGCGCAGCACCTCGGTGAGCACGGCGCGGTCGAACGACACCATGACGAGGCCGTGGACCGGGGAGTTCGTCAGCTGCAGCCGCCCGTAGCGGCCCATGGTCTCGACGACGTCCATGAGCAGGTTCTGTGGGACGGCGAAGCGCGAGTACTTCACGAGGGCGTCGACGACCTGCTCGGCGTCGTGCCCGGCGGCGCGGGCGTTCCACAGCGCGAGCGGGGTGACGCGGTAGGTGTGCACGTGCTCCGGCGCGCGCTCGAGCTCGGCGAACGGCGCGATGGCGGTGCGGGCCGCCTGCGCGTCGGCGTGGTCGACCTCGAGCAGCAGCGTCTTGTCGGACTGGACGATCAGCGGTCCGGTCCCGGGTGTGCTCACGACGTCCGGCCTCCAGGGGTGTCTCGGGGTGCCCGGCGGCGGACCGGGTCCCCTCCATCATCCTCGCCCCGCCGACGGGCTCCGGCGCGCCGTCGGCTCCTGCCACGTCGCGTGAGGTAGGGGTCCGATCGGGGGCGGCCGCCGACGCAGAGATGATCTCGTCGGTGGGGCGGGATACACTCCTCGACCACCGACCACTGCTCCGAGGAGCGACTACCACCCGACGGGGCCGGCGCGGCACACCGACCGTGTGTCCACGTCCGGCTGCTCTGCTGCTCCCTGCCCGGCGTCGGGCGTCCCGGGTGCCGAACCGGCCCGGAGGCCCGACCGAACGAGGTGACGGACCCACCGCTCATGCGACCGACCGCCCGACGTGTACGTAGCGCACACGTCTCTACGACATCCGAGGTGACCTCGTCACTCTCAGGACAATCCCGCGGTCGAGGCGACGGCAGTGTAGCTCATGAACAACTACGCAGGGTGCGGCAGGCGTCCGTTCGAGGACGTGGGTCTCCGGCAGGCGATCGACCGACCGGTGCACAGGGAAGGACCAGCGCGTGACCGCTCCCGTCCGACGGACCGACGCGCGAGGCGACTCCCGCGGCGGCGCTGCCCCCGACTCCGGCGCGGAGGGTCGTCCCTCGCTCGGTGAGCGGCTCGCGCTCCGCAACTGGAGTCTGCCGGTCAAGCTCGCCGCGGTGCTGCTGGTGCCGACGCTGTTCGTCATCACGCTCGGCGTGCTCCGCATCGTCGAGCAGACCGACAAGGCCAGCTCGTACGACGGGGTGCAGCAGGCGGTCGCCCTCGAGAACCGCAACGCCTCGCTGCTCTCCACCCTCGACGTCGAGCGGCGCGCGGCCGCGGTCTTCCTCGCCACCAACCGCGCGGGCGGCTTCGCCCCGGTGCAGCAGGCGGTCGACCGGACGGTCGACCAGGTCAACCAGCTGCGCAGCGCCTACGAGTCGGCCGACTCGGTCGACGCCCAGACCCGCACGGCCTACCGGGGGGCCTTCAACGCCGTCGAGGGTCTCGACCGGGTGCGCGACGACGTCCGGGGCGGCGCGATCGACCCCGCCGGGGCGATCTCGCGCTACACCGACGCCACCGCCTCGGTGCTGACCTTCGACGAGTCCCTCACCCGCGAGGCGGCCGACCCGTCCATCGCCGGGCTGTCGACCGGGCTCTACGCGCTCTCGGTGGTGCGCGAGCAGGACGCGTACGTCCAGGCCGTGGTCGCGGCGGCCATCGCCGGCGGCCGGATCGACGCCCCGTCGATCGACCAGGCGCGCAACGCCACGCTGCGCCGCACCATCGCCGTCGACGAGTTCCGCAGTGCCGTCGGCACTGACAACGCCGCGCTCGCCGACGGGGTCGTCGGCCCCGACGTCGACCAGCGCGATCGGCTGGCCCAGGTGGTGCTCGGCCGCGGGAGCGCGGGCCTGCCCCTGCAGGTCTCCGCCCAGGACTGGGACACCGCCTCCGACGCCGTGCAGCAACGGGTCGGCGACGTCTCCCGGCAGCTGCGCGACCGCCTGCAGGGCAACGCCGGCGAGCTGCAGAACGACGCCCGCAACGCCGCCGGCATCGCCTCCGTCGTGCTGCTGCTCGCCCTGATGGCGGGCGCCGCGGTGGTCTTCTTCGTCACCCGCTCCCTGCTGCGGCCGCTGCGCCTCCTGCGGCGCACGGCCCTCGACGTGGCCGAGCGCCGCCTGCCCGACGCCGTCCGCAGCCTGCGGGAGGGCCAGGAGCCCTCCACCGAGGTCGCCCGCACCCCGATCGAGACCCGCGAGGAGATCGGGCAGGTCGCCCGCGCGTTCGACCAGGTGCACGAGCAGGCGGTGCGCCTCGCGGCCGAGCAGGCGGGCCTCCGGTCGGCCTTCAACAGCATCTTCGTCAACCTCTCCCGCCGCTCCCAGACCCTCGTCGAGCGCCAGCTCCGGCTCATCGAGCAGCTGGAGAACAAGGAGGAGGACCCCGACGCGCTGGCCGACCTGTTCCAGCTCGACCACCTCGCGACGCGCATGCGCCGCAACTCGGAGAACCTCCTCGTGCTCTCCGGCACCGACGTCGCGCGGCGGGGCACCCGGCCCGAGCCCCTCGTCGACGTCCTGCGCGCCGCGGCGTCCGAGGTGGAGCAGTACCAGCGGGTGGAGCTCTCCCCGCCGCCGTCGGTGCAGCTGCTCGGGCGCACGGCGGCCGACGTCGTGCACCTCGTCGCGGAGCTCCTCGAGAACGCCACGACCTTCTCCGCCCCCGAGACGCGCGTCGACGTGCTCGCCCGCTCGGAGCACGACGGCTCGGTGATCCTCGAGATCGCCGACCGCGGCGTGGGCATGACCGACGAGGACCTCGCCGACTCCAACCACCGGCTCGCCACCCCGCCCACGGTCGACGTGTCCGCCTCGCGCCGCATGGGCCTGTTCGTGGTCGGCCGCCTCGCGATCCGGCACTCCATCGGCGTCTCGCTGCGGTCGCGCGACGACGGCGGCGTGGTCGCCTCGGTGCGCATCCCCGCGGCCGCGGTGCTCTCCGGCGCGCCGAACCGCCCCGGCGCCGCCCCCTCCACCCGCGCCCTCGGCGGCACCGGCCTCCCGGTCCGCTCCCCGGGCTCCACCCCGCTCGGCGGGGCCCCCGCGAACGGTGCCGCCCGTCCCGAGGCCGGCATCCCCCGTCAGGAGACCCGGACGGGCGCCGCCGACCTGCCCCGCCGCAGCGCCGCGCGTGGCGGGGCCGCCGCGGCCGCCGGGGTGACCGCGGCGGGGGTCGCGTCGTTCTTCACCCCGGCCTC
>NZ_JBHSIV010000027.1:0-93344 GCF_042653685.1 Actinomycetospora atypica | reverse complement strand
CCCCGCGGGTCAGCCACGGCTGCGCGGTGTGGTCGCCAGAGCCAGAGCCAGAGCCGGTGCCGGTGCCGGCGCGGGCGAGGACGCGCCCGAAGGGGTCCTCCACGGCGACGGCGAGGCCGAGGTGGTCGTGCAGGACCTCGGCGAGTCCCTGTTCGGGGGCGCTGGCGGTCAGGGTCTGGCCCAGGGCGGCCTGGAAGCGGTACTCGCGGGCCAGGGCGGCCTCGACCTCGACCCGGATCTGTTTCTCGGTCGGGGCACCGGTGTCGGGCGAGGTCCGATCGTGGCCGACCGGATTGCCTCCTTCACGTTCCGTGTCCCTCATCCGCCCACGAGAGCGCATCGGCCGCCGCAGGTCAACGTCCCGGCCTACGGTCACCCGCCATTCGCTCGCACACAGTGGGAGATCCCGTCGGACAGGTGATCACCACGGGCGCGCACCGGTCAGGGAGTGCGTCGCGCGACGAGCCACCCGGCGATGACGTGGAGCTTGGTGTTGGTGCTCTGGGAGGCGCGCCGGAGACGTCCGAAGGCCTCGTCGGCGTCGACGCCGTAGTGGCGCATGAGGATTCCCTTGGCCTGTCCGATCACGTCCCGCCGCTCGAGCGCCCTCTCCAGGTTCTCCACCCGGTCGGTCCCCGCGAGGGCGAGCGAGGCGTACACGGCGAACAGCTGGGCGTGGCGCAGGGTCCGCACTCGCGCCGATCGGTCGTCGAGGGTGCGTCGTGTCAGGTGGAGGTTCAGCGCGGCCGCGGGACAGGCAGTCGTGAACGGGACCGACAGGCTGGCCCGGACGCCGTGGCGGACCGCCTCCGGGACGAACCGGGGCCAGCGCGTCTCGGTGGTCACGTCGGAGAGGACCACGGCGCCCGCGCCGCCGACCGTGTCGATGCACGGGCCCTCCGCCGTGCGGAGCTGGGCCCGGTCCACGGACGCGGCCGTCTCCGTGGTGTGCGCCGCGCAGGACAGCCCGCCCCGGCCGCGGATCGCGACCCCGGCATCCCGGACGCCCGGCACGACCGCCACGGCGCCCTCCGCGATCCGGGGGAGTGCGTCGACGACCCGCTCGCACCCGGCGATCCGGCGCGCTGATGTCAGCAGCGCCGCCAGGAGAACGTCGGCCTCCTCGTCCTCGGGCTCCGACGACCCCGGCGCGAACAGCACGTTCTCCGCAGGGCTCGTCACCTGCCACCTCCGTCGTTCGGGGAACCGTCTGTCCAGCACCGTGCTCCGTGACGCCCGGGTCGGGCATCGGCCCCGCCGGACACATTGCCCGGGTCCGGGCCCGCCCGGACGCACGAAGTTCCGTGCTCCCCCTCTCGCAGCCGCCGAGCAGGGGGCTACGACGGCCCCGTACACCCGCTCCGCGACGAATCAGGAGACGACGTGCCCGAGGAATCCCGCGTCTACGACGTCCAGGTGGGGCCGGTCCTCATCGACGTCCCCCGTTCGATCGGCTACTTCGGAGGGGTCGGCGCCGCGGTGGTCCTCGGGCTGGTCGATCCGCCGCTGGCGGTGTTCATCGCCGCGGTCCCGTTCCTCGCGATGCTGACGCACCGCTCGCTGCCGGTGCCGGTCCGCTTCGTCGGAGAGGCCCTGGAAGGGGCCGCGAAGCCCGTCGGCGGCGACGACGACGGCTACGTGAGGCTGCGGGACGAGCGCCGGGACCAGGAACGGGCCCGTGCGGTGGCCGTGGAGGCGCGCCGCGGGGACGCCGTCGAGGACACGGGAGGCGCTCGCCGCGCGCGTCGACCGGTCGGGACGCGCGCCACCGACGACCGTCTCTGAGGGCCACCACTCCGGAGGCACGGTCAGGACGAGGAGGCGCCGTCCCGACCGTTCTCGTCCTGCCCGATCTCGTCACGTCGCCGGCGCTCGCGATAGCCGTAGGCGGCGCGCCGGACCGCGTCCTCGCCGTCGAGCCCGGAGCCCAGCGCGCCGGCGATGGTCGCCAGTCCGGTGGCCAGCCACGCGAGCACGAGGTGGTCGCCGAGGGTCGGCACGCGGCCCAGGCTCGAGGCGAACACCGACGCGTCGAGGAAGAACAGCGATCCGAGCAGGGTGAGCACGTACACCGCGGCGAACATGACGGTCACGCCGATGCTCAGGGTCAGCACGGTGGACGCGTTGAAGAGTGTCCTCTCCTCGCTGTCCTCGTCGCCGTCGCGTTCCCAGAGGTGGTGGGCGCTGATGATCCAGACCACCATCAGGGTCACGGACGCCAGCATCGTCAGGATCAGCTTGCCCGCCCCGAGCCGGGTGGCCAGCTGCCAGATCGTGGAGTTGATGGTCAGGTAGGCGCTGGTCCCCAGGACGGCCGCCAGCGCGGTGCGCATGCCCAGGACGAGGCGCCAGGGCTGGTTGGTGCGCACCATGCCGGCCAGCAGCCGGGCCCGACCACGCCGCCGGGTCGTCACGTAGCGCTGCGTGTGCCGGCCTTCCCCGGCCCGGACGACCTGGACCGGTTGCAGGTTCTTCGCGAGCGTCCGCCCGAGAGCACTCGGGTGGTGCTGCTCGTGGTCGAGGCCGGCGTCCGCCTCTCCGACGAGATCGCCGACCAGGCGGACGACCGCGTTGCGCACCTTGCGGTGCTGCAGGAACGGGCCGAAGCCGGGGAGCGAGAGGCCGGCGACGCGACGCTCGTGGTCGAGGTCGACCAGGATCGGGTGGTCGCCGTGCTGCATCGGGAGGTCGGTCAGGTAGATCCCGACGTCCCATCCGGCGTCGGCGGCCTGATCGGCCACCGCGCGCAGGACCTCCTCGGGATCCTGCACCGAGGCGGTGACCGGGTGGGTCATGGTGCGGACGTCCCAGGCGGTGTCGTCGTCGACCCGGTCGGCCAGCAGGGCCGGGAGCTCGTCGGCCAGCCAGGCGGTGATCTCCGCCGGGGTGTCGGGGTCGGCGAGCAGACCGACGACCGTCGTGCCGCGGCTGTCCGTCGCGGTCGAGCTGTGCCGTCGTCCGGATTCGGTCACGGATCCCCCTCATCGCTTCCCGGCCACGGCGTCCGGCCCGGGCATCGGGACGGGCGTCGAGACGCGGTCGCGCCCCCGGGCCCCTCCCACCCTCATGGAGGGCCGGACGAGGCGTACCGGCCCGCGAGGACGAACCCGGTGGAGGGACCTCGTGCCGTCGGGACGGCGGGGGCGGCGCCCCGGTCGGGGGACCGGGGTCAGCCGCGCTCGGGGCGCCGGGGACGGGGCAGGTGGGGGAGCGCGGGATGGATCCGGACCGGGGCACCCTGGGGGAGGGGAGAACGGGCCGGATCCATCCCACCACGACCGCCGTTCGCCGGGGGGCGACGAACGGGCGGCCGAGCAGGGGGGTCCACCGACTGCGCGTCCGCGGCGCAGGACCGGCAGCCAAGGGCCTCGGCGAGCGAGTCGTGCGCCGGGGCGCCCGCCGCGCCGACGACCGCCGGCGGCGTCTGCGGCGAGCGCACGATCCGCAGGAGACCTCCGCGCGCCCGCAGCCCGGCCGCGAGGTCGGCGACGGCTCCCACGACGACCGGGGCTGCCGTGCAGGTGGCCCGGGCGTCGAGGACGACGATCCCCTCGGGGTCGTCCCGGAGGGCGAGACGACGCAGCCGCGCCGCGGCGACGAACCCCACCGCGTCCGGGGTGCGCACCACGGTGCCGCAGACGGTGTCGACGATCGACACCGAGCGCCCGTCGCCGGGGGCGGTGGTCCCGTGATCGGTGGTCATGGCTCGCTCTCGCGTCGCGGGGGCCGGCCGGGCCCGGTCGGTGGACGACGAGAGATCTACCGAGCGACACGGACGCCGGTCCATCCGCGTACGGCAACACCCGACCGTCCGGCGACGGGCCCGTCGATCACCGGCCGTGCAGTGTCGCTGCCGGCGTGCGGCCGTAGACCCTCCGGTAGGCCTGGGAGAACCTGCTGACGTGACCGAAGCCCCACCGGTGGGCGACCGCGGCCACGGTGGTCGCGCGCGGTTCCCCCGCGCGCAGCTCGGCATGGGCGTGCTCGAGCCGGACGAGCCGGAGGTAGGCCATCGGGGTGGTGCCCAGGTGGCGCCGGAAGCCGTCGTGCAGGGTGCGCGTCGACGCACCCGCGAGGCGGGCGAGGACGGTCGGCGTGAACGGCTGCGCCGGGTCGCTGCGGATGGCGTCGACGGCGCGACCTACCGGGATCCGGCTCCAGCTGCGCACCGGCCGTTCCAGGTCCTCGCGCCACCGGTGCCCGGTGGCGTGGACGAAGCCGGTGATCACGGCGTCGTGCAGCGGTGCCGCGATGATCGGGTGGGACAGCACGCTCGGCGTCGTGCGGGCCTCGTCGCACAGGAGCCGCACCAGCCGGTCCCAGCGCCGCCCGGCGCCGCTGCGCAGGTCGACGAGCGGGTCCAGCACCGGGTCCGGCGGCAGCGCGTGACCGACCTCCTCCGCCAGCGCCTCGTTGACCGCGCGCCGCTCGACACGGACGGCGTAGGAGCCGTAGTCGTCGCTCGTCGTCATCGTCACCGGCTTGACGGGGTGGTACACCGCGCCGTACCCCGGTGTCACCTCCACCGCGCGCCGACGGTGGTGGGCGTCCATGGAGCCGCCGGCGGCGTAGTTGACGTAGTAGCAGTCCTCGAGGTCCGCCGTACCGATCCGCAGACCGGAACTGACCTGGGCCACCCCGACCGCCAGCGCACCGAGGACGACACCGTCGAAGCGGAAGTCGTAGCTCGCGGTGCGGTCCAGGAGATCCATCGACGTGGTGAAGAAGTCCTGCCCCACCGCCGCCTTCGCGCCGTCGAGGTCGTGCTCGTGATGCGAGAAGAACGCCGCCGACTCCACTGCCACCGCTCCACCCTACGAACTGCGCGGGGAGTCCCGGGACGGCTTCGAGGGGCCCGGCCGGATCGTCGTCCAGGGTGTGCGGGCCCGCTGTGACTCCGGTCATGACAGCTGGAACCTGACGCGGGCGTCAGGTCCTAGCGTCGACGACGTCGGGCCGGCCACCAGGACCGTCCCGACCTGCCGACCGGGAGGAGATCGTCGTGCGCGGCGCATACGGGTACCGGGCCTTCGGAGGGCCGGAGGTCCAGGAGTTCGTCGAGCGGCCCGACCCGGTGCCGGCGCCCCACGAGGTCGCGGTCGCGGTGCGCGCGGCGGGGGTCAACCCGATCGACCACGCGCTGCGGTCCGGGATGCTCCCGATGCTCAACGGCGGCCTGCCGTTCCCGCAGGTCCTCGGCGTGGAGGCCGCCGGTGTCGTCACGGCGGTCGGTGCGGACGTGTCGGGCCTCGAGGTCGGGGACCAGGTCTTCGGCTTCGCGCTCACCGGGGCCGGCACGTACGCGCACCGCACCGTGCTCCTCGGCTCGACCACCGCCCGGACCCCGGACGGTCTCTCCGACATCTGGGCGGCGACGATCCCGGTGGCGGGCACGACGGCGCTCGACGTGCTGGACCAGCTGGACCTGGCCCCGGGGGACCGGATCCTCGTCAACGGCATCGGCGGCGGCGTGGGTGTCGCCACCGCCCAGCTCGCCCGCGCCCGGGGCCTCGAGGTCGTCGGCACCGGCAGCACGTCGAAGCGTGCCCTCGCCACCTCGGCCGGGGCGTCGTTCGTCGACTACACGCAGGGCCCGGTCGAGGAACGGCTCCGGGCGCTGGCCCCCGAGGGGTTCGCCGGCGTCGTCGACCTCGTCGGCGGTGCGTCCCTGCGCGCCGTGGCCCCGCTGGCCGTGGAGCCCGCGAGGGTCGTCGCCGTCGGGGACCCGACGGTCGTCGAGATCGGGGGCGCGATGCCCGAGCGCCACACCGACCGGGCGACGCTCGAGCGGGTGGCGGCCCTCATGGTGCAGGGCGTCCTCGACCCGACCGTCACGACCGTCGTGCCCCTCTCGGGTGCGGGTGAGGCTCTCCTCGAGGTCGAGAGCGGCCACTCGATCGGGAAGACCGTCCTCGACCTGACGCTCTGACCCCGACCTGGTCAGTCCTCGTACGGGTTCGTCGGGGCCGGGACCGGGCGCACCGCCTCGGCCCGGACGGCCGCCGTGCGGTCGTCGGGCTCCGGGGCGGGCGTGAAGCGCCCGGTCACCTCGACCCAGGTGCCGGCCGCCCGGCGGGTGGGGTCCCCGTCGACGTGGACGAGGTAGCTGCGGGCGTCGAGGGCGCAGCACGTCATGACGGCACGGGCGACCGACCAGCCGTCGGTGCCGTCGGGGGTGACGAACCCCGTCAGGGTCACGGTCCTGCCGGTGAGCGTGCGCCCGGCGTCCCACGCGGCTCGGGCGGCGTAGTCGTGGACGGCGAGCGGGACGGGGCCGCCGACCGGCAACGGGTCGAAGCGGGTGCCGGTCGGGGGCTGCGGCACGGCGGGGTCCGCGCGGCCGGCGGCGAGGGCGCCCAGCGGCGGCGGGACGACGACGAGGACCAGCAGCAGCGGCAGGCAGAGTAGCCACCCGACGGCCGGGATCCGCCGGTGGTCGTGGCCTCCGGCGCGGCGTGCCGCGGCCAGCTCCTCGGGGGTGGCGGCGAGCGGCCCGTGGGTGTGCAGCCGCGACCGCACGGGCTCGTCGTCCGGGGGATCGTCGCGCACGAACAGGGTGACCAGCCCGAGGACGACGAGCCCGGCGGCGGTCAGCAGCAGCCACGGGCGGTGCGTCGCGCGGACGTAGTCCAGGTACGCCCCGGAGAGCGTCACGGTCACCACCGCGCCGCCGAGCGCCACGAGCAGGGCGCCGCTGACCGGCCCTCTCACAGCATCACCGCGCCCACGACGAGGGCCACGGCGATGGCCACGACGAAGGTCAGCGGGGCGAGCCGGGCCGCGAACCCCGGCCCGAACGTGCCGGCGTGGAGGCTGATCAGCTTCACGTCGACGGCCGGCCCGACGACCATGAAGGCCAGTTGGGCGGTGGGGGAGAAGGCCGTGAGACCGGAGGCGATGAAGGCGTCGGCCTCCGAGCACACCGCGAGCAGGACGGCGAGCAGCCCGAGCACCACGACGGAGAGCACCGGCACCCCGGCCGTGGCCTGGGTCCACTCCGGGGGGATGGCCATCGTCAGGGTGGCGCTGATGGCCGCGCCCACCACCAGGAACCCGCCCGCCTGCAGGAGGTCGTGCCGCGCGGTGAGCAGGACCTCGCGCCCGCGGGAGGGCCCGTGGTCCTCCGCGGTCTCGTCGTCGGCCTGCGGGACGGGCACGTCGGCGGTCGACCGACCGACCCGGGTCCAGACGAGCCCGACGACGAGGGCGAGGGTCGCGGAGGCGACCAGCCGCGCCAGGACCATGCCCGGCCGGCCGGGGAACGCGACCGCGGTGGCGACCAGGACGACGGGGTTGATCGCCGGCGAGGAGAGCATGAAGGCCACGGCGGCCGGAGGTCGTACCCCGCGGGACATCAGTCGGGCCGCGACGGGCACCGACCCGCACTCGCAGCCCGGGAGGGCCACGCCCGCGCCGGTCGCGACGGGGACGGCCACCCAGCTCCGGCCCCCGAGCGTGCGCCGCAGCACCCGGCCGGGCACGAGGGCCGAGACGACCGCGGCCACGAGCACCCCGAGTGCGAGGAACGGCAGGGCCTGCAGCACCACCGCCGCGCACAGCGTCGCCCACGTCGCGAGCCGGACGTCGTCGCCGACGGCGACGGCCCAGACCTCGCGTCCGATCAGCATCACGACGCAGACGCCCAGGAGCAGCAGGGCGGCGGGCGCCATCCCGGGTCGGCGGCCCGTCGTCGGGCCGGATGTCCGCGGGACCACCTCGTGCTCCTTCGTGCCGGGTGATCAGGAGCCTGGCACCGGCCGTCGCCCCGCCCGCGTCCGGGGCTCAGCCGTCCGTGGCCCGGGTCGTGCGGTGCAGGGCCGCCGCGAGGGCGACGAAGGACCGGACCAGGGGGTCGGCGTCGGTGGCCCAGGCGATGACGACCCGGCTCGGCGGCTGGTCGGCGATCTCGACCGCGACGAGCCCGTCGGGGAGGTCGTGGCCCAGGGGGATCAACCCCACCGAGCCGTTCCACCGCACCGCCTGCAGGCACTCGTGGGCGGTCCGGACGACCGGCCCGTCGGACCGGGTGCCGTCGCCCGCGATCCAGTACGCGCTCCACACCAGGTCGGTGCCCTCCGGGAACCGGAACCAGCGGCGCGCTGCGAGCTCATGGAGTTCGATCTTCTCCCGTCCGGCGAGCGGATCGTCGACGCGCAGCACCACTCCGACGGCCTCGGACGCCAGCTCCCGGACGCTGATCCCGGTGGTGTCGAACGGCGCCCGGGTGAGCGCGACGTCGACCAGCCCCGCGCGCAGGCCCGCGGTCGGGTCGGTGAAGTCGGCCTCCCGGATGCGGACGTCGACCCCGGGGTGGCGCCGACGGAAGGCCGGCGCGAGCCGGCCGTCGGCCCGGTCGACGGTGTCGGCCAGCGTGCCGACGGTCAGGGTGGCGGTCCCGGCCGCCGTGGCCACCCGGGCCCGGGCGTGCTCGACCTGGTCGAGCAGGGCACGGGCCTCGTCGTACAGGACGTCGCCCGCCGGGGTGGTCCCGACGCCGGCGGGGGACCGGTCGAGCAGCACCGTGCCGAGGTCGTCCTCGAGCTGCCGGATCGCGCGGCTGAGCGACGGCTGCGTCATGTGCAGGCGGGCCGCCGCGCGGCCGAAATGGCGTTCCTCGGCGACCGCCACGAAGTAGCGCAGCAGTCGGAGCTCCACGAGCAGCGACGATAGCCGTGGGGCATCGGTCGTGCCGAGGAGATCCTGGACCCCCACCGACCCGGCGGCGTGGACTGCGACCCATGGTGGACGCGCCGACGATCTCGCTGAGCTGCATGCTCTACGACCACACCGAGGCCCTGCTGCAGGGCCGGGTGCACGTCGACGGCGTGCGGCTCCGGACCAAGACCTGCGACGACGTCGGCTCCCTGTTCCGGCGCCAGGTGGAGCGCCGGGAGTTCGACGTCGCCGAGCTCGGCCTCACGTTCCTGCTGCGGACGATGGACCTCGACGACCCCCCGTTCGTCGGGATCCCGGTGTTCCTCATGCGCCGGTTCCAGCACTCGGTCATCTACGTGAGCGAGGCGAGCGGCATCGTCGAACCGGCCGATCTGGCGGGGGCCACGATCGGCGAGTTCGCGCTCTACGGGCACGACATGGGGGTCTGGCCGAAGGGCATCCTCGCCGACGAGCACGGGTTCGACCCCGCCCGCAGCCGCTGGCTGATCGGCGGGACGTCCGAGCCGATGGCCCCCATGGACTTCGTCCCGGCCCGGCACCCCGACACCGTCGACGTCCGCCACCTCGGCGCCGGCCAGGCCCTCGGCCCGATGCTCGAGGCCGGCGAGATCGACGCCCTCATCTCGGCGGTGCCACCGGCGGCGGTGCTGCAGGGCACCCCGGGCGCCCGCCGCCTGTTCCCGGACGCGGCCGAGCGCGAGGCCGAGTACCACCACAGGACCGGGATCTTCCCGATGATGCACGTCCTGGTGGCCCGGCGGGACCTCGCCGAGGCGAACCCCGGGCTGGCCACGGCGATCTACCGGGCCTTCGTCGCGTCCCGGTCGCTCGCCGAGGGGGAGTACCGCGCAGGCAGCCGCACCGGCGGGCCGCCCACCCCCTGGTACCCGCAGCTCCTCGATGACCACGGCCGGCTCGTCGAGGACGGCCGCGGGGAGCACGGGATCGCCGCCAACCGGGCGGCCATCGACGCGTTCCTGCGCTACCACCACGAGCAGGGGCTCTCCGACCGCCGGCTGCGGATCGAGGACGTCTTCGCCGCCGAGCTGCTCGACACCTGACCGCACACCCGCGACAAGGAGTTCACCGTGACCGCAGTGTCGATCGTCGGCCCCGACGACGGCGAGACCATCCAGCTGGGCCCGTCGGTGCAGATGCGCATCCTCGAGGACGGCCGCACCTCCGGTCACCGGCTCGGGGTCGCCGTGGGCACCCTCGCCCCGCACACCGGCGGGCCGCCCCAGCACCGCCACGCCCAGCACGACGAAGGCTTCTACGTCATCTCGGGGACCGTGCGCTTCACCGTCGGCGACACCGACCACGACGCAGGCCCCGGCACGTTCGTCATGGTCCCGCCGGGCGCCCCGCACTCCTTCGCCAACCCCGGCGACGAACCCGCGGTGCTGCTGTCCACCTTCACCCCGGACCACTACGTGCAGTACTTCCGCGATCTGCGCGACCTCGGCCCGACGAACGCCCAGGACGTCGGGGCCGTCATGGCGCGGTACGCGACCGAGGTCTCGACCGAGTACGCGTCGTGATCGTCGCCTACTGGATCGTCGCCGGACTGCTGGCGGCGTTCTACCTCTACGCCGGAGGCAAGAAGGTCGCCCAGAGCCGCGAGCAGCTCGCGTCGATGATGGGCTGGGTCGACACCGTCCCGATGCCGGCGGTCCGGGCGATCGGGGTGGTCGAGCTCCTGGGTGCGGCCGGGCTGGTCCTGCCACCCCTGACCGGGATCGCGCCCGGTCTCGCCGTCGCGGCCGCCGCGGGCTTCGTGGTCCTCCAGGTCCCGGCGACCGCCCTGCACCTCGTCCGTGGGGAGGGGAACGTCATCGGCCTCAACGTGGTCCTGCTGGTGGTCGCGGCGGCGGCGACGTGGCTCGCGACCTTCCTCTGACCGGGGTCAGGGACCGTCGGGCGGGCTGGTCGCCGAGGGGGGCGTCCTCGGCCTCGTCCGTTGTTCCAAGACGTCGGGTCCATCTCGCCCCCTGGTGGAGCGGGTCGGGCCGCGACGGCGACGTCAGTCGGGTCGCTCTGGTCAGCGTTGGCCGTGTGCCCTAGAGGATCGATCCGATGGACGTTGGGGTGCCGGGCGACACGCTGTCCGGGGATCACCCCGTGGTGCGCTGATTGCGGGACGGGACGCCGCCGAGGTCGGTCGCGAACGAGCCGATCCCGAAGGCGAGGGTGTCGAGCATGCGGTCGAGCGCAACACGGTCGATGTTCGCGACTGTGTCGCACGCTCGGTGATAGCACGGGTCGTAGGGCACTCCGGGGCGCCCGCCCCACGTCGCGGCCTGCTCAGGGGTCTTGATCCCGGAGTCGCCGCTGAAAACCCCGCCGGTGGCGATGCCGGCGTTGACGAAGGGCCCGTAGTCGGAGTCGTCGATGAAGGGGAACCCGGCCGGTCGGGCACCGAGCGAAGCAAGGTGGTCGGCGAGGATTTTCTCAATTGCTGCGGAACCGGGCGGGCCGGTGGTGCCCCCGCCGTTGGAGTTGTCGCCGTCGTAGACGAAGTAGCCGGCGTTGGGGGCCGCGATGACGTCGGCGTTGAGCATCAGCGCGATATCGCGGCGCTGCTCAGCTGACAGCGTCCTCAGGTAGTGCTGTGAACCGAGCAGCCCTTCCTCTTCGGCCCCGAACCACACGAACCGCACGCTGTTGGCTACCGGCGGCGCACTGCCCAGCTTGAGCGCGATCTCGAGCAGGGCGGCGGCGCCGCTGCCGTTGTCATCGATGCCCGGGCCCACCGGGACGCTGTCCAGGTGCGCTCCGGCCAAGACCACCTCTTCGGGGCGCCCGGTGGTCGTCTGCGCGATGACGTTCCGGGTCGTGCCTCCTGCCGGTCTGGACCCGGACTCCTCCTCGGTATCAGAGTCGCCCCCGATCACGATCGGGAACTCCGGTGTCTCGACCCGGAATCCAGCCCGTCGCAGGGTGTCGGCGAGGTAATCGACGCTGCGGTCATACCCCGGGGTCCCCAGAGCCCGGTTGCCACCGTTGCGGTCGGCAATCGCCTGCAACGCCCTCAGGTGCACGAAGGCGGCGTCGCCGGCTGTCACGGAAGCGAGTCGACTCGGCAGTCCTCTATCCGCGGCAGACGGTGTCGAAGTCTCGGCTCGCGGCCCCTCGGGTGAACCGGTCGAACACGCCGACGCGGCGAGCACGGCGACGGCGGCGAAGGCGGCCCCGACCAGCCGACGGGTCCTGCCATCCCCCGGCCTCGTCGATTCATGATGGATCTGATTCCTGACAGCACGGCAATTCATCTTTGACGACTCCGCTCGAAGGTTAAGTTGCCTGATTGCATCGCGACTTCGACGGCATCCGACGTGGCGGCTTCGCGGACCGACGGGAACATGTGCTCGGCGAGCAGCGCACGGGTGCTGGTGGAATGAGGTGTGGGACGAGGGCTGCGCTGCGCTTCGGTCGATCGGGCGGCCCGCGAGGCCCGCGGTCGCGACAGCGGATGTCGCCCCCACCCGCCGGACGGTGAGACGCCCGGTGCACCTGGAGTACAGCGCTCCCGGCCGAGTGGACGGTCGGGCTCGCGAGGCGCCCAGAGAAGCCGGGCGCGCCCGGTAGTCAGATCGAGTGGCTCTGACTTATCCAGGCAATGACCCCTCAGGGCCCAAAGGAACAGAGACCGACCGGCGGACCGCGACGACTCGGTTGGGGCACGTGTTGCCGCTTCTTGTAGCTCATGGGCGGTGGTTCAGCCGGTGAATCCACCGCCGGGTACGGCGAGGTGGAGGGAACGGGCTGCACCAGGACGCGGACAAGGCGACGAACACCAAGCGCGACAACATGACCGGCGTCCTCGCCAGCCCGGATCATTGCGGTGACAGCGACGATCAGAACGAGGTGGGCGGCGACGAGCAGGGTGCTCGTCTGCCCATCGTGGTGGTTCGCCAACTCATTGGTCGCAGTGATCTCGCCGAGGTAATGCAGGGCGGGCTGAGCGATGAGCATCGTCGCGGCCAGACCGAGTATCGACCGCGGGTTGCCCGCGCCGAGTGCGCGGACAACAGCCGCGGCGACGACGAGGGCCAGCAGCGACCAGACATGGTCCATCGCCACCTCAACGCTGAGGGTTACGAGCGTCGTGCCCGCGAGGAGCGCAGCCGACAACGCCGCTACAGTCCGCCACCGCGCAGTACCGATCGCGGACACGTCATCACCGCTCTGCCGGGGTGCTTTCGACGCAGAGTAACCTCATGCAGCCTTCACGGGCTAGGCTTATGTCCAGGCGGCAGAGCGCCCCGCGGTGCTCGACTCGACCGGCCTCGTCCACGCCATGAGACCGCAAGGTCGAGCCATGTTTCGGTGAACGCGCGGTCGATCAGCTCGGGGACAAGCGTTTCGTATGCGGCTGGCTCCGCCGCGCTCGCGCGGCTTCCACCCTACGGCTGGTCGTCGTACGGGCCGACACGAACCGTTCTAGCTGCGCAGTACGACGTGCGCGGGCAACTCCGCCGGTGTCGCCGGGTCGGTGACCGGCTCGTCGTCGACCCGCACCCCGCCCTGCGCGAGCCGCCACTGGACCCGCTCCGCGGAGAGGCCGGCCCTGGTCAGCCGTTCGAACACGGTGACCGGCTTGTGCTCGTCGATCAGATCGCTCACGACTCTCGGCGCTAGGCGCACCCACCGACAGCGAGCCCGCACCCGACGCGGCTCGTCTGGCTAGACCCGTCCGCGCCTGTCGGCGCTCTGTGGAGCCGCTTGCGACGGCGCTGTTCTTGCTGGTGGGCCCGGGACGTTAGTCGGGCCGCTCTCACCGTCAAGGGCGCCTGCGGCGTCGCTGCGCGACCGGACTTCGTCCGGCCCTTGACCGCGAGCCTCGGCGGCCCGCCCGGCGCCCCTTCGGGCGTGGAGGCAGCGAGCGCCTCCACCTAGCCCCCGGGCCCACGGGCCCGGCCGAGGACGGGGGAGGCCCGCGCCAGAACAGCCGATTCACCACCGGAGAACTCCGGGAGACCACCGATGGCGAGCAGCTCTGGTCGGGCGGCCACCCGGAAGCGCTCGACGAACTCGTGGACCGGCACCGCTCCTGGTTGCTCCGGTCCGTCGGCTATTTCTCCAGAGGCGAGCACGACGTGGAGTCGGTCGTGCAGGACGTATGGCTCGACGTCATGCGCGGGGCGGCGTCCTACCGGGGCAACGGGTCGGTGCGCTCCTAGTTGGGGACGATCATGCGGCGTCGGATCGTGACCACCTGGCGAGCGCGTGGAGCGCGCCCGCATACGCTCGTCTCGGACCTCTCCGATGCATCCCCCACCAGCCAGGCCTACGACGATCAGGTCGTCCTTCGGGAACGGCTGCGTGGGCTCCTCGGCAAGTTGTCTGCCGAGCAGGCGAGCGCGGTCTGGCTCGTTCACGTGGTCGGGCTCCCTGTGGCCGAGGTTGCCACCCGTCTCGGGGTGTCCGGCGGGACGATCAAGTCCCGATGCAGCCGGGGTAGGGAGCGGCTGAGGATCATGCTGGGCAACGCCTAGCGGGCGGTTCCGCCCGCTTCGGACTTCGTCTCGAAGCGGGCGGAACCGAAACGCGGTGGGACGCCTCTACGAGGCATGACCATGTCATCTGAGGGACCCCGCCGGCCTCGTCACAGCCTTGTCTCCAGGCTCTTCGCCGCCGCGCTCGAGGGAGACGGGAGGTCCGAGGGAGACCTCCATGTGTTGGCCTTCGACCTGGCCGAAGACCGCAGCGCGATCACCATCGAAGCCCGCCGCGCCCTGGACTTGCTCGAGGGCCCCCGGCTAGACGGCGGCTGCCCGAGCGAGCTGCAGCGGACAAAGCGGCGCGCCTGGCCACGAGCTATGCCGACCAACTGAGGCCGACCTCGCCGACACCGCGTCCGACGCCGGCACCCGCCTGCGCGCGGCGCTCGACTCCCTCACCCACGGCCGATAGGGAAAGCGCCAGAGGAGGTGCCCACTGCCGCTCAGCGCTCTGATCTACGTCGATGGTGCCCCGTTCCCTGGCCCTGGTCGTTTCCGAAGGTTCATGACCGCCCTCTCCGGCGGCCTAATGAGACCGGCTGCTGCGACCAGCACTAGCCGCTAACACGGCAATAGTGACCTGCGAAGCTGCGCGGATGAGCGAGCCGTCCAGCCACTTGATCGCTGTGGCAATGCCCGCCGAGCAGTGGTCGGTCATCGATGGCTCGATCGACAACACCATCGCGGTCGATGTGGTCGAAGGGAAGGACGACGTCGTCGCGGTGGGTATCGCCATTCGCGAGGCCGGTTGGGCTCAGGTGCCGTGGGTCGATGGTCAGTGGCCTCCGATGAGCCAGGTAATCACGCTCAACCTGTCGCGGGCTCAGTGGGAGTTCGCCCTGACCCAGTTGCACCGTTGGCAGGACCTGTACGGGTCTTGGGGCGACGAGGATCGCCCCGAGGTGGGCGACCAGGCCATCGAGGCCTTGCGCGCGCACCTGTCGTGATGCACCTCGGGCACCCCCTGAGCTGCACGATGCCAACCTGTCCCGCACTAGCCCCTCGGTCTCGCCGATCACTGCGATGTATGACAGGGCAGCCGGCTGCGGGAGCGAGAATCAGGTGTCGAGCAGGCCAGCGTCGCCCCAGTCGGTACCAAGAACCCAGCGCAGCGCGGCCAGCTGGCCGTTGACGAAGTCCCAGCCCCAGTCGTCCCACGGCCCGACGTTCTCGGCGCCGTAGCGCTCGACGACCCGCTGGGCGGCAGCTTCGACGCCCGCCCGGATGTCGGCCGGCATCGGTCTCGTCTCTTCGCCGCGCTCCTCCTTCGCTCGCTGGATTAGGTGGCGGACATACCAGACCTTGTCGAGATACTCCTCGGCTGCGGCGAGAATCTCGCCGTAGGTCCGGGGCTCGTCGTCGGATCGGACAAACTCGACGTCGGCGACTTCGTCGTGGAATGCCTCCCCGAACTCGTCAGTCAGGAGTTGGCGAAGTCCGTCGGGGCCGAGGCAGTACCGCGAGCGAGTCCCGTCGAACAGCTCGGCGAGGTCAGGGTGAGGTTGGCGCTGGTCGCCCCCAGGGGCGGAGAAGTCTCTGTAGTTGGAGGTGACGAACGCGAAGGTCTCATCGGTTGGGCCGCCGGCGACGGTGGTCCGGTAGCGTTCGGCGAGGAGCGCGTCGCCCACGCTGTTCTTGGGTAGGTGGAACGGCGCCAGCTTGCCCAACGCCCTCCGCACGACCCGCTCGTGGTGCTCAGCACGCGGTTCGAGTCGGCGAGCTCGCTCCAGCAGCTCCCGAATCTCGCGGAAGTCTGCGATGTCGCGCCGCTGACCATTCGGACCCGGTGAGTCATCCCGACCCAGTCCTCGGTGCGGGCCGACTCCGATGTCGTCGAGGTCCCGCCCGAGGTCCCTCACCCTGTCGCTGATGCTCTTGGCTGCTCGCTCCTCAGCGTGCGGTCTGTTGCGGTCGAACTCCTCCAGGACGAGCTCTGGGACCAGCAGACGCACTTGGCCCCAGTGCTCGAAGTCGGAGGGGCACGATGAGGGTCTGGCCGTCCCGGCGACCGGCAAGATCGAGCCACGTGGACGTGTCCACAAGGATGGAGAGCACCAACACCGTCCCCGCCTCAGCGTTCTTCGGACTCACGGCCCGTCACTGCCTGGGCGTTCTACGTCATCTGCATGGGCGAGTCGGCGCCGCCGTATGCGGAGCTGCGGCAACTGCTCGGCGCCCTCGTGCTCGCCGTGGGCATCACCCGCAGTGCAGCAAGCAACTGGCCCGCTCTCACTTCCATAAGGGCGGCCCCGAGCGACCACCCCTCCCGGCCCGAGCCGAGTCGCAGCGAGGCGGCTTCCGGAAACTGTGTTATCTGGAAGTCCACGGACTCCGGGCTCTGACATAACGAGCGGACACGGCTGTACTCATCGGATGGCGCTCGGCCGGGTTGCCGTGATACATCGCTTCGTGGTCAACGTCCTGTCCACTGTGGAGCTCGTTTCTCGACGAACGCGCGAGGTCCTTCTGTGAAGTCCTCGGTCGTTCTGATCCAACTCATGCTCTCGGTGGCGAGAGATCGCGCGGCTACCTCATCGAGGGTCATTCCCTGGAGTAGGACGCGTCGGCTCTCCCGGACCGCCAGTGGCGCGTTGGCGCAGATGCGGTCCGCCAGCGCCAGCGCCTCGTCGACCAGCCTGTCCTCCTCGGCGACGACGTTGACCAGGCCGTGGGTGTACGCCCGTTCCGCGCTGACCGGGTCTCCGGTGAGGGCCATCTCCATCGCCAGGTTCCGTGGCAGGGCTCGTGGGGCGTGGTAGAGCCCGCCCGCTGCGGCCACGAGGGACCGCTTGACTTCGGGGAGACCAAAGCTCGCTCGCGGTACGGCGACGACGAGGTCGGCGGCCAGGACGATCTCGCAGCCTCCGGCGACGGCGGGCCCGTTGACGGCTGCGATCAGCGGTTTGGTGCGCACTCGGTCGGCGATGCCGGCGAATCCGCCCCGCTCGGTCCCGGCGGGCCCGCCGCCTCCATTGGCCATCCGCTTCAGGTCCGCGCCCGCACAGAACACGGGCCCGGTGCCGGTGATCACCCCGGCCCAGATGGCGTCGTCGGCCTCGATCTGATCCCAGTACTCCTCGATCCGGGTCGCCATCTCTGGGGTGATGGCGCCGCGGGCGGTAGGACGGTCGATGGTGATGACTGCCGTGCGGTCGTGGGGGACCGCGTACGTCACGTCTGACACGTTGGGCTCGACTCTCTTCGCGGATCTTGCGAACTCAGGCTTTGGCGTTGACGAAGGTCGCCCGCAGCGCCTTCTTGTCGACCTTCCCGACGGCGGTGGTGGGCAGCGCGTCGAGGATCAGGAGGTGGTCCGGCACCCAGAACCTCGCCACCCGGTCACTAAGGTGGCGCAGCACCTCGTCGGGGTCGAGCGGCATCCCCTCGTACGGGACAACGCAGGCGACTGGACGTTCACCCCACTCCTCCGACGGGACGCCGAAGACGGCCGCGGAAGCGACGGCGGGGTGAGCCAGGAGGGCGTGCTCGAGATCGATGGACGATATCCACTCGCCGCCTGACTTGATCACGTCTTTGGTCCGGTCGACCAGTTTCAGACAGCCGTCCGCGTCGACCACGGCCATGTCCCCGGTCCGGAGCCAGCCGTCGACGGTGAACGCGTCCGCCGAACGTGCGTCGTCGTGGTACGACGAGATGACGGACGGCCCGTGACACTGCAGTTCGCCGATCGTCTCCCCGTCGCGGGGGACGACGGTGAGCGTCTCCGGGTCCACCACTCGCATGTCGATGCCGAGGACCGGGAAGCCCTGCGACGCTCGCACCGCGGCTGCCCGGGCTTCGATCTCCGGCCCGTCAGTGCCAGATCGCTCTCGGGCGAGGGCGGCGAAGGCCCCGGTTTCGGTCATGCCCCAGACCTGCAGTAGTGGCCGCCCGGTCACCTCGCGCGCCAGGTCCATGAGGCGGGCTGACGCCGCGGAGCCACCGGAGCAGAGCTCCCGGACCGCCGAGGTGTCCTTGCCTGCCAGTTCGGGGAGCACCCGGGTCCACACCGTCGGTACTGCCGCCGACACCGACACGTGTTCGGACGCGATTAGTTCGGCGATGCCCGGGCCCGACATGTCCCGCCCGGGCAGGACGAGCGTGGCGCCCGCGGCGACCGCGGCCTGCGGGAGCCCCCATCCATTCGCGTGCGCCATCGGTACCAGCGGTAACACGACGTCCCTCTCGGAGACTCCGAGATTGTCGGTCTGGAGCAGGGACATCGTGTGCAGATAGAGGGCGCGATGGGAGTAGACGACCGCCTTCGGCAGGCCGGTCGTGCCGCCGGAGTAGCAGATGGAGGCGGCCAGGAGCTCGTCGTCGACGGACAGCTCGACCGGGGACGCGGCTGAGAGCACTGTCTCGTAGTCGAACCGTCCGGCGTGTACTGGGAACTCGTCGTCCGGTTCGGGAACGACCACGACCTGCACGCGTTCGCGGCCCTCCCCGAGGACCGCCTCGAGACTGTCGAGCAGCGATCTCTGGACGACGATGATCTCGTCCTCCGCGTGCCTGACGGTGTAGCCCACGTGGTCGGTGGGCAGGCGGGCATTGATCGAGTGGAAGACCCGCCCGGTCCCGACGGTCGCGAAGTACGTCTCGAGCTGGATGGGACTGTTCCAGCCGTAGTAGCCGACGGTCGCCCCGGCTCTGACCCCGAGCTCGTCGAGAGCGCCTGCGAGGCACCCCACGCGCGCCGCCCATTCCCCATACGTCACCCGCTGGGTGCCCGACGGCGTCGCGGCGACGATCTGTCGTTCGGGGAAGTAGGCAGCACACCGGTGGAGGAAGTGGGGAACCGTCAACGGAGTGTCGCGCATCGTGCTTTCCATCGGTGAGCGCTCCTGTGTCGAGACTGGCGCGGCGGCTCGGATCGCATTCCGCCGGCGAGACCGGTGATATCAGCCTGCCGTCTCAAGAAGCACCGCGTCGGTCTGCCCGAACCCGCCGCAGATGGCGGCCACGGCGTAGCGGCCGCCCCGCTTGCGGAGGTGTCGAGCCGCAGTGAGGACGAGACGGGCGCCGCTCGCGCCGGTCGGATGACCGATCGCGACCGCACCACCGGCGATGTTCGTCCTCGCCCGCAGCTTGGCCTCGAGCCCGTCGTCGCCGTCGGCCAGTGTCTTGACGCTTACGAGCGCGGTCGCGGCGTAGGCCTCGTTGATCTCGATGACCGAGACGTCGTCGAGCGAGACGCCGTAACGGTCCAGGAGCTCCCTGATAGCCAGACCCGGGAGATAGACCGACGACGTCGGGCCCGCTGCCGTCTGGAAGTGGCCGCGGACCCGGGCGAGGGGGATCGAACCGTTCTCCCGGACGGCGGGTGTGCCGGCCAGGACCAGCGCGACGGCTCCGTCGTTGAGGCCGGGTGCGTTGCCCGCGGTGACCGTCGGGCTGCCGTACACCGGGGTGAGGCGGGCGAGCTTCTCCAGCGTGCCGCCCCGGCGGGGTTGCTCGTCCGCGGCCACGACGCCGGTGGGCGTCTGCACCTCGACGATCTCCCCGTCGAAGAAGTCGGCCTCGAGTGCTTCGAAGTACTTGTCGTGGCTCGCCAAGGCCCAGTCATCCTGGGCTTCGCGGCCGACGCCACGCCTGACTGCCTCGATGCCAGCGGACTTCGCGATCGGCTCGCCGCCGGTCAGCGGCGAGCGCAGCATCAGGATGTCCTCGACCTCGAGGTCACCGCGCTTGGATGCGCGGCTGCCGTGGAGCATCCGGGGCGTCCGGCTCATGCTCTCGACGCCGGCGGCGAGCACCGACCGCGCGCCGGTCGCGATCGCCCGGGCGCCGAGCCCGACGGTGGTCATGCCCGAACAGCACGCCCGGTCGAGTGTCAACGTCGGCAGCTCCTGCGGGAGACCGGCCGCGACGGCGTACTGCCGGGCCGGAACCATGAGGCCACCCTCCAGCATCGCCATGCCGACGTTGAGTTCGTCGAGCGCCTCGACCGGCCACGACGACTTCGTCAGGAGCGCCTGGAGTGCGCGCGCCGCCAGGTCCACCACGGGGATCTCCGAGAGCCCGCCGCCGAAGCGGCCGAACGGCGTGCGTACGCCGTCGACGAGCCATACCGCGTTGTCATCCATCATCGTGCTCCGTCCTTCAGGATCAGAGAGGGATCCGCGTCGTCGTGATGTGGCGTCACGGCGGTTCGGGCGGTCACGGGGCGACCACCTCGTCGGCGCGGCGGAGGTCAGGATCGGCAGTGGGGCCGCCGAGGCTGCGGAAGCGCGTCTCGGGCAGGAGGAAGAACAGCGCGACGCTGCAGATCGCGGCCACGACGGCGATGTACGTCGCGGGGAGCCCGGCGAAGCCGCCCGACGCGGCGAGCGCGGCCGCAATGAGCGGGCCGGGGCCGGCGATGAGCGCAGCGCTGAGGTTGTAGCCGAGCGCGCTGCCGGTCATCCGGGTCCGGGCGGGGAAGAGCTCGATCAACATCACCGTCGTCGTGCTGATGTGCATCGCCTGGAAGACCCCGAACAGGACGATGCCGAGGATCGCCAGGACAGGTCGCCCCGTCGCCATGAGGAGGAAGGCCGGAATGGCGAAGACGGCCAACCCTGCTCCACCCGCCAGGGACACCGGGCGCCGTCCGAGGCGGTCCGAGAGCGCACCCGCAAGAACGCACATGCCGGCGTAGAGCAGGGCGCCGACCGCGACCACCCACAAGGCCCTTCCGCGCGCCATCCCGGCGGTGGTCGTGAGGAAGGTGACGACGTAGGTCGCGATATAGTAAAAGCCGAGGACGGTGATCGCGGACAGGGCGAAGGAGATGGCGACGCTGCGCTTCTCCGCCCGCAGGACGGAGCGGATCGGCGCCTCCGCCACGTCGTCACGGGCCCTGAGCTCGTGGAAGACCGCGGTCTCCTCCAGCTTGATGCGGATGTAGAGACCGACCAGGGTCAGCGGGAACGCCGCGAGGAACGGGATGCGCCAGCCCCATCCGACGACCTGGTCCGCGGTCAGCAGGTTCTGCATCAGCAGTGCCGCCCCCGCTCCGCCGGCGACCCCCATCGCGCCGGTCAGGGGGACGACGCTGGCGACGAGGCCGCGTCGACCCGCCGGGGCGTTCTCCACCAGGAATGCAGTGGAGCCGGTCCACTCCCCACCCGCCGAGAACCCCTGCAGGCAGCGCAGCAGGACGAGCAGCGTCGGCGCGGCGAGGCCGATCGCGGCGTAGGGAGGCAGCACGGCGATCAACGCGGTCGCCACTCCCATCAGCCCGACGGACAGCATCAGGGCGAAACGGCGGCCCCGGCGGTCTCCGATCGCCCCGATGACGAGTCCACCGACGGGGCGCATCAGGAATGCGACTCCGTAGACGGCCAAGGCGGACAACAAGGAGGCCGTGCTGCTCGTACTCGGGAAGAAGTTGGCTCCGATGGCGGCCGCGAAGAAGCCGTAGATCGCGAAGTCGAACCATTCCATGAAGTTTCCGACGCCGCCGGCGACAAGCCGTCGCCGGTGCTCGGAACTGTCGACAGCCCGGACGTCGGGCACGGTGCGCGACATGTGAATCACCACTTCTCTGGGATGGCCGAGGACGCTGGCTGCGGCGCTTCCGCTGCCGGGTAGGCCAGGGCGGGAAACCCGAACTAGAACGTGAGCTCATGTTCTACTACCGGCGACGAGCGGCGTCAACGACTTCGCGGCGGGCTAGGATCGGTCGCCTGAGACACGAGGTCGGTCCTGATTTCGGGGAGGTGGGCGAATGTCGACGACCGAGGCGACGCCCACGGAGCCCTCTGCGCAGGTCGCGGTGCCGACCGCCCGCGGGAGGCGGACCCGGGCGAAGATCGTCGAGGCCGGACGCCGAGTGCTCGCCGAGCGGGGCTACTTCCAGTCCACCGTCGCGGACCTCACCGCGGAGTCCGGGGTAGCGCTGGGCACGCTCTACCGCTATTTCCCGAACAAGGAGGCGGTCTTCGGGGAGATTCTCGAGGCCGTGATGGAGGAGCTGCGGGAGTCCGTCTCGGGTAGCTGGACCAAGGGCGAGGAGCTGGCGTCGCTGCGCGAGTCTTCGCGTCGCTACCTGGAGGCCTACTACCGCAACCGGCAGCTGATCGCCGGGCTCATCGACATGGCGGCGGCCAAGCCCGAGGTCGACCGTCGGTGGTGGGAGCTTCGCAACAAGACGTTCGAGCGCAAGGAACGGTACCTGGACCGGGCGCTACCCAATGGGGACCTCGATCCGGCCCTCGCCGCCGTCGCGCTCGCGTCGATGATCGAACAGTTCGCCTTCCACTCGTTCATTCAGGCAGGCCGGTACGGGCGTCCGCTCCCGGACGTCGACGACGCGGCGGACACTCTGAGCACAATCTGGTATCGGGCGATCTACGCGCAGAGGTGAGGGTCGAGGCCGGCTGCTCGGACTGCTGAGACGTTCGGTGGGGCCGGGCGTGAGCATCGGCCGCTACACCGCGACGTGCTGCTTGCCGTCAGGGTAGTGCGGCGTGTCGCGTCATTGCCCCCGGGCAGGCGCCCATCCGCAGGCGCCCATCCGCAGGCGCCCATCCGCAGGCGCCCATCCGCTCCTCAGCGGGAGGGTCGGGAGCTCGGCCGCAGGACCTCTACTTGTCGACGACGAACTGCACGCTCTGGAACGATTCGACACCGTCGCGAGGCACGGCGCGGTGCGCCGGGTGCTCCAGGTAGGCGCGGAAGTCGTCCACGTCGGCGAACTCGGAGACGAGGGCGAAGTGCGCGTTGGTGGCGCGCTCGCCGAGGTCGGACCCCTGACGGGTCGCGACGATGGTGTCGATCTGGTCGGGCAGTGCCGCGAGCGCGCTGCGGAACGCGTCGATCTGCGCCGGACTCGCCGAGTCGGCGAACCGGACGGTCAGGCAGTGCATGAGCATCGCCAGATGGTGCGCGCGCGGGTCGACGCATGTCAACAGACACTCACGTCGCCGCCACGTAGGCCGCCTCGTCACCCGTCGCTCACATGCGCGTCGTCCGACGATCCTGTCGTTGCATCGGCGCGAGCAGTCGACGACAGCCAAGGCGTTGATCAGGAAGGAGACGCGATCTAGGGGTTGTCGCAGTGAGCGTCCGTTGACAAGCGATGTCCCGCGACCCTAACTTCTGGGTCGCGGCGTAGCAGTCGCCACTCACTCCCCGGGAGAGGCTCGATCATGAAGCTGGCTTGCTCGTTCGCGACGTCGCTGGAGACTCCGCAGCACGTGCAGATCGCCGAGAAGCTCGGGTACGAGCGCGCGTTCTGCTACGACTCGCCGGCGCTGTATCCCGACGTCTGGGTGCAGCTGTGTCGCGCCGCGGACCTCACCGAGCGGATCGTGCTCGGCCCCGGCGTGCTGATCCCGTCGCTGCGCCACCCGATGGTGACGGCCTCGGCGATCACCACGCTCGTGTGCGCCGCGGGCGAGGACCGGGTGATGGTCGGGATCGGCAGCGGCTTCACCGGGCAGCTCGCGATGGGGCAGCGCCCGGTGCCGTGGGCGCGTGTCCGTCGCTACGCGCTCACCGTCCAGGCACTCCTGCGCGGGGAGCAGGTCGAGTGGGACGGCGCGATGATGCAGATGATCCATCCCGACGACCGCTTCGGCCCGGCCCGGCCGGTCACGGTGCCGTGGGCCGTGGCGGGGGAGGGACCCAAGGGACTACAGGTCGCGCGCGACCTGGATGCCGAGCTCTTCCGGATCTCGGCGCCGGAGCCGGGCTACGGCCGGCAGACGATGATGGTCCCCGGCACCGTCCTCGACGAGGACGAGACCGCAGGCTCTGACCGGGCGATCGCGGCCGCCGGACACGCGGTCGGGCTGTTCCTGCACTGGGCCGTCGAGCACGGCGTGATCGACGAGATCCTCCCCGAGGGCGGCCGGGCGTGGGCGGCGGCCTACGACCACATCTCCGAGAACGTGCGACACATCGCCCTGCACGACCGGCACGTCGTCGCGGTCAACGACATCGACCGGCCGTTCGTCACCGGCGAGGTGATGGCCGCCGCAGGCGTCGCGCTCCGGGCCGACGAGTGGCGCGACAAGCTCGCCGCCTTCGAGGCCGCCGGCTGCACGACCGTGCACTACCAGCCCGCGGGACCCGACATCCCCCGCGAGCTCGAGGCCTTCGCCGAGGCGTTCGCCGGCTGAGCCGGCCGACCACCACACCCAGGACGGGACAACGCATGGACGACCTGACGTTCGTCGACTGGCAGCCGGACGGGGCGGTCGCCACCGTGTGGCTCGACCGGCCGCCGGTCAATGCCACCGACACGGCGCTGTACGAGGAGATCCGGGAGTTCTTCGGGCGGCTCCCGGAGTACCTGCCCGACGCCCGGGCGGTGGTGCTCGCGGGCCGGGGCCCGCACTTCTGCGCCGGCAACGACCTCGCCGAGTTCAGGACGTTGGACCCGGACAACGCCGTCCTCCGCCTCAAGACCGCCCGCGAGGCCTTCTGGGCGGTCTACGACGCGCCCGTACCGGTGATCGCCGCGGTGCACGGCGTGGCCGTCGGGTCCGGGCTCGCGATCGCGGCCTCCTGCGACGTCGTCGTCGCGGCCGAGGGCGCGCGGTTCGGCACCCCCGAGGTCAACGTCGGCGTGCTGGGGGGAGCCAAGCACCTCTCCCGGCTGGTCCCGCAGGGCGTCGTCCGGCTCATGCACTACACCGGCGAGCCTTGGACCGCGGAGAAGCTGATGCCGTTCGGTGGCATCGCCGAGGTCGTCCCGGCCGACCGGCTGCTGGACACGGCGCAGGGCCTGGCCCGGTCGATCGCCCGGCACAGCCCGGTGACCCTGCGGCTCGCGAAGCGCGGTCTGAACGCCATCGAGTACATGGACCTGAAGTCGGGTTACGAATTCGAGCAGGGCCTCACCCGCGAGCTGTCGGGCCACGAGGACTCCAAGGAAGCGGTCAACGCCTTCCTCGAGCGCCGCGATCCCGTCTACACGGGGCGGTGACCGGGGTGACCGCCGTTCTCGACGATCTCGACACCTACCGCGAGGAGGTGCGGAGCCGGCTAGCCGAGATGGACGTCCCCGACGTGCCGCTCGAGCTCGACGCCCGCTTCGCCGTCCTGCGCCGATGGCAGCAGGTCCTCTTCGACGCCGGGTGGCTGGGCATCGCGTGGTCGCGGGAGGCCGGAGGCCAGGGGCTCACGCCGATGCACCAGCTCGTCGTCGTCGAGGAGCTCGTCCGTGCGCGGGCTCCGCAACCGATCGGGCTGATCGGGCTCGACGTCGTCGGCCCGTCGATCGACCTGTACGGCACTGCCTGGCAGCGCCGCGAGTTGCTGCCCCGACTGCTCTCCGGTCAGGACATCTGGTGTCAGGGGTTCTCCGAGCCCGACGCCGGGTCGGACCTGGCCTCGCTGCAGACCCGCGCGGTCCGTGCCGGCGACGAGTTCGTCGTCTCCGGACAGAAGGTCTGGACGAGCTGGGCGCACGAGGCGCAGTGGTGCGCCCTGCTCGTGCGCACCGATCCCGAGGCCGCCAAGCACGCCGGCATCAGCTACCTCCTGGTCGACATGGCGAGCCCCGGTGTCACCGCCCGCCCCATCGAGCAGATGACCGGCGACCGCGAGTTCTGCGAGGTCTTCTTCGACGAGGTCCGGGTGCCGCGCCGGAACCTCCTCGGCGAGGAGAACGCCGGGTGGTCGATCGCCATGCACACGCTCGGCACCGAACGGGCCGCCGCCACCCTGCGCCGGCGGGTCGAGTGCGAGGTGGCCCTCGAGGACGCCGTCGCCGAGCTCCGGCGCCACGGTGCCGACGACGACCGCACCCGTGCCGCGATCGGCCGCGCGCACATCGCGCTGCGGGTCCTCGGTGCGAGGACGCGCCGGACCGTCGCCCGCCTGGCGGCCGGGGCGGGGGCGTCGCCCGAGGACTCCGTCGACAAGCTCGTGCTCAACGACGCCGAGCAGACCCTCTTCGCCCAGCTCGCCGACCTGCTCGGACCCCTGCGGGCGACTCCCGGCGTCCGGCCGCGCGGGCTGCGCTCGGAGCGGTGGGTCCACGACCACCTGTTCTCCCGGGCCGCCTCGATCTACGGAGGGTCGGCCCAGATCCAGCGCAACATCATCGCCGAGCGCCTGCTGGGACTTCCCCGTGGCTGACCCCACCGACGACTACGCCTCCGCCGTCGACGAGTACCTCGCCCGCGCCTACGAGGGCGACCGCCGCCGGGCCGTCCTCGCCCGCGGCGGGTGGGACCCGACCTTCGCCGCCGAGCTCGCGGACCTCGGGTGGTACGCGCTCGCGGTCCCGGAGAGCCGGAACGGACTCGGCGAGCCGCTGTCGACACTCGGCCCGGTCTTCGCCCAGTACGGCCGGCACCTGGTCGCGGGACCGCTGCTGGAGTCGACGCTGCTCCCGGCCCTCCTCGAGACCGACCTGCTGATCCGCGCCGTCGGGACCGGCGCCCCGCCGGCCCTCGTCGACCCGGGCATCACCGACCACTGGACCAGCGACGTCGGGTCGGTGACGCTCGCCGACGGCCGGCTCCGCGGTGTGGTCCACGCCGTCCGGTTCGCACCTCAGGCCGAGGTTCTCGTGGTGGTGGCCGGGAGCGAGCACGGCCCGTCGATCCACGTCGTCGACCCCAGGGCTCCCGGCGTCACGGTCGAGGACCTCGCGAGCGCCGACCCGTCGGCGACGTTCGGCCGGGTCGTCCTCGACGACGTCGAGGCGGGGGAGAGCGCGGGCGACGACGTGGCCGTCACTCGCCTACGCAGCTGGGCGCGGCTCCTGCTCGCGTGTGAGCTCGGCGGCCTCGCCCAGCGCTGCGTCGAGCGCACGCTCGTTCACGTCCGGGAGCGCGAGCAGTTCGGCCGCCCGGTCGGGAGCTTCCAGGCCGTCAAGCACATCGCGGCGACCATGCACGTCCGCGCCGCCGGTCTGGCCGACCTCTGCACCGCGGCGCTCTCCGACGCCGACGGCGCGTCCGTGGACGACCTGGCGGTCACGGCGGCGACCGTGAAGGCGCACGCCGCGCACGTGGCGCCGCTGGTCTGCGAGGACGCCCTGCAGCTGCAGGGCGGCATGGGGTTCACCGCCGAGAACGAACTGAGCGCCTACTACCGCCACGCCCTGGCGCTGCGCGGCTGGTACGGCGACCCGACCGAGCTGGAGCTGCGGGTCGGCGCGGCCGTCCTCGGCACGCGACCCGCCCCGGAGAGGCAACCATGAGAGCAACGAGGCTCGACGCCGCGCTCGCCCGCCGGCACACCGAGGACGGGGCCTGGGCGGGGAACCTGGTCGACGGCTACCTGGCGGCCGCCGCGACAGCGACACCGGACGCCGTCGCGGTGGTCGACCGGGAACGGTCCTGGAGCTACGGCGACCTGGACGGGGCCGTCAACCGCCTCGCCTCGGCGTTGCGCGCCCGCGGCGTCGGCCCCGGGGAGGTCGTCTCCTGGATGCTCCCCAACCGGGTCGAGGCGCTGATCGTCCATCACGCCGCGATACGCCTCGGTACGGTGAGCAACCCGATCATCCCGATCTACCGCCACCACGAGACCCGGTTCATCCTGCGACAGGCCCGCTCGGCCGTGATGGTCGTCCCCGACGAGTTCCGCGGCTTCGACTATCCGCAGATGGTCGCCGACATCCGGGACGACCTCCCCGAGCTGCGGACGGTGGTCGTGGTCGGTGCCTCCGGACCTGCCGCCGACATGGCCTTCGAGGACCTTCTCGACGAGGGCCGCCCCGACCCGGTCCCCACCCCCGGCCGCGATGCCGACGACATCGTGCTGTTGCTCTACACCTCCGGGACGACGTCGTCTCCAAAGGGCGCGCTGCACAGCCACAACACCCTCGACCACGAGAACCGCAGCATCATCGAGCTCTACGGCCTGTCCGGGGCGGACGTCGTCTTCATGCCCTCCCCGGTCGGCCACATCATCGGCGTGCTCTACGGCATGCAACTGCCGGCCATGCTGGGCATCCCGGTCGTCCTGCTCGACGTCTGGGAACCCGGCCGGGCGCTGCAGCTCATCGCCGCCCACCGGTGCAGCTTCACGGTCGCGGCGACCCCGTTCCTCGCCGGACTCGTGCGGCACCCGTCCCTCGACGAGATCGACGTCAGCGCGTTGCGGGTGTTCGCCTGCGGTGGCGCCGACGTCCCGCCGGACCTCGTCCGCTCGGCGACGGACGCCCTCGGGTGCACCGTCAGCCGCGGGTACGGATCGACCGAGTACCCGACCGCCACGGGCAGCAACACGACCGACGACCTCGTCAAACGGTCCCGGACCGACGGTCGGCCCATCGGCCGAACCGAGATCCGGCTGGAGACGGACGGCGAGCTCCTGGTGCGGGGCCCGGAGATGTTCCTCGGCTACCTCGACCCCGCCCTGAACGACGACGCGTTCACCGCCGACGGCTGGTTCCGCACCGGCGACCTCGCCCGCACCGACGCCGACGGCTACGTCGAGATCACCGGCCGCAAGAAGGACATCATCATCCGCGGCGGCGAGAACATCAGCGCCAAGGAGATCGAGGACCAGCTCTTCGAGCACCCGGCCGTCGCCGACGTCGCGGTCGTCGCCACCCCGGACGCGGTCCTCGGCGAGCGCGTCTGCGCCGTCGTCGTCCCGACGCCGGGTCGGGCGGTCACGCTCGACGACCTCGTCGCCTGGCTGACCGCACGGCGGATCGCGCGCCAGAAGCTCCCCGAGCGCCTCGTCCTGCTCGACGACCTCCCGCGCAACGCGAGCGGCAAGGTCCAGAAGTTCCGGCTCCGCGACCTCGTCGCGTCGTCGCAGCCCGTCCCCTCGTAGATCGGAGTCGACGATGCCGTTCCACCCCCTCACCCCCTTCGCCTCGGGCCACCAGTTCCTGGAGGGCCTGCGCTGGCACGACGATGCCCTGTGGGCCAGCGACTTCTTCAGTCGCGAGGTCCTGCGGTTCGCGCCCGACGGCACGGCCACCACCGTCGCCCGGATCCCGGGAGCCCCGTCCGGGCTCGGGTTCCTCCCCGACGGCTCCGTCCTCGTCGTCTCGCAGGCCGACGCCACGGTGCTGCAGATCGCCGGCGACGGCTCGGTCGCCCCCTACGCCGACTTCTCCGGCATCGCGGGCGGCCCCGGCAACGACCTGCTCGTCACCCCGGACGGGCACGCCTACGCCGGGAACTTCGGCTTCGCCATCGGCGCCGAGGACCCGAAGTCGACCGCCCTCGCGCACATCGACCCCGAGCGCCGGGTGCAGCGCGTTGAGGGCGACGTCCTCTTCCCCAACGGCATGGCGGTGACCCCCGGGGCGGTCCTGCTGCTCGCCGAGACCTTCCTGCACCGGATCAGCGCCTTCGACGTCGCGGCGGACGGCAGCCTGTCCGGCCACCGGGTCTGGGCGCAGCTGGCCGACGCCTTCCACCCCGACGGCATCGCCCTCGACGCCGACGGCGGCGTGTGGTTCGGCAACGCGCTCACCACCGGGGAGGACAGCGGGTTCTACCGGGTCGTCGAGGGCGGCGAGATCACCGACGTCGTCCCGGTGACCGGCGCGCAGGCGGTGGCGTGCACGTTCGGCGGACAGGACCTCGACACGCTCTACATGGCCTGCAACCGGACCACCCTCGAGGAGTTCGTCCAGGGCCGCTCCGCGGCGACGGTCGCCGTCGCCGACGTGGGGCGACGAGGTGTCGCCGCGCCGATGGCCGTCACCCCGCGCTGAACAGGCACGACGTCCGGCCAGGGGTCGCCGGCTCGCTAGCATGGCGGGCCGGCGACGAGGAGGCTGCGAGCATGGCGGAGCGCGCGCCCGCAGCGGCGTCCTCGCGCGCCCGCCCCCGCGACCGTCGGGTCCAGATCGCCGAGCGGGCTGGCGAGCTGTTCAGCGCCCACGGCTTCCACTCCGTCCGCATGGACGACATCGCCAAGGCCAGCGGGATCACCGCCCGGGCGCTCTACCGGCACTACGACAACAAGCAGGCCCTGCTCTCGCACGTGGTCATCGAGGACCAGGAGCGGGTCGTCACTACCCTGACCGCGCTCGCCGCGCAGCCTCTGCAGGACCGCGACGTCGACGCCCTGCTCGGAACCCTCGTGGCCTCCGCGCTCGAGAGTCGCCGGCTCTCCGTCCTCTGGCAGCGCGAGGCCCGACACCTGACCGCCGACGACTACGAGCGCGTCCGCGCCCGTACGCGCTGGATCGCCCAGCAGGTCGAGGAGCTGGTGGCCACGGCCGAGGGTCTGCCCGACGGCGCGGCAGAACTCCGGAGCTGGGTGGTCGTCAGCATCATCTCGGGCCACGGCTTCTACGACACGACCCTGTCCCGACGACGCCTCGCCCAGGAACTCGTCGCCGCGTGCGAACGCGTCCTCGGCGCTTCGGCGACCTCGCCCACCGGCGAGCCGATCCCCGCCGCGGCCGACCGGAGCGCCTCCGCCCGTCGCGAGCAGCTGATCCACGCGGCGGCCCGTTCGTTCCGGACCCGGGGCTTCGGCGGCGTGAGCATCGACGACATCGGCCGCGAGGTCGGGGTCGTCGGACCCGCGCTGTACCGCTACTTCGACACCAAGGCCGACCTCCTGGTCGCCGCCGTCGCCCGCCTCCACGAGTGGCAGGCGCTGGAAGCGAGGCGTGCCCTGCGGGAGCCGGGCCCGGACGAGGCCGTGATCGCCGAGCTCGTCCGGAGCTACGTGCGTCTTGCCCTCGAGGCGACCGACCTCGTGGCGGTGGCACTGACCGAGTGGCTGTACCTGCCCACCGCAGTCCTCGAGCACTTCGACCGGGTCCGTGCCGACCTGTTCGGCGAGTGGCACCGCTGGCTCGCCGTCGCCCGCCCCGACCTCCCCGACGCCCAGGTGCCGGTGCTCGTCAACATCGCCCGCACGATCATCGACGACTGCGTGCGCATCCCGAACCTCCGCAGACAGCCCACGTTCTCCGCGGACCTGGCCACTGCCGCGCTCGCGGCGCTCGGGGTCCATGACGGTCGCACGGGGTCCTGACCGGACTAGGCCAATGTTGTCGGCTGACGACCGCTCGATCGCGACGACGACACGTAAAGCGGGGCACGGACTCTCAAGTATGGTCCCATGGAGTTTGCGACCAGCCACGGCGATCCGACAACTTAGATGGTGTCATCAGTCGCGATCGGCGAACTCTCCAGCCGCGAGCGATGACGCATATTCATGAAATCGCTCGACCTCGCACCATGCTCGATCGCGTGGTGCGATGACATGACTCGCGTCAGCTCATCGGCACGTCATGACGCCATGTCTCCGCTAGATCGTCCGGCGCGCGAGGTGATCAGCCCAGCGTGGTCAGGTGGAGTCGGCTGCCCTCCCGCCAGAGGCGTTCGTAGGTGGCGGCGCCGAGTCGGCGGGCGGCCTCCTCGAGCACGGCCGGGGTCTCGGGACGGGTCGGCCACGCCATCGCCGCTCGCCGGTTCTGGGCGTGTGCGCCGGCGAGGAACCGGACGGTGGCCTCGTGGTCGCCCCGGCGAGCGTGCAGGCATCCGTACAGCTCCATGAGCTGGGGGGCCTCGCGGGCGCCGAGGGCGAGGTGGTCCTCGACGCACCGCCTGCACCAGACCAGCGCGCTCTCGACGTCGTCGAGGGCGAGGCAGGCGCGGACGGCGTCGGAGGCGGACATCCAGGAGACGTAGTGGTTGTCCGCCTCCTGCGCGGCCGCGTGGAGCGCGGCGGCCGCGGCGAGCTGGTCGTCGTGGGGGAGGGGACGGGCCTTGAGGGTCGCCGCGCGCGCCAGCAGGATGCTGTTCGGGTCGCCGGTCCGGTCGGCGATGTCGTCCGCGCCGTCAGCGAGCAGTGCCAGGAGCTCCCGGTCGCCGGTGTGTACGGCGGGCGAGGTCAGGCCCCCGAACTCGTCGCCGAGGTAGAGCAGGTCGGCACCTTCGGCGTGCTTCGCTGCCTCGCTCAATGCCTCGAGGTGGGGACGGGCGAGCGGCGCGTTCCCGGCGAGCAGGTGCAGGGCGGCGAGGGCGGACTGCAGGATCGCGTCGTCGACCGGCCGGGCGAGTTCGCGGTGGCGGATCGCGAGCCCGATCCACCGGCCGCCCTCGAGCAGCATCCCGCGGTAGTACCAGTACATGCCCAGGCCCGCGGCCAGTGCGGGTCCGCCCCAGGAGGGGCGGTCGATCAGGGTGTGGTGCAGGGTCGCCCGCAGCGCCGGGAGGTCGTCGTCCATGGCGTCCTGGAACTCGGCGTCGCCCGGCAGGCCCATGCGGGGCCGGTTCACCACCGTGTCCACGACGAACGCGTCGCGGCGGTCGGCGACGCGAGCGGTCCCGGCGTCGTCGAGGGCGTGGGCGCCGTGTCCGCGCACGACGGCCAGCTGGGCGAACCGTGAGGCCCCTCCTGGCCGCACCGGGTGCTCGGTCGTCAGTAGGGAGCGGTGCACCAGGCCGGCGACGAGGGCGTGGGGCGCACCGTCGTCGACGAGTGCACCGGCCATCGCCGCGGTCATCGGGCCCGGGACCGCGGACATCGCCGCGTGCAGGTCCTGCTCGTCGGGGGCGAGCAGGCGGACGCTCCGCTCGACCGCAGCCCGCACGGTCAGGCCCCCGCCGCGACCCACCCGGGACAGCCCGCTCGGATCGGTGCGGACCTGCTCGGCGATCTCGGCCAGGCTGAACGCCCTGCCGCGAGCCGCGGCGAGCTCGATCGCCAGGGGCAGGCCGTCGAGCGCGGCGCAGATCGCGGCGGCGGTGGCGAGGTCCTCGGCGCCGAGGCGGCGCTCCGGGGCGGCCGCGGCGTAGCGCTCCAGGAACAGCTCCATCGCAGGCGAGCTCGAGGCCCCGAGCGGGAGCGGTGCGAGGTGGACGACGTCCTCGCCGTCGACCTCCAGCGGCTCCCGACTGGTGGCGAGGATCGTGAGGTCGCTGTCGGGCACCAGGAGCTGCTCGACGAGTTCGGCGGCGGGGTCGAGCACGTGCTCGCAGTTGTCGAGCACGAGCAGCATGCGCCGGCTGCGGGTGAACCCGACCAGGGCGTCCTCCGTGCTCCCGCCCGAGCCCGCCAGCCCCAGGGTCGAGGCGACCGCGGCGGCGACCTGCTCGGCGTCGAGCGCGGACGTGAGGTCGACGAACCAGACTCCGCCGCCGAACCCGGTGATGAGCCGCTCGGCGGTGGCCACGGCCAGCGTCGTCTTGCCGCACCCGGCGCCTCCGACCAGGGTGACCAGGGGGCTCGTGGGTAGGCGCCGCATGAGGTCGGCCACCTCGGCGTCGCGCCCGATCAGGCGGGCACGGCGCCGCGGCAGGTGGGCTTCGGGGGGCGCGGCGGCCGGTGCCACCGCGGGATCCGACCCGACGACGGCCGGGGCCGCGACGCGGGTCCTCGTCCCGGTGGCGTCGCCGGAGAGCAGGAGCTGGTGCAGCCTGACCAGCTCCGCTCCCGGCTCGACGCCGAGCTCGTCGCGGAAGAGGCGGTCGACCCGGCGGTAGGTACCCAGGGCGACCTCGAGCCGACCCGCCCGCGCGGCGGCGAGCATGTACTGCTCCCACGGCCGTTCCCGGAGCGGGTCGGTGGCCAGCACGGGCTCGAGCTCGACGAGGGCGTTCTCGGGGTGCCCGTCGGCGAGCAGCGCGTCGACGAGGGTCTCGGTGAGCTGGCGGCCGAGTTCCTCGAGCCGGGCCACCGTGGCGGTCGCCCACGGTTCGTCGCTCCAGGGTGAGAACGGTCGGCCCCGCCACCGTGTCCTCGCCTGCTCGCACTCGGCCAGGGCCGTCCGTGGGTTCCCCGCCGCCAGGGACTCGCCGGCTCGGGCGACCCCGCGGGCGAACAGGGCCGAGTCGATCTGCTCGCCGTCGACGGCGAGCCGGTACCCGCCGGCGTCCGAGACCAGCACCGTGAACGCCTCACCGCGCGCGTGACCGGGCTCGAGGAAGCGCCGCAGCCGGTAGAGGTGCGACTCGAGGGTCGACACCGACCGCGCCGTGCTCCGCTCGCCCCACAGCGCCTCGACCAGGGCGGTGACGTCGACCCGACGACCGGCGTCGACGAGCAGGCGGGCCAGGAGGCGGCGCAGGACCGCGCCGCCGGGGACCCGCACGTCGTCGTCCTCGACCTCGATCGAGCCCAGGTCGCGGAACCGGAGCAGCAGGTCGTGGTCGGCGACGGACAACACGGACCCCTTCCCGGCTCCCGGGCGTCCATCCTGCCGTCAGGGGCAGGGAGGGTCCAGGGCTCAGGCCGGGACGTGCTCGTCGAGCCAGTCGAGGATCCGCTCCCCGCGCAGCCCCGGGGCGAGGGGCTCGCAGTGCCCGTTCGCGCCCTCCGCCGTCGTGAACGGCATGAGGGTGACCGGGCAGGTCAGGGCGTCGGCGAGCCGGGCGGACTGGCCCGGCCAGAACTGCTCGTCGTCGGGATCGGTGATCAGCACCGGGCAGCGGATCGCCGCGAGGTCCTCGGCGGAGAGCGCGTACTCGCGGGCCGCGACGTAGAAGTCGTAGTACGACGTGACGCCGTAGGGCCGCATCCGCCAGCCGAGCATCGTCCGCAGGCCGGGTGAGAGCTTCAGCCCCCAGCCCATCTCCTTGTCGAACTTCTCCCGGTCGCCGGCGTCGAGGACCTTGTGCAGGAAGCCGGGCAGCTGGGACGTCATCGCGGCCGACACGTCGACGACGCCCGGGTCGGCCACGGCCGCCGCGACCCGGTGCTCGTGCGCGACGGCGCGGGGCACCCAGTACCCGCCCTGGCTCAGCCCCATCACCGCGATCCGGTCCGCGTCGACGTCCGGGCGGGTCACCACGTGGTCGAGCAGCGGGGTGAGGACGGCCTCCCAGTCCGGCCGGAAGGGCAGGCCCTGACGGACGAGGGCGGCATTCTGCCCCGGCCCGTCGACGGTGACCACGGTCCAGCCGCGCGCGAGCGCGTCCGCGGCACAGCGGGTCCACGCCCCGACCACGGAGCCGTCGCTGCCGTTGACGAACACCAGAGTGCGTCGTGCCGTCGCGCCCGGGGTGGCGAAGACGTACCCGGGCAGGGTCGTGTCCTCGTAGGGCACCGCGATCCGCTCGATCACGGTCTCACCGATCCCGCTCGTCAGGTCCGCGAACCGGTCGAAGGCGTCCCGGTGCCGCTCCCAGATCGAGGTGAACGCGGCGGTCGTGTCGGCGGAGTCGGTGGCGCGGGCGTAGTAGCTCGAGGCGCGCAGCCACCGGGCGGCGGCCGAGCGGTGGTGCCCGCCGTCCTCGGCCTCCCGGGCCAGTGCCGCGAGCCGGTCGCCGGTGGCGGACCACTCGCTGACCCAGGCCCGGGCGTCGCCGTTCGGGATCCGGGCGATCGTCGCCAGGACCTCCCCGACGTCGGAGGCGCGGTGGTAGGCGTCGCCGAGGGCGCCCTCCACCGCGAACTGGAAGCCGTCGTCCTTGAAGAAGGGGTGCATGCGGCCCACCGTGGGCCGCCCGACTCCAACGTGGTTCCAAGCCGGCGCGCTCATGCCGGTAACCAGCTGCCGTGCAGCCCGAGCGGTACCCGCACCGGCAGCCCGACCGTGGCGACCGGCCCGCCGGCGGGGTCAGCGGCCGGGAGCACGAACAGGCTGCTCTCCCCGCTGCTGAACCGGGTGCCCAGGACCAGCCACCACCCGGTGTCCGGGCCCTCCCCGCGCGGGTCGGGAGCGAACACGGCCTCCCCGAGGGCGAGGTCGTCCGGGGTCCAGTGCGTGACGTCGTCGGTGCGGGTGTCGTACCAGGCCAGGGCGTCCCAGCACCCCGGGTGCGGCAGCGCCCGGCCCGAGCGGGTGACCGAGGCGGACACGGCGTGGGGCGAGCCGAGCAGCCGGTCGTCGATGCGCGGGAACTCGGCCGGGAGGTCGTCGACCAGGGTCCGGCGGGTGACCCGGCCGGTGACCGGGTCCAGGACCGCCCGCGCGAGCCGCGGCTGCACCGGAGGGCCCGGCGAGAGCTCAGCCGGACGCGCCCATTCGACGTAGTCGAGGACCACCCGGTCGCCCTGGTCGTGGGCGTTGACGGTGTGCCAGAGCCAGAACGCCTCGTCCGTGCACCACCGGACTCGGCTGCCGTCGCGGGACACCAGGGCGATCCGGGTGCCGTCGTCGGGCAGCCACGACAGCAGGCTTCCGCCGGTCGTCGCGGCCGCGACGTCGAAGTACAGCGGGGCGACGACCAGCACCACGTACCGGGGTGTGATCGCCATGTCGTGGATCATGCTCGGCCGCTCGATCCCCGGGACCGGCCTCGGCGGGGTGCCCGTGCCGTCGGGGCGGATCGTGGTCCAGGTCAGGTAGGGCGGCTCGAACGTGTAGGAGAACGCGAGCATCTCCCCGGTGCGCGGATCGGTCTTCGGGTGGGCACAGATCCCGGCGGGCAGGGCGTCGCCGAAGGTCTCCTGGTCGAGGGTCTCGAGCTGGGGGCCCATCCGGTACGGAGGGTCGCACTCGGCGAGGGCCAGCAGCCGGCCGTGGTGGCGGACGACGTTGACGTCCGGGAGCTGGCGCCGCGTCCCCGCCAGCTCCGGGCCGACCTCGTCGGCCCCGGGCCGCCAGGCGTTCAGGCCGCCGGGCCAGATGGCGTGACCGGCCTCCTCCTCGGCCCGCACCATCGGGGTGCGGACGAAACGGTTGTCGTAGCGTGCCCGGCCCTCGGCCAGCATCACCCGATGCAGCATCCCGTCCCCGTCGATCGGGAACACGTAGGAACCGAGCGGGGAGAAGCGCGGGTTGGGTCCGTTGCGGACGTACGCCCCGTCGAGGTCGGCGGGCAGCTCGCCCACCACGGGCAGGTCGGCGACGTCGACCTCGGCGACGACCGGGGCGAACGGGCCGGTCAGATGGGGCCCCGGAACCACCGGGGCCGGGGCGGTGCGGGCGCCCGTCATCGCGCGACCCGCGCCTCGTGGCGGGCGGGGGCGTCGGCCTGCCCGACGACGCGGCGGGTGTAGCGCACGGTGAGGACCACCAGCAGCCCAGGGATGATCCAGTTCAGGACGAGGTCACCGGGCCGCGCGGCCAGGTACCCGCCGTACTCGGCGCCACCGACCGCGAGCGCACCCGCGACCAGGTGCCCGAGGCCCATGACCGCGACCGTGCCCGCCCAGGCCGCGCTGATCCTCCGGTTGACGGCGTGGAACCGCGGCGAGTCCCAGTACTCCCGCGGGACCGAGGCCCGCGCGTACTGCTCGGTGAACGGGCGCGTCAGCACGCTGATCCCGAGGACGGCGGCGAGCACGAGCGCGGCGGCGCCGCGGCCGTAGAACGCCAGGAACGTGTCCGAGGTCGGCGACACGAGGGCCCAGGCCGCGGTGGCGGCGAAGGTGACGACCGCGGTGACCTCGAGCAGCTTCGCGCCTTCGCCCCGGTTGACCGAGCGCACCACGAACACCAGGGCCACCGCGAGCGCGAGCAGGGCGGCCATCCCGACCGCACCGGGACCGACCCGGGTCGCGACCATGCTGAAGACCACCCAGGGCAGGAAGCCCATCAGAATCTGCTTGACCGACATGACGTCGTCCTCTCCGTGTCCCGGCCACCCCCGTCGGGCGGCCGATGACGACACGGTCGAGGACGCGTTTCCAAGGCCGTTCCAAACATCTGATCGCGTAGCTCGCAGGGCCGCTCCACCGACGGGTGGGCGAGGCGTCCGCGTGGTCGTGGGCTCGGTCGTGGTCGGCACCTCGAGGGTCGTCAGGGCACGCGGGTGAGGTCGATCCAGCTCTGCCCGTCGAAGTGCACGGTGTTGCGGGCGAGGTAGGGCGGCACGGGGAGGTCGAACTGCGGGTAGCCCTCGCCGGGGTCCTTCCGGACGAGGTCGGTGCGGCTGGCGAGGTCGAGGCGCAGGACCTCCCCGGCGCGCAGGAGCACCGGTCCGGGGGTGAGGCTGAACCGCAGGACGACGGGTTCGTGCGGGGTGAGGGGTTCGCGGGCCCCGGGGTCGATCGCGATCTCGACGGCGGTGCTGCGCGGGGTGTCCTCCCGTCGGCACACGGGCCGCATCGCGCCCAGGGAGAGCTGGTGGGCGGCGCCCGTGGTGTCGATCCGGCTGAGCCGGGCGAGGACGAAGGAGTCGATCTCGGTGCTGCTGACGGTGAGCCGGGCGGTGACCGCTCCGGCGAACCGGAGGTCCTCGGTGACCGGGAGCTCGAAGGACAGGACCTGGTTGGCCAGTTCGTCGAGCCCGCCCGGCATCGGCACGCCGAGGGGTACGGCCGCCCAGGAGTTCGACCCGGCGGCGGAGGTCTCCTCGGTGAGCCGGTGCGTCACGTGGTCGGCGCCGGCGGAGCCCAGGTACAGCCGCCGGGCCTGGCCCTCGGGCGGGGGGAACGCGTCGGCGCTGGCGTACTCGGCGGCGCCGTCGACCCAGTAGCGGACCCGGGGCAGGTCGTCGTAGCCGGTGTCGGTGCCGCGCAGGACGTGGTCGAAGAAGGCGAGGGCCTCGCCCTGCCAGGCGAAGACGGGCAGGTCGTACTCGGCACGGCCGAGGATCATCCACTTGTTCTCGGGGGGCGTGGCGGCGTTGTCGAAGAGGTCGTAGGTGCCGTACTGGTGGAAGTTGAAGTAGCCGAGGTTCTGCACCACGACGAACGGCACGTCGATCTCGCCGAGCACGCCGGTGGAGCCCTCCGGGATCGTGGAGGACTCCCGGGTCTTCTCGTCGAACGTCCAGCGCGCGAAGATCTCTCGTGCCCAGGTGCTCGGTGTCGCGGCCATGAACCGTCGGAACATGGTGCCGACGTTGCGGTGGACGAGTCTCTCGAGCAGTGGGTGCAGGGGGCCGTTGGTGAGCCGGCTGATCAGGGCCCGCCGGTTCGGCGACATGCGTCCGGCGTCGCGGGCGTCGGTGAAGTTCGCGCCGAGCCACAGGGCGAGGAAGAAGGAGTTCGGCACGCCCGCGAACTGCTGGAGCTGGCGGACGAAGTCAGTGCAGATCTCGTTGGCGAAGAACGCCTTGAGAGCCGGCGGCTTGCGGGCGGCGACCTGGGGCTGGGTCATGCCGTAGTAGGAGGTCCCGAAGAGCACGACCTCGCCGGTGCACCAGGGCTGCTCGGCGGCCCACGCGATGACGGCCTCGTGGTCGTCGACGTCCTGCTCGGCGAAGAACATCCCGGGCTCGCCACCGGAGCGGCCCGTCCCGCGGCGCTCGACGATGACGGGGCAGTAACCGCGGTCGGTGAACACCGGCGGGGACCCGATCTCGTTCGAGCCCGTCGGGATCCCCGCGGTGAGCCACTCGGTGCTGTAGGCGGCGAAGGACACCACGGCCGGGTACCGGCCCGGTGTCGCTGGGGTGTACACGTCGGCGTTGAGCGTGACCCCGCCGCTGACGGGCACGCGCTGCCCGGCGAGGGTCCGGCTGCCCAGGCCCTCCACCGCGACCGCACGCGGGGTCCAGCCCGCGTACTGCGGACCGGCGGTCGAGCGCCGCAGGGGAATCTGCAGGGTCATGAGGTGTCCTTCCGAGCGAGCCGGTCGAGCAGGGTGCGGAGCAGGTGTTCAGCGACGCCGGTGAGGTCGGTGGCGTCGCTGCCGCGGGCCAGCGCGAGCACGGCGAGGCCCGTGGAGGTGGCCTGGAGCAGGGCGACAGCGGCCTGATCGGCGTCCGCGCCCGCGGCGGTGAGCATGCGGGCGCCGACGGGGCCGACCCCGGCGGCCAGTCCACCGAACGCCTCGCGCACCGCCTCGTTGCGGTCGGCCGCCTGGGTCAGGGCGAGCAGGACCCGCGTCTGCTCGGGTGAGGTCAGGACACGGGCCAGGGCGGTGATCTGCTCGTCGAGGCCGTCGGCGGCGTCCTGGACCTCGCGGAGCAGAGCGACCCGCCGGCGGACCGCCTCCTCGGCGACGGCCACCAGGAGGTCGTCGCGCGTCGGGAAGTAGTAGGTGAGGTGGCTCTGGCGCAGCCCGACCCGGGCGGCCACGCGAGGCTGGGTGAAGCCGGCCGGACCGGTCTCGCCGATGACCTCGAGGGCGGCGTCCACGATGGCAGCGCGTCTGTCGGGCACGAGTGGTGCTCACACCGTCGCGGGGACGTCGCGCAGGGTGCCGGTGGGGGAGCGGTACGGCAGCCGCGCGAGCCGGGAGGTGGGAGTCAGGCCCACCGGCCCGGCCTCGATCACCAGGACGTCGTCCATGACTCGTCGCACTCCTCGATGGTTGTCTGGTAGACCAACCAAGTAGGGACCGACGTCGGGACGGCGTCAAGGTGCACTTCGCGCCGTGTCCGAGCGTGTACTCCCCGGTCCCCGGTCCCCGACCCCGCGCAGCGGTGAAACGGTGCCGAGAAGAGCACACGGGACAGCCCGCTCGGCGGGGCATTACACCGGCGGCCTTCTCTTCGCTCGCGCCCCGTCGGGCCGAATAGCCGGCATGGGTGGCGGAGTTCGGCTTCTTACCCGTTATCGGACAAGGCGGAAGAAGCCACGGATCTGCTCGACGAGCGAGGTGGGTTGCTCGAGGGCTGCGAAGTGGCCGCCGTGGGGCATCTCGGCGTACCAGCGCAGGTCGGTGAAGCGCTGTTCGGCCTCGCGGCGCGACGGACGGACGATGTCGCGGGGGTAGACCGACAGTCCGGACGGGGCGGTGACCGGGACGCGGGAGGCGGCGAAGCTCTCCCAGTACAGGCGCGCCGACGACGTGGCGGAGGCGGTGAACCAGTAGACGGAGATCTCGTCGAGGATCGTCTGCCGGGACACGGCGGTCTCGTGGTCGCCGTCGTGGTCGGTCCAGGCCCGGTACTTCTCGGCGATCCATGCAGCTTGGCCGGCGGGGGAGTCGGTGAGGCCGTAGCCGAGGGTCTGCGGTCGGGTCATCTGGATCCCGGAGTAGCCGCGCCCGGTGCGGGCGTGCTCGCTGGCAGCGTCGAGGGCGGCCTGTTCGGTGGGGGTGGGGTCGTCGAAGGTGCCGAGCGGAACCCTCCCCATGTTCAGGTGCACCCCGGCGACCCGCTCGGGCGCGACCTCGCCCAGGGTGGCGGTCACCTCCGAGCCCCAGTCGCCGCCCTGCGCGCCGTACCGGTCGTAGCCCAGCGACACCATCAACGTGTCCCAGGCGCGGGCGATCCGGGGGACGCCCCAGCCCGTCGTCGTGGGCTTGTCGGACCAGCCGTAACCGGGCAGGGAGGGCGCGACGACGTGGAAGGCGTCCGCCGGGTCGCCGCCGTAGGCGCGGGGGTCGGTTAAGGGACCGAGGACGTGGAGGAACTCCAGCACCGAGCCGGGCCAGCCGTGGGTGAGGACCAGCGGGAACGCGTCGGGCTCCGGGGAGCGGACGTGCAGGAAGTGGATACCGAGCCCGTCGACGCTGTCGCGGTACTGGGGGAAGGCGTTGACGCGGTCGGCGAACCCGAAGTCGTAGTCCTCGGCCCAGCTGCGGCACAGCTCCCGGGCGTAGGTCAGCGGGACGCCCTGTGACCAGTCGTCGACCGTCTCCGGTTCGGGCCACCGGGTCCGCCGGAGCCTTCCGCGCAGGTCGGCGATCTCGGCGTCGGTGACTCTGACGACGAACGGCTCGGCCATCGATGGACGTCCTTCCTAGAGTGCACGGCGGTCGATCGAGCCGGCTGCGGCACCCGTCGGTCGATGCGGGCCTGCTGCGCGAGCCGGGCCATCTCCAGGGCTACCCGGCAGGCGGGACGGGCTCTGACCAGGCTATGCCGTGATCTCGGTTTCTGGTCCGTCTCTGCCCGCCAGGAGGCGTCGATCTTCGCTCGTGCTCACCGGGCGTTGTCGGGCCGGGGTCGTTCAAGGCCGGAGGGCCTCGTTCTCCGGGCGATCAGCGAGGATGGCGCGCAATTGCTTGGCTGCGGTCACCGAGCACGGCCAGCCGGCGTAGAAGGCCAGATGGGTGATGAGTTCGGTGAGCTCGTCGGCGGTGACGCCATTGTCGAGGGCCAGCCCGAGGTGCAGGTTCAGCTCGTCGGCGCGGTAGAGCGCGACGAGTGCGGCCACGGTGACGAGGCTGCGGTCGCGCTTGCTCAGGCCGGGACGTTCCCAGACGTCGGCATAGAGCACGTCGTCGGTGAGCTCGGCGAGCTTGGGGGTGATGTCGCCGATGCTGCGACGCCCGGGTCCGGGCTCTTGGGCGCTCATGCGTTCATCCAGGGTCCGACACCGGCGATGCGGCGCACGGTCGTGGTGATCACGTAGCCGGGCGGCGGCCCCGGTGGCATGGGGTAGTCGAAGTCCGGGGCGATGTAGACCTTGCCCAGACGTCCGACCAGCTCTGCGGCGCCACCCTCGCTGATCTCGGCGTCTCCGTAGACGACGAGGTTCGGGTGCATCCCGTTGGGCAGTGGCGTCGGGCCGGCGAACGACAGGGCGATCCGTGGATCCCGGAGAAGGTTGGTGATCTTGCGATAGCGGCCGAAGTGCCCGGTGATGATGCGGTCGCCGTCCAGGCCCGCCCAGACGGTGCTCACCTGGGGTGAGCCGTCGGGGTTCAGGGTCGTCATGTGGGCGAGGGCTGTCCCGCTGAGGATCAGGTCTCGGGCCGAGGGGGGAAGCACGAGAGCAGTGTCGGCCGTTGTTCTGTTCGGCACGAGCGGTCGTCGGGACAGGGAGTGGAAGGATCGCGCCATGGGGCAGCATCGGATCGCGGTCCTGGTTCGGGATGGCGTTCTGGCCATGGAGCTGGGAGTCGTGCATCGCGTGTTCGGCGAGGCCCGCGGCGCCGAGGGCCGACCGTTCTACGAGGTGACGACGTGTGCTCTCGAGCCGGGTCCGGTCCGCACGGACGGGGACTTCTGCCTGGGGATCGAGCACGGACCGGAACTGCTCGGCGAGGTGTCCACGGTCATCGTGGCCTCGACCGATCGCGACGCGGTGAGTGTCTCGGACGCCGAACAGAGCGCGATGACGGCCGCACTGCGCCGCGTCCGGCCTGGCACGCGCGTGGCCTCGATCTGCACCGCCGCTTTTCTCGTGGCCGCGGCCGGGTTGCTCGACGGCCGGGAGGCCACCACTCATTGGGCTCGGGTGGCGGCGTTCCGCGAGCGGTTCCCCGCAGTGCGGGTGCGCCCGGAGGTGCTCTACACCGTCGATGGCGACGTTCTCACCTCGGCCGGGGTCGCCTCCGTGGCGGACATGTGCCTGCACATGGTGCGAAGCGACCACGGCGCGACGGTGGGCGGTGTCGTGGCTCGTCGCGTGGTGATGCCGCCGCACCGCCAGGCCGGGGAGGCCCAGCTCATCGAGCGTCCCGTGATGGAGGACGGCGTCGCGGGGACGGCTCGCGCGCGGAGCTGGGCGCTCGAGCATCTCGATCACCCGCTCAGCCTGCGTGATCTGGCCGACCGGGAGGGGATCAGCACCCGCACCCTGTCGCGCCGCTTCCGGGAGGAGACCGGGAACTCGCCCGGGCAGTGGCTGCTCGCCCGCCGCCTCGAGCGGGCACGCGAGCTGCTCGAGACGACCGAGCTGGGCGTCGATGCGGTCGCCGCCCGATGCGGCTTCGGAAGTGCGGCGGCCATGCGACTGCACATGCGCGCGGTGATGCAGGTGTCACCATCGGCCTATCGGCGCAACTTCCACGGCTGAGGACGGCGGCCGGACGTGGTCAGCACGGGATGCCGCGACCGCAGAGAGCTGCCCGTTGCCGGGTGTCGTCGCGGTGGAGCTGGATGCGGTGGACCGAGAGGTCCTGGAGCATGAAGGCGACGAGGTGGGCCTGGCGGTCGTCGAGGCGGGGGCCATGGTGCAGCGGCCGAGCGGGTCTGCCGCGCAGGTACACCACGATGCCGCTTCCGGAACCGGCGATGTCGGCCAGCGCAGCGTCCAGTTCCGACCGGCAGGAACAGTTCAAGGAGCCGAACAGGTCGCCGGTCGGGCATTCTCGGTGCACGTGGACGACGGGTCGGCCGGCCCGCTCGGTGGCCGGCCCCCGGAGCACGAGGTGCTCGGAGCCCGAGTGGGGGTCGCGGTAGCCGGTGGCGAGCAGGACGCCGTGGTCGGTCGGGAGGACGACTTCGGGCCCGCGGAGGGCGAGAGCCCCCGTGCGTAGTCGCTCGGCGATGATCTCCTGGCCGGTGACGCGGACCAGGGCGCGCTGCCTGGTGAGATCGTCCAGTCCGTGAGGTCCGGGACCGTCGTCGAGGACGATCTCGGTCACCAGGGCGAGCTGGCCCAGGCCGGCCGCCTGTACCAGGTCGACCGCGAACTCGGCGATCCCTGGCGCGGCACCCAGCGCCCCCTGGGCGCCGGCGACCACCACCGGGATGCCGGCGCGGCGGGCCGTGTCGGCATCGAAGCCGGGGCGGTCGGCGGCCAGACCGACGATGATCTCGGCGCGCTCGGCGATGGTGCAGGCGACGGGGGTGTGGTTCGCCGGCAGCACACGGGTGGCCTGGGCGGTGGCAGGGGACACGGCGAGGAAGGACGGCCCGCCCGCGACGCGGGCGGTGTGGCCCAGCAGCTCGGCATTCGCGTGACCGGCCCAGCAGACGAGGAACGCCGCGTGCCCGGCCCCCTCGATCACCTCGAGGACGACCGGGCTCGCGGCCCCCAAGGCGCGGTACGCGGGCGAGAGGACGGGACCGCCGTTCGGGTCAGGCGAGGCGGGCGAAGCTGCTGCGGTGGAAGACCAGGGGACGGACGTCGGGCCGATGGTGTGCCTCCAGCACGGCGAGCACGGCGATGAGGTGGTCGCCGGCAGTGATCTCGTTCTCGACCACGCAGTCGAACCAGGCGCAGGCGTCGTCGATCAGGACGGCCCCCGAGGCCCCGACGGTGACCGAGGTCCCGACGAACCGGTCCTGGCCGGGAGCGGCGAGGCGGCGGGCCAGCTGCGCCTGGTCCTCGGCGAGCACACTGACCCCGAGACCCGCCGCGGTGCGCAGTCGCGGCCAGGTCGCCGAGGTGTGTGCCACGCAGACCGAGACGAGGGCGGGTTCCAGGCTCACCGGGGTGAACGTGCTGACCGCGATGCCCTCGAGGGCACCGTCCACCACGGCGGCGAGGGCGACGACCCCTTCGGGGTGAGCACCGAGTACCAGGCGCAGTCCCGACGCGTCCAGCGGTACCGCGGGCGGGACGCCGTCGGTCTCCGGGTCGTGAGCAGTCACGGCGGGTGGGCTCAGGAGACCGCGGACAGTGCCGGGACCGGCTTGCGCACGCCGGCGTTCTCGAGCAGCGGCATCACCTCGGCGACGAAACGGTCGAGGCCGGAGACGAAGTCGACGAAGGAGAGCGACACACCGGTGACCCCCGCCTGGCTGAGCCCGATCAGGCTCTCGGCGATCTGCTCGGCGGTGCCCACCAGGGGGTATCCGCCGTAGCCGGCGCGGAGGTGGAGCTTGAACTCCTCCCACTGGTCGGGCGCCATGGCCGAGGAGTTCAGACCCAGGTAGTGCGCGGCGGACTGGCCGGCGCTCTCGTCGACCTCGTCGACGAACACATGCTGGCGGTAGGCCTCGGCCTCTTCGGCGGTGTCGCGCTGGATCACGTAGGCAGTGGTCCAGGTGTCCACTTCTCGCCCGTAGGCGGCGGCCTCGGCCCGGCGCTCCTCGACCAGCGCCCGGGTCGAGGCGAGGTCGTAGCCGGCGAGCAGGGCGTAACCGGAGTCGGCGTAGCGGGCGACGAAGTCGCGACCGGTCTTCGAGCCCCCGGCGTTCATGATGGCCGGTCGGGGCAGCTGGATCGGCTTGGGCTGGGAGTATCCGCCCTCGACGGTGAAGAACTCGCCGCGGAAGTCGAATTCGTCCTCCTCGAGCCAGAACCGCTCGAGCAGTTCGAACCACTCGCTGGTGTACCGGTAGCGCTGGTCGTGGGGCAGGAACGATCCGCCGAGCATCTTGAACTCCGGTTCGAACCAGCCGTTGACGATGTTCAGGCAGGTCCGGCCGCCGCTGATGTGGTCGATCGTGGCGACCTGCTTGGCGGCGACCGCCGGGTGGGACGCCTGGACGTGCGCGGTGGTGACCAGCGTGATCCGTTCGGTCACCGAGGCCAGACCTGCCGCCCAGGTGTAGGTGTCGAAGTTGCGGCCGTTGAAGCCGTTGTCCCCGATCTGCTTCCAACGGGCGACCGGGACCAGGGCCTCGAAGCCGGCCTCGTCGGCGAGCTGGGCGATCTTCTTCGTGTACTCCCAGGTCAGCAACGGCACGTCGTCGGAGAGAGTCATCGCGCAGCCGCGGTCGCAGTTGGGCCCGAAGAGCCCGAGCTTGAGGGGGTTCGCGGAGAACAGGGCGTTGGTGCCGCGCCGATCCCGGCGCTCGTCGGCAGGGGCGAGGTTCGACATGGATGTTCCCTCTCGGAGGTCGTCTGGTGCCGGCCACGGGCCGGGGTGGTGGCAGGAGCAGTGGTTCTCGCCGCGGCGGGCGTGGCGAAGGCAGCCGAGGGTGAGCCTCGGCCGGAGAAGGGGAGCGGGGAGCGGGGAGCCGTTACGGCGTCGCCGTGGCGCGGTCGCCGACCAGGCGACGGACGAACGCCTCGGCGTAGCGCGGCGCGTCGAGGGGGTACCGGGCGCTGAGGAAGTGCCCGTCCTCGACCACCATCGGCTCGTCGTGGGTCAGGGAGTACCCGAACCTGCCGAAGCGGGTCTCGCCGCGCTCGATCGCGCCGGAGGGCCCCACGGCCTGTTCGACCTCGGTCTCGGTGTACTTCCAGTAGGTCCGGTAGCGGCGGCCCACCCGGAACCAGGTGCAGCGGAACGCGAACTTCTCGATCGGGCGGGTCAAGGTGGTGAAACGGCGGCCCTCGATGATGCTGGCCCCGGTGCGGGGATCGATGGTCCTCGCCGGGATCAGCGAGCCGTGGCAGATCGCGCCGATCGTCTTGTTCTGGCGGTGGAACCCGAGCACGCGCTCGCGGAGGACCGCGCTGTCGAGGTACTGGCGCATGCCCTGGGCGTGCCCGCCGCCGAGATGGACCGCGTCGAAGTCGGCGGGGTCGATGTCGCGGTAGGTGATGGGGGACCGGAAGGCCGGGGAGCTCGACATCGCCCGGTAGGCGTCCAGGGCGTCCTGCCCGGCCGGGAACCAGTTGAAGAAGCCCGACCGCAGCAGCCGCTGATCGCAGGCGGCGACCCGCCCCGTCTCGGTGGCGAAGGTGACCTCGATGCCGGCGTCGACGAAGGCGCGCCACGCGATCGAGGACTCGGTGGTGTCGAAGTCGCGGTCGGGCAGCGGTACGAGCACGGACAGTGGACGCGGTGACACAAGCTCCTCCTCGGCTTTGGGGTGGATGCAGGTGTAGTCCGAGACAGTGATTGAGTCAACACTGGTTTGTACACTACCGGGACTTATCCCGCCTGGATGGATGCAGCAGAGCTTGACTGGGCCGCTTTGTGAATGCAGGGTTCCGGTCATGCGATGGACAGGGCTGGACGGGCCGCGTCGGCTGCCGCGAGCGGCGGAGCTCTCGGATCTGCTGCGCCCGCGCCCGCTGGTGCTCGACGGCGACCGACGCCGGGCTGCGCGGGCGGCCGGCGTCGAGGACCTCCGCGCGATGGCCCGCCGCCGAGTCCCACGAGCCGTCTTCGACTACGTCGAGGGCGGCGCCGAGTCCGAGCGGTCGTTGGCCCGCGCCCGCGAGGATCTCGACTCGGTCCAGTTCGTGGCGCGGGTGCTGCGCGGTGTGTCCGCCGTCGACACCCGCGCGACGATCCTCGGCGCCCCGAGCGCGCTGCCGATCGTGTTCGCCCCGACCGGCTTCACGCGCGTCCTGCACCACGAGGGCGAGCTCGCGACCGCCCGCGCGGCCGGAGCGGCGGGCGTGCCCTTCGCGCTCTCGACCATGGGCACCTGCTCGGTGGAAGACGTCGCGGAGATCATCCCGGGGTGTCGGCGGTGGTTCCAGCTCTACCTCTGGAGCGACCGTGGTCGCAGCCGCGAGCTCGTCGACCGCGCCGACGCCGCCGGTTACGAGGCCCTCGTGCTCACCGTCGACACCCCGGTCGCGGGCCGGCGACTGCGCGATGCCCGCAACGGCATGACCCTCCCGCCGTCACTGGGGCCGCGGACCTTCATCGACGGAGCGCGCCACCCCCACTGGTGGATCGACCTGCTCACCACCCGCGCGCTGAACTTCGCGTCGCTGAACTCGTGGCAGGGCACCGTCGCCGAACTGGCCGCAACGCTCTTCGATCCTGCGGTGGACTTCGAGGACCTGGCCTGGCTCCGCGAGCAGTGGCCGGGCAAGCTCGTGGTCAAGGGAGTCCAGTCCGCAGAGGACGCGGTCCGGATCGCGTCCGCGGGCGCCGACGCGATCGTGCTGAGCAACCACGGCGGTCGCCAGCTCGACCGCTCCGTTACCCCGATCCGCCAGCTGCCCGAGGTGCTCGATCGCCTCGAAGGCCGCTGCGAGGTCTTCGTCGACGGCGCCTTCACCTCTGGTGCCGACGTCGTGGCGGCCCTCGCGCTCGGCGCCGACGCCGTGCTCGTGGGGCGGGCCTACCTCTACGGCCTCATGGCGGCCGGCGAGCTGGGCGTGCGCCGGGTCGCGGCCCTGTTCGAGGAGGAGATCACCACCACCATGACCTTGCTCGGGGCCCGCTCGATCGCCGAGCTGACCCCCGACCTCGTCCGGCTGGGCCCCGCTCCCGAGGCCAGGAATCCTCGGCGGTGGGCCGACCTCGCCGAGGCCGGTCTGTCGATGCCGCCTGGTTAGGCTTCTCCGCTCAGCACTCGAAGAACGCACCGAGCGAGAGGGCTACTCGTGACCTCGGCAGACCTCAACCCCGACCCCCGCACCGACTCCCTCGCCGACTCCGCCTACGGCCTGATCCGGAACCGGATCCTCGACGGCGACCTCGGGGTCGGTGCCCCGGTCAGCGTGCTCGGGCTCGCCACCGACCTCGAGATGAGCCGCAGCCCGGTGCGCAACGCGGTCGAGCGGCTGCTCTCCGAGCGATTGCTGCGGCGGGTGGCGGGCACGATCGCCGTGGCCGCCCCCGACCGCTACGAGCTCCTGGACTCCCTGGCCGTCCGCACCCAGCTCGAAGCACTCGCCGCGCGGCTCGCCGCCCCGCGCATCGACGAGCAGACCCTCGAGGAACTGGTCGTCATCCACGACCGGTTCCGTCGTGCCGTGGACAGTGGCGACCAGGACGGGGCACGTCGCGCCGATTCCGACTTCCACCACGCGATCCAGGACCTCGCGGGCAACGAGTGCCTCGCCGAGTCCCTGGAACGGGTGCGCACGCAGGTGATCCTCGGCGCCTACGCCACGGCGTGGGTCACCAGCCGCGGACCAGCGGTCCTGGAGCACGAACGGGTCCTCCGCGCGCTGGAGGACCAGGACGGGCAGGCCGCGGAAGCCGCGATGGTCCGTCACCTCGACAACCTGACCACACGCATCACCCGCGAGTGGCGGGCCCAGGACACCGCCGAGGACGCGACGCCCAAGCGTCGGAGCACGCCTCGCGCTTCAGGAGGAGGAAGGTAGGCGGTTGGACATCCTGCGACTCGGCCGGCAGGGCCGGGAACGTCCCGTCGCGCGTGTGGACGGCGACCTGTTCGATCTCACCCCCCTGACCCCAGGACGTGGACGGCCGCTGGCTGGCCGCCGGAGGTATCGCGGCCGCCCGGGACGCCCTGCAGCGCGGGGCGCTGCCGCTCGTCGAGGACCCCGGGCACCTCCGCGTCGGGCCGCCGGTGGCCCGCCCCACCGCGGTGCTGTGCATCGGCCAGAACTACGCAGCCCACGCGGCCGAGACCGGCTCTGCCCCTCCGGCGGACCCGATCGTCTTCCTCAAACACCCGAACACCGTCATCGGACCCCACGACGCCGTCGCGCGGCCCGCGGGCTGCGACACCCTCGACTGGGAGGTCGAGCTGGCCGTCGTCATCGCCCGACGAACCCACCGACTCGCCCACCGCAGCGAGGCCGCCGACGCGATCGCGGGCTACACGATCGCCAACGACCTCAGCGACCGGCACCGGCAGATTGAGATCTCCGGCGGGCAGTGGTCCAAGGGCAAGATCGCCCCCGGATTCTGCCCCGTCGGCCCCTCCCTGGTGCCGGCCGACGAGGTCGACCCCAGCGACCTGCGTATCGCCTCCTGGGTCAACGGCGAACCCCGGCAGGACTCGACGACCGCCGACATGATCTTCGACGTCGCGGCCCTGATCGTCGATCTCTCCCAGTACGTCGCGCTCGAGGCCGGCGACCTGATCCTGACCGGGACCCCGCAAGGGGTCGCGTTGTCCGGGCGCTTCCCCTACCTGCAGCCCGGCGACGTCATCGAGACACACATCGAGCGGCTCGGGAGCCAACGACAGGTCATCGAGGCATCGGCCGACGCTGTGGAGCGGGCCACGGGGATCGATCCCGCGTGAGTTCAAGAGGCCGCGTTGGGCTCGGGTCAGAGGGCGCCATCTCGACCGGAGCGCGGCGGGGCGACCCGCTCCAGAACGTGGCTGACCGCCTCTCATTGCACGCCAATCGCAGGGCTGCGCTAGCGGATCGGGCGGGGACCGAGACCCTCATGGACGTCCACTCGCGGACGCGGTGCGGGCCGCTTGACGCCCGACGGCCTGGCCGCTCGCCTCGTGGAGGCTGAGGCCGCGGGTCTCCGGCGCCCAGACCCAGGTGAGCAGGAAGCCCAGGAACAGGACGGCGGCGAGGCCCAGCACCACGGCCTCGGTCCCACAGGCCTCGAGCAGGGACGGGGTAGGCGAGGCGTCCGGCGCGGCGGCGGTCCATCCGCAGCCGCATGGCCGAACGGACAATGCCCGGTTCAGCGACCTGTTCACCCACGGCGCCTGGCGACGCACCCTCTTCGCGGGCGGCTTCTGGGCCTGCCGAATGATGCCGTTCTTCGCCCTGAGCACCTTCGCGGGCCAGGTCGGGGCCGGGCTGGGCTTCGAGGACCAGTTCACCGCCGGCATCGCGCTCAACGTCTTCAGCATCGTCGCCGGGGCCTCAACGTGGTGGACGACCTGCCGGGTGAGAACGCTCTCACCGCGCTGGGCAACCCCGGCCTGACCGCCTGGGTCGGGCTGACCGTCATCGCCGACCTCCAGGCCGGCGAGACCCTGCTCGTATCGTCGGCCGCCGGTGGTATCGGCTCGCTCGCGGTACAGATCGGTCGGCTGCGCGGGGCCCGGGTGATCGGCAGCGCCGGCACCGAGGACAAGGTTCGCTGGGTCACCGAGGAACTCGGCGCGGACGCGGCGTTCGACTACCACGCGGAGTCACCGGGGGGCCGCCCTGGACCGACTCGCGCCCGACGGCCTGGACGTCTACTTCGACAACACCGGCGGACCGCTGCTCGAAGCGGCCGTGCCGCGGATGCGCCGCCTGGGTCGGATCGCGCACTGCGGCTCGGTGTCCGGCTACGACGGGGGCGGCAGTCCGCTCCGGATCGACGACGTCGCACGGATCGTGCTGAACTCGCTGACCCTGCGCGGCTACATCGTCGACGAACACCGTGCGACCTGGCCGCGAGCGCTCGAGGAGTTGCGCACCTGGCTCGCCGAGGGGCACCTGAGAGCGCCGCACACCGTCGTCGACGGACTCGACTCGGTGCCCGAGGCGCTGGCCGACGTCCTCCGCCCGGGCGCCACCCACCGCGGCAAGCTCCTCGTCCGGGTCGACGTGGCCCGCTCCTGACCGGGAACCGGCCCTGGTCGACGACGAGCGGTCGTCGTCGCCCCGGGTGCGGCTCGATCAGGGGTGTCAGGCCCGGAGTGCCGCGGTGGAGTCGACGTCGAGGGCGGTGAGCAGGTCGGCGACCTTGTGGTCGAGCTCCACGCCGACCTCGACGATGCGGGGGTCGTCGAAACTCGCGAACCGGGTGCTGGGCCGGTCGATGGTGAACCACACCTGGCCGTCGCGGTCCTCGGGGATCTGGGTGCGCAGGGGGGCGTAGAGCATGACGGCGTGGTCGTGGCGGTACATGCGCTCGGCGATGGTGTGGTTGCCCATGAGGTAGGACGTGCAGCGTTCGCGGTGGCCGGCGAGACGCATGACCAGGTCGACCTCATTGCGCAGGTAGAGCAGGAAGCCGTGCGGGGCAGCAGTGTCGGCGTTCGCCTGCACCGTGGCCCAGTCGAGGTCACGCCGGTCGACCTCGCCCCAGCGGCTCGCGTCGAAGGCGGGCACGGCGCGTTCGTAGCGGTCCCGGAAGTCGTCGAAACTCTGGTCGACGGGGAACTCGAGTCGCTGGACCTCGTGGGAGATGACGCGGGTGCGGTCGGTCATGATCTGCCTCCAGGGGCGGGTCGACGGATCGGTCGGGAGGGACCGCGGGAAGCGGGGACGGGCCCGGCCGTCACATCTGCGTCTCGCGACCGTGCCCGTTCGTGTCCCGCAGCTCTCGCTCGAGGTCGTCGGCGCCCACCGACGACCGCACCTGGACCACCGCGTGCACGGCCTCGCCGGAGCGCTCGTCGGGAATTCCGAACACCGCCGCCTCGATGCCGCGGGGTGGGACTACAGCGCGTTCTCCACCTCGGCGAAGTACCCGTTCTCCCCGCCCGTCCGGCCCGCGACGGCCGCCCCCCTGAGCGGCCGTGCGCGGCGCCGGGTGCGGTCAGAGCACCTTGCGGAGGATCTTCTGCGCCCGCTCGGAGTAGGGCGGGTAGAGAAGGTCGGGGTCGGGCGTGGTCGTGCGTGAGAGCACCGCCTTGCGGTGGCTGAACGCCTCGAAGCCGAACTGGCCGTGGTACGCGCCCATGCCGCTGGTGCCGACCCCGCCGAAGGGGAGCTGCGGGACCAGGCAGTGCATCATCGCGTGGTTGATCACCGTGGCTCCGGACGGGACCTCGGCGGTCACCCGCTCCGCGCTCCGGCGCGAGCCGGAGAACACGTAGGCGGCCAGCGGCTTCGATCCGGCGTTGACGTGGCTGATGGCGTCGTCGAGCGAGGCGACCGTGATGACGGGCAGGATCGGCCCGAAGATCTCCGTGGTCATCAGGGGCGAGTCGAGGTCGGGGTCGACGAGGACCGTCGGCTCGATCGCGAGTGCGTCGCGGTCGCGCCCGCCGCCGAACACCAGGCGCCCGCCGTGGGAGTCGAGCAGCCCGACCAGGCGGTCGAACTGGCGGTCGTTCACGATGCGCACGCCGGACGTGTCGCCCTCGCGGAACTCGCGATAGGACGCCATCACCTTCCCGAGCAGCCGCTCGCGGACGGACTCCTCCACGAGCACGTAGTCCGGCGCGATGCAGGTCTGGCCGTGGTTGAGCATCTTCGTCCAGACCAGGCGCCGGGCGGTGGCGTCGAGGTCGGCGTCGGCGGTGACGATGGCCGGGCACTTGCCGCCGAGCTCGAGCACGACCGGGGTGAGGTGCTCGGCGGCGGCCGCCATCACCTTCTTGCCGATCTCCGGACCACCGGTGAAGAACGCGAGGTCGAGCCCCTCGGCGAGCAGCGCCTGCGTGGTGTCCGCCTCCCCCTCGACGACCGCGACGGCGTCCGCGTCGAGGTAATGCGGGATCAGCCGGGCGAGCAGCGCGGAGACGGCCGGGGCGTGCTCGGACGGCTTGACGACGACGGCGTTGCCTGCCGCGAGGGCGCCGACGACGGGGCCGAGGGTGAGGTAGATCGGGTAGTTCCAGGGTCCGATGACGAGCACGGTGCCCAGCGGCTCGAAGCGGTAGTGCGCGCTGCCCGGCAGCTGCGCGGCGGGCAGGGTGACTCGGCGCTTGCGGGTCCAACGGCGCAGGTGCTTGCGCGCGTACGCGGCCTCGGACTTCGTGGCGGCGTGGTCCCCGAGCCAGGTGTCGTGCGGCGTGCGGCCCAGGTCGGCGGCCATGGCCTCGGCGATGGCGGGCTCCTGCTCGGAGACGAGGCGCTCGACGCCGCGGAGCTGGCGACGCCGCCACTGCAGGTCGCGGGTACGGCCCGTGGCGAAGGTCGCGCGCAGGCGGGCGACGACGTCCGCGGCGGATTCCGCGGAGACGTCCGACGGGAGGACCGCGCGGGGTGCGATGGTCGTCATGGGATCAGCCCTTCTCGGAGACAGCAGGAATGAAGATCACCTCTACGCGTGACCCCGTCGCGGCGGCGCGGCTCGGGACACTCGCCCGGGTGGCGGGCTCAGCCGGCCGCGAGGAGGTCGGCTGCCTTCTCACCGATGACGATCGAGGGGGCGTTGGTGTGGCCGCGGATGATCTGCGGCATCACCGAGGCGTCGGCGACCCGGAGGCCGTCGACGCCGCGCACCCGCAGCTGCGGGTCGACGACACTGGCGGGGTCGTCACCCATTCGGGCGGTGCCGACGGGGTGGTAGAGGGTGTGGGCGTGGCGGGTGATGGCCGCCCGGATGCGGTCCTCGGGGCTCATCGTCTCGCCGCCGAAGGGGCGCACGAACCGGCCCGTGGTCACCGCCTTGAGGCTCGGCGCGGCCAGGATGTCCGCGCAGGCCGCGAGGCCGGCGGTCAGGGTCTGCATGTCGTGGCCGTCGGGGTCGGAGAGGTAGCGCGGGTCGATCGTCGGCTTCGCGTGCGGGTCGGTGCTGGTCAGCTCGACGACACCGGAGCTCTCGGGCTGCAGCAGGATCGCGCCGAGGGTGATCGCGTGCGAGGGGATGCCGGTGAGGCCCTCGTCGACGTAGGCGGCCGGGGCGAAGATCAGTTCCACGTCGGGCAACCCGGGGCCGTCGCCGACGCGCAGGAAGCCGTAGGCCTCGGCGACGTTCGAGGTGAGCATGCCGCGGCGGCGCAGGAGGTAGTCGACCAGGGCCCGGGGCTTGGTGACGTCGAGCAGGGTGCCGCCCTCGACCTCGGCGACGAGGAAGCCCACGAGGTGGTCGCGCAGGTGCCGTCCCACGTCGGGGGCGTCGACGACGACGTCGATCCCGAGGCCGCGGAGCAGGGCCGGGTCGCCGATGCCCGAGAGCTGCAGCAGCTGCGGGGTGTTGATCGTCCCGCCGCAGAGCACCACCTCCCGGCGTGCGCGGCAGGTGCGGGTCCGCCCGTTCTGCTCGAACTCGACGCCGACGGCGCGAGTGCCCTCGAAGAGCACCCGGGTGGCGTGCGCGCCGGTGTGCACGGTGAGGTTGCGACGTGACTGCGCCGGCTCGAGGTAGGCCACGGCGGTGCTGGAGCGGGCGCCGCGCGCCTGGGTGACCATGGTCTGGCTGAAGCCGGCCGGGGTGCGGGTGTTGGCGGCCTCGACGGCGTGGCCGGTCTCCTCGACCGCGGCCAGGAACGCGCCGGTGAGCGGCCGGGGGTCACGCTGGGCCTGGACCTGGATGGCGCCCGAGGTGCCGTGATCGGGGTCGGCGGACCCGGCGACGTGCTCGACGCGCCGGAAGTAGGGCAGGAGCGCGTCGAACGACCAGTCCGACCCCGCGAGCTCGGCCCACCGGTCGTAGTCCTGGGCGAACCCGCGCACCCACATCATGGCGTTCATCGACGTACTACCGCCGAGCATCCGCCCTCGCGGCCAGTAGATCGAGCGGTTGTCCAGCGACGTCTGGGGAGCGGTCTGGTAGTCCCAGTCCCGGTCGGTCTTGAACAGCTGGGAGAACGCTGCGGGCACATTCACCGCCTGGGCGCGGGCTGTGCCACCGGCTTCGAGCAGGAGGACCTGGTAGCGGCCGTTCTCGCTCAACCGTGCCGACAGGGCGGCACCGGCCGCGCCCGCTCCGACGACGACGTAGTCCGCGGACTCGTCCGAGTGCTGAGCGTTGGTCATCGTGTCTCCGAGGGTGAGGCGGCCCGTGTCGGGCTCGGCAGGGCACCGGGCGGGGTCGGCCACCGACCGCTCGTGGGTGCGGTGGCCGACCCGGCCCGGGACCACACGTGGTGGTCGGGGAAGGCAGCGGGCCGTGTCACACGTCGACGGGGCGGTGGCTCACCGGGAGGGAGGTGAGTGAGTTGGCCCAGTGGGAGCGCAGGTGGGTGACCGGTCCGTTGATGGTGAGGTCGTGCAGACGGGGCAGGGTCTCCTCGAGCAGCACGGTGAGCTCACGTCGGGCGAGGTGCGCGCCGAGGCAGAAGTGCGGCCCGCCGCCGCCGAAGGCGATGTGGGTGGGCCTGTCGCGGGTGATGTCGAAGGCCTCGGCGTTGGGCAGCATTGCGGAGTCGCGGTTGCCGGCGGTGTACCACACGATGACCCGCTCGCCGGCGGCGATGTCGACGCCGCCGACGGTGGTGTCGCGGGTGGCGGTGCGGGCGAAGAAGTTCAGTGGGCTGGCCCAACGCAGGATTTCCTCGATGGCGTTGGGGATGCGGCTGGGTTCGCGGCGCAGCAGGTCGAGCTGGTCGGGGTTCTCGATGAGGGCCTGCATGCCGCCGGCGAAGGTGCTTCGGGTGGTGTCGTTGCCGGCGAAGACGAGGATGCCGAAGAACAGCGCGATCTCGATCTCGTTGAGGGTCTTGCCGTCGACCTCGGCGTTGAACAGGGCGTCGGCGAGGGTCTCTCGGTCGCCGCCGCGCTGGCGGGCGACCAGTTCGGCGAAGTACTGCCCCATCTCGCCGAGGACCTGGGTGCGGTCCTCGTTGTGGGTCACGCCGCTCTCGAGCTGTTCGGTCCACTGCATCAGACGGTCGATGTCGTCGTCGGGCGAGCCGAGCAGGCGGCTGATGACCGTGAGCGGGACGGGGACGGCGATGTCGGCGACGAGGTCGGACTCGGTCCTCCCGGCGAGCGTGGCCAGTCGGCCGCGCACGATGTCGCGGATCTCGTCCTCGAGGCGGGTGACGGTCCGTGGCAGGAAGGCGCGCTGGATGATCTTGCGGTACTTGGTGTGCTCGGGGGCGTCCTTGAACATCAGCAGGTTGCGGGTGAACTCCAGGGGGGCGATCGTGTCCGGTCGCGCCCACACCCCGCCGGTCTCGCTGGAGAACGTCTCGTGGTCCCGGCTGACCGCGATGATGTCCTCGGCGCGGGTCAGCGACCAGAAACCGACTCCGTCGGCCGAGGGGTTCCAGCGCACCGGCGCTTCGGCGCGCATCCGCGCGAACAGCTCGTGCGGGGGCCCGTCCTCGAAGTAGCCCAGGTCGGTCAGGTCGACCGACTCGAGGTCGAGCCGGGCGACCTCGCGGTGGCCGGGCTGCACGGTCGGAGAGCTCATGATCGGTGGTCTCATTCCGCGAGGGACGTCGCCATCGACGTCCAGGGGTGGATGGGATGGCTCGGGGCGCCGGCGACGATGCGGTTGCGGGTCCCACCGAGGCCGTCGACGGTGGTGGTGACGACGTCGCCCGGCTGCAGGGGCGGGTGATGGCCCCAGCCGTGTCGGCCCCAGAGCTCGGCGAGGCACCCGCCCTGGCAGGTGCCCGAGCCCAGGAGGTCGCCGGGCCGGATGACGGTGCCGCGAGAGGCGTAGGCGGCCAGGGCCGGGAAGGACCAGGCCATGTTGTGCATGCGGTCGCTGCCGAGGAGTTCGCCGTTGACCCGGACCTCCATCTCCAGGTCGAAGGAGGCCCCCGACCGGTGGGGCTCCAGCTCGTCGGCGGTGACGAACACCGAGCCCAGGGTGGTGGCGGTGTCCTTGCCCTTGGCCGGCCCCAGGCGCATCCGCATCTCGTGGAACTGGACGTCGCGCGCGGAGAAGTCGTTGAGGACCACGTAGCCCGCGATGTGGTCCTCGGCCTCCTCGACCGTGAGGTCCTGCCCGGCACGTCCCACGACGGCGCCGACCTCGAGCTCGTAGTCGAACAGCTCGCACCCCGGGGGGACCGGGACGTCGTCGTGCGGCCCGGCGATCGCGTAGGGGTTGGAGAAGTAGAAGGTCGGGATCTCGTAGAACTCCGGCGGCAGCCCGGCGGTGGGGTCCAGCAGCTTCACGCTGCCCGCGGTGTGCTCGGGGAAGGTGGAGAAGTCCCGGAAGGTCGGTGGGTCCAGGGGGGCCATGAGCCGGGCACCGGCCAGCGCTCGGCGCTCTCCGGTGCGGCGGGCCTTCTCCCCGGCGTCGTGCAGGAGGCCGTCGGTGGACAGCAGCTCGGCCAGCTCCACCCCGGGGGGCAGGTCCGCGATGGTCTCGTCGTCGAGCTGGACGGCCAGGGTGGGCCCGGCCGAGGTGCGGTGCCGGACGACCTTCATTGCTTCTCCTTGGTGAGTTCCTCGTGGCTCCGGGCATCGAGGGCGGTCGCCCGGTGCTCGCGAGGTGGGTGGTCTCTGCCGGTGGACGGCCGAGGACGGACGGGGCCGGCGCGGTGCGCTCGCGGACGCGGTGGAGCGGGACCGCGGGGTCGGCGGGACCCGGACGACCGCCGTCGGTGGTCCTCCGGCGTCCCGCCTGTCCAGCCGCGTCAGTCGTCCTCCGCCTCGCCGAGGAGGGCGCCGTTCTCGAGGGTCTGGTAGCCGGGGACGGCCACCAGACCCATCGCTGCTGCCTCGAACGGCTCACCCGTGGCGTCGGCCCACGCGTGGCCCAGAGCGAGGAGCAGCTCCTTCTTCAGTGCCTCGGGACGCTCCCGGATGAGGCCGATCATCCGCGCTCCGGGCAGGAGGTTGCCCGCCTGCCAGAGGCCGTCCTCGGGCACCTCGACGAAGGTGCAGTTGACGTAGTGCTCCGGTGCGCCGGTGACGGCGCAGTGAGCCTTGGTGATGGCCTCGGCGATCTCCTTCTTCCGGAGGGCACTCGAGGACCCGGCCGTGACGGTGAACTGGTAGTTCGGCATGACATCTCCTTCTGTGGCGTTCTCAGGGTGCGGGGACTGCGGAGTCCGATTGCGCGGCGGATTCGGTGACCAGGCCCGTCCGGGCTGTCTCACGGCTCGCGGCCAGGCACGCGAGGGTGACGAGGCACAGGGCTGCCAGGTAGATGGTGACCGCCCACTCGCCGTAGTTGTTGATGAGAATGGCGGCGATGATGGGCGTGAGCGACGCTCCGAGGACCGTGGCGATGTTGTACGCGAGACCCGCGCCCGTGTACCGGTACTGCGTGGCGAACAGTTCGGGGAGGAAGGCCGCCAGGGGGCCGTACGCTGCCCCCACTGCCGCCTGCAGGACGAACACGCCGGTCACGTACCAGGCGATGTGTCCGGCGGAGATGACGGGGAAGAAGAGCAGCGCTGCCACCAGGCACAGGACGTTCGCGGGCAGCAGGACCCGCCTGCGCCCCAGCCTGTCGGAGAGCACGGCCGAGACGACCACCGTGACGCCGCCGACGACGGCTCCACCGATGCTGACGATGAGCACGGCGGACTGGGAGAAGCCGAGCGTCTTCGTCCCGTACGTGGGCAGGAACGCCACGACCACGTAGAACAGGGCGAAGAGCGCGATCGAGCCTCCGGAGGCGAGGAGCAGCACACGCAGTTGCCGTGAGAAGAGCTCGCTCATGGGAAGTCGTGACGACTTCTCGATGACCTTCGCGTCGGAGGCGAACACCGGTGACTCGTGAAGCCTCACCCGGATGACGAAACCGATCACGATGAGCACCGCGCTGGCGAGGAAAGGAACACGCCAGCCCCAGGCGACGAACTGCTCGGGGGACAGTGTCGCCGTGACGACGAGGAAGGTCAGGCTGGAGAGGATGAACCCGATCGCCGGCCCGAGTTGAGGGCCGATGCCGTACTTCCCCCGCTTGCCGGCCGGTGACGACTCGGTCGTCATCAACGAGGCGCCGGCCCACTCGCCACCGAGGGCCAGGCCCTGGGCGATCCGGAGGGCCACGAGCAGGATGGGTGCGGCGACGCCGATCGTCGCTGCTGATGGCAACAGACCGATGCCGATCGTGGCGATCCCCATGAGCAGCAGGGACCAGACGAGGGTGTTCTTGCGGCCCTTCCGGTCGCCGAGGTGTCCGAAGACCACGGCACCCAGCGGTCGGACGACGAACGCGACACCGAAGGTGGCGAAGGCGACGACCGTGCCCTGCAGGCCGCCGAGCGACGGGAAGAACGTCTGGCTGAACACCAGTGCCGCAGCAGTGGCGTAGATCGAGAACTCGTAGAACTCGATGATCGTGCCGATCGCACTGGCGATCGCGACACGACGAGCGTGTGAGGTGTCGGCTGACTGCGCTGTCACGACGTGGCCCGTCCCTAGTGGGCGTCGTCGGCGGTCGCCGACTGCAACCGGGCGGGAGGGTTCTCCACGAACTGGGCTCGCCCCTGCCCGAGCGACATGTCGTCGAGCCCGAGTCCCTGGAGGGCGATCATCACGTCCTCGGGTCGGACCTGGCACCGCTCCTGGAGCAACTCGGTGATGCGGGCGAACAGCGCCTGCTTCACCGCCGTCTCGCGACCGGCCCCGAACATGATCTCGATGATCATGTAGCCGTCCGTGCGTTCGATCCCGGGCCAGCTGGGGTCGTAGACGAGTTCGCCGGGGCGGCAATGGTTGAAGACCTGGAAGTTGTCCCCCTCGGGAATGCCGATGGTCTCGCGCATCGCGTCGTAGACACACCGACCGATCGCCTGGGCCCGTTCGGTGGTGGTCTCCATGAGAGAGATTCGGACGAGCGGCACGTCGCCTCCTGGCGGGTGTGAGGGCAGCTGTTCGAGTGCTGCGGTACGAGCTGTTCTGCGGCTCGTCGACGGTGGCTGGGGGCATGTCCCGGTCGGACGGCGGACGGGCCGCACGTTGACCGGCGAGTGCCTCTGCTCAGCTCGCCGAGGGCCGGTGGCGTGACGAAGCTAACCCGGCCTGCCGGGCGACGCAAGAGAATCTATAGATTTTCTGGGTGGGGCTTGGGCGGGTGTCTGTCGTCGCGGCTCGGGCAGGGGATGGGCCACGTCGCCTTCGTGGTCGACGGCCCCGCTCGCCGTGTCCGGGGTCGGCACGCCGCGAGGACGATGCGCCTCCGGCTCGGCGGATAGGCTCGTCGCGTGACCGAGCTCGACGCGGAACCCCACCCCGTGCGTTCCCCGAAGGCTCCCCTGGTCGATCGGGTGACCGATCTGTTGAGAAGCGAGATCATCAACCTCGAGCTGGCTCCCGGTGAGCGCCTCGCCGCGGAGGCGATCGCGAGCCGTATCGCCGTCAGTCCGACGCCGGTGCGGGAGGCGTTCGCCCGCCTGGCCGGAGAAGGGTTCGTGGTCGCGCTACCGCAGCGTGGTGTGCGCGTGAGCGAGATATCGCCCGCCGACGTCCGGGACCTCTACGAGACCAGACTGCTGCTGGAGCCGGTCGCCATCCGGCGTTCCGTCGCGCGGTCCACCGACCAGTGGATCGACATGATCGAGAAGTCGTTCGTCGACATGATGGACGCAGGGGCGGCAGACCTCGCGGCGCTCTCCCCGGCGGAGTACGCGGTCCACGAAGAGGCGCACGTCGCGTTCCACCGGATCACCATGAGCCAGTGTGACTCGGTGTGGCTCCGTCGGTTCACCGACACGATGCTGGACAACTCGCGCAGGGTCCGGCGGCTGACGCTCGCGGTACGGACCGACTTCGAGGCCATCGTCACCGAGCATCGCGCCATCGCCGACGCGTGCGTGACCGGGGACGGCGATCTGGCGGCGCAGCACCACTCGCACCACCTGTGGCGGACCATCGAGGCGTTCGACGAGTGGGCCGCGACGTCGCCGGCCGGCGAGTAGATCGGTCGACCTGCCTCCGGAGTTCTTGCGCACCGGAGCGGACACTCCTCGAGTTCGCCGCAGCCGGCCACCCGCACCTCCGCCGGGGATGTGGAGGGTGTCGGCCTAGGTGATCGCGGGGTCGATGGCGCCCAGTATCTCGTCGGCGAGCGCGGGGTCGTCGACGGCGCGGGAGATGAGCATCGCCCCGGTCAGGGTCGACAGGATCCGTAGCGCCGCGGTCCGCCGTTCTGGTTCGGAGTCGCCCGGAGCCACGTGACTCAAGGAGTCCAGGAGTTCGCGGACGCCACCCGTGTACGCCGCCCGCACGGGGCCGTCGTGTCGGCCGGCCTCTGCGCCGATGGAGGGCGTCGGGCAACCGGTCGCGGGATCGTCCCGGTGGGCGGCGGAAACGTAGTTCTCGACGATCACCCGCAAGCACTCGGCGGGGGAGTGGGTGCGGGCGAGGTCCTCCCAGGCATCCCTGCGCTCGACGAAGGCATGCCCGATCGCCTCCGCGGCAAGGGTTTCCTTACCCCCCGGGAACTGGGCGTACAGGCCGCCGTGCGTCAGGCCGACCCGGTGGTAGATCTCGGCGACCGAGGTGGCTTCCACTCCGCGCTCGCGGAACATCGCCGACGCAGCCCTGAGGACGGCATCCCGGTTCCGGTCGGCCTGCCGGCGCGAGACCTTCATGGCGGTCCTCCCTGCGCTGTGCCCCGTTTGACGCGTTAGATGACAGCCATCATAGTCGGGTCGTTACATGACAGTCATCATCAAGCGCATGGGGAGTTCGCATGACGAGCAGGGTCAGCACGGCGACCGCCGCAGAGACACAGTTCGTCGAGGTCGACGGGACGCCGTTCGCCTATCGCTCCCTCGGTGTCGAGCAGGCCGGTGAACCACCGCTCGTGCTGCTCCACCGTTACCGCGCCGAGATGGACGACTGGGACCCGCTGTTCCTCGACACCCTCGCCGCCGGCCGCCGCGTCGTGATCTTCAACAACCGGGGCGTGGGCTCGTCCGGGGGAGTCACGCCCACGACGCTGGAGGAAGCCGCTGACGATGCTGCGGCCCTCATCCGGGCCCTGGACATCGAGAAGGCCGACGTCCTGGGCTGGTCCATGGGCGGCATGACCGCCCCGATCGTCGCCCAGCGCCACCCGGAGCTGGTGCGTCGCCTCGTCCTGACCGGGACGTGCCCCCCGGGCAACCCGGAGTTCGTGCCCTGCCCCGATCACTGGCTGGAGGTGGCGTCCAAGCCGGAGTTCGAGGACGAGGACATCCTCCACATCTTCTTCACCGGCAGCGACGCGAGCCGGCGCAAGGGAGGCGAGTCTCTGGCGAGGATGGACAAGCCCGGACAGCCCGGCTCGTCGGTGAAAACCTCTCCCGAGACGATGCAGGCGCAGATCACCGCGATCGGCGCGTTCTGGGGCAATGAGCAGGGCTGGTTCGAGAGGCTGAAGGACATCGAGCAGCCGACGCTGGTCGCCAACGGTGACACCGACGTGGCCTTCCCGATCATCGACAGCGTCATCCTGTTCCGGGAGATCCCGAACAGCCAGTTCACCGTCTACCGCGACGCCAACCACGGGTTCCTCTTCCAGGAGCCGGTGGTCTTCGCGAACGAGGTCCTCGCCTTCCTGGCCGAGTGAGCGCCGCCCACGGATCACGCCCCTCGACGACGGCCGCATGCGGCACGAGGAGACGTGCTTCGAACGATGTGATGGACGACGTCGAGACGGCTCAGCGTGTCGGTTCGCCGGCGGGCACTGACGCGGCGGCTCCGACGGTCTACAGAACGATCTCCCAGTAGCGGGCCGCCAGCTCCCTTCCGGGGTCCGAGGCCGCCAGAGCGTCGAACACGTCGCCGCGGCGGGCGACGCGGAGCACGTCGGTGCCGCGATGACGCGGATTATCGCGGTATTGCTCCGGCTGGGCCTCTAGGTGACTCGGCTTCGTGAAGTTACTTCGACAATCACGGCAGCTCCTTCTAGGCACCGACACATTGCGCTCGGGCGCGACCGACACTCATACGGATGTCTCGGCGGCGAAGTCGACGAGTGCCTGGGCGCGTCGGGTGAGACGGGTCCGGGCGGGCCACGCGAGGACGGCCCGGCGTTCCCGGGTCGGATCGGCGATGGGGCGGGACACCACGGGCCGACCTTCGAAGCTCAGGTCGGTCGGCCACCGTTGGACGAGGATGGAGTAGCCGACTCCCCGGGCGACGAGGCACCGGACGACCTCGATGTTCGAGCTCAGGTGCCGGATGCGGGGTGTGAGCCCGACCTCCGCGAGCATCTGGGCTGCGTTGGCTGCGCTGGGGACGTCGAACATGATCAGGGGGTCGTCGGCGACCTCGGCGAGCCTGATGCTCTCCCGCTCGGCGAGGGGGTGGTCCGCGGCGAGGATGAGATAGGGCCGGCTCGTGCGGACCGGCACCGAGGACAGCCCGGTGACGTCGTCGTTGTCGTAGAGGAACGCCAACTCGCAGCGTCCGTCGAGCAGGGCCCCGTGCATCTCGTCGGCGGCACCCTCGGTGACGCGGACGTCGAGTGCCGGGTGGCGACGGGCGAAGCCGTCCAGCACCGGGGGGATGACGAACGGCGCCAGGGTGACGTAGCAGCCGACGGCCAGCGTCCCGCTGATCTCGTTGGTCGTGGCCGAGGCGATGGCCTGGAGGTCGTCGGCGCTCCCGAGCAGCCGTCGGGCGTCGAGGAGGACCCGGGTGCCGGCCTCGGTGAGGACCGCACCCTTCGCCCGACGACGGGTGAGCAGCTGGACGCCGAGGTGGCGCTCGAGGTCCCGGATCGCCAGGGACACCCCCGCCTGGGAGGCGCCGCAGCGCTCGGCGCCCGCGCTGAGGGAGCCGGCGTCGGCGACGGCGACGAAGAACTCCAGCTGGCGCAGCGAGAACCGCACCGACATAAGAATCACCTATACCCACACCAACAACCTTTGGCTTTCCAAGGTTAGTGTCGATCATCACGCTGTGTCCAGGCGCTCGGGAACGAGCGGCTGCGGACGACGTGAGGCGAGAACATGGCGACGACGGCGGTGGCGTCCGGCATCACGCTGGAGGCGCTGGGCGACGACCCGTACCCGATCTTCGGGCGGTTGCGTGCCGAGGACCCGGTGGCGTGGGTGCCGGCGGCGGGCCGTTACCTGGTCACCCGGCACGAGGACGTGCTCGCGATCGAGCGTGACCAGCGCGTGTACAGCTCCGTCGAGGTCGACTCGATGATGGACCGGGCGATCGGGCGCACGATGCTGCGCCACGACGGCGAGGCCCACCGACGACTGCGGGCGGCCGCCGAGGGTCCCGTTCGTCCCCGCACCGTCAAGAACCAGTGGCTGCCGCGCTTCCAGCAGAACGCGGACGCGTTGATCGACGGATTCTCCAAGCGCGGTCACGCGGACCTGTTCGCGGAGTTCGCCGGGCCGCTGGCGGCGGCCAACCTGGGCACGATCCTGGGCCTGGCCTCGGCGACCCCGGCCGACATCCAGGCGTGGTCGCAGGCCTTCATCGACGGCTGCGGCAACTACGCCGAGGACCCCGAGGTGTGGGAGCGGTGCTCCCTGGCGGTGCGGACCGTGGACCAGGCCGTCGACGAGGTGATCCCCTACCTGCGGGAGCACCCGGACCAGACGGCGATCTCCTCGATGCTGCACGCCGCGGACCCGCTCACCGACGAGGAGATCCGCACCAACGTGCGCATCTTCCTCGGGGGCGGGGTCAACGAACCCCGCGACGCGATCAGCGTCGCCACCTACGCCCTGCTGGCGCACCCCGAGCAGCGCGACGAGGTGCTGGCCGGACGGACGACGTGGAAGTCGGTGTTCGAGGAGGCCGTGCGCTGGATCTCGCCGATCGGGATGTACCCGCGCCAGGTCACCGAGCGCACCGAGCTCGCGGGCCGGACGCTCGAGGCCGGCGACAAGGTCGGCGTCGTCATCTCCTCGGCCAACCGCGACGAGCGCGTCTTCGCCGACCCGGACTCCTTCGACACCGCCCGGGGTGCGGGCTCGCACCTCGCCTTCGGCGGGGGACCGCACTTCTGCCTCGGCACCTGGGTCGCGCGCGCCTCGATCGCCGACATCGCCCTGCCCACCCTGTTCCGGCGACTGCCCGACCTCGCCCTGAGCGACCCCGACGACGTCCGGATGGCCGGCTGGGTGTTCCGCGGCCCGCTGGCCGTCGAGACCACGTGGAGGACCTGAGATGCCCACGATCACCTTCCGCCAGCCCGACGGTTCCGCCGAACAGGCCGTGGCGGCCCCCGTCGGCCTGAGCGTGATGAAGGCCGCGGTGGGCGCGGGGGTTCCCGGCATCCTCGCCGAGTGCGGTGGCCAGGCCATGTGCGCGACCTGCCACGTCTACGTCACCGACGACCGTCCGCTGCCGGAGGTGTCCGACGAGGAGGACGAGATGCTCGACTGCGCCTCGGCCCCCCGCACCGACCAGAGCCGCCTGAGCTGCCAGCTCGAGGTCGCCGAGGACCTCGACGGGATGGTCGTCGTGGTCGCGGGGGAGGGGTCGTGAGCGGCGACGGGGTCGTGATCGTGGGCGCCGGCCAGGCCGGCGTCGGTGTCGCGGCCGCGCTGCGCGAACAGGACTTCACCGGCCGGATCGCCCTCGTGGGCAAGGAGCCGCACCCGCCCTACGAGCGCCCCCCGCTGTCCAAGGCCTACCTGGGTGCCGCCCCGGTCGACGACGCGCACCTGGGGCTGCGCACCCCGACCTGGTACGTGGAGCGCGACGTCGCGCTCCACCTCGGGCGCGAGGTCGAGGACATCGACCGGCACGCCCGCGTGGTGACCCTCGACGACGGGCGACGGCTGCCCTACGACCACCTGGTGCTGGCCACCGGCACCCGCGCCCGCACCCTGCCCGTCGACGGCGCCGACCTCGACGGGGTCATGGTGCTGCGCGGTCTCGACGACGCCCGGGCCCTGCGCCGCCACCTCGATCGGGCCCGGACGGTCCTGACCATCGGCGCCGGCTTCATCGGGCTCGAGGTCGCCGCCGCGGCACATCGTCGCGGCGTGCATCCCGTCGTCGTGGACGTCGCCTCCCGGGTGATGGAGCGTGCGGTCACCCCGACGACCAGCACGTACTTCGCCCAGGCCCACCGCGGGTGGGGTACCGAGCTGTTCCTCGAGACCGGTGTCGAGGCGCTGCGCGGTCGCCACGGTCTCGTCAGCACGGCGGTGCTCACCAGCGGCCAGCAGGTCCCCGTCGACCTCGTCGTCATGGCGGTCGGCGTCGCCCCCGACACACGGCTCGCCGCCGGCGCCGGCCTCGCGACCGACGACGGCGTCGTCGTCGACGAGCACCTGGTGACCTCCGACGCGGCGATCTCCGCGGTCGGGGACTGTGCCCGCTTCCCCGAGCCGATCAGCGGCCGACCGGCGCGGCTGGAGTCGGTCCAGGCCGCGACCGACCACGCCCGCTGCGTCGCCGCCCGGATCGTCGGCGACCCGGCGCCCTACCGGGCCGTGCCGTGGTTCTGGACGCACCAGGGGGACCTGAAGCTCCAGATCGCCGGCCTCGGCGGCGGCATCGACACCGAGATCGTCCGCGGCGACCCCGCGGCGAGGAAGTTCTCGGTCTTCGGCTTCCGCGACGACCGGTTGGCCACCGTCGAATCGGTCAACCGGCCCGCCGACCACGTCGCTGCCCGGCGCCTGCTCGCCGCCTCGGCCGCGCCGACGCCGGAGCAGGTCGCCGACCCGGACACCGATCTCAAGGGCCTCGCCGCGTCCGCTGCCGCGGTGGCAGCCGCCTCCTGACCCGCGACCGATCTCCCGCACGTCCTGCGCCCGTCACCCCCGCCGACGCCTCCGTCGGCGACCGCCCGCACGCTCATCGAGGAGTACCCGACATGGAGATCAACTGCGTCTTCGCGCCAGCGACGGACACACCCGACCACATCGTCCTGGCCGAGCAGCTCGGCTACCAGCGGGCCTGGGTCTACGACGTGCCGGTGTCCTACGCCGACACCGGGGCCACCCTGGGCATCGCCGCCACGCGCACGTCCACCATCCGGCTCGGCGTCTCGGTGTTCACCGAGCACCTGCGCCACATCACCACCAACGCCGGCCTCATCGCCCACCTCGCCACGCTCGCGCCGGGCCGGTTCGACGCCGGCGTCGGTGCCGGGTTCACCAGCTCCGCCTACCTCGGCCGCAAGGGCTCCCGGTGGGCCGACGTCGAGCGCTACGTCGAGGACCTGCGCACCCTGCTCGCCGGCGGGGAGATCGAGCGGGACGGCACCGTGCTGAGCCTGATGCACATGCCTGCCTCCGGCATCAGCCTCCCGGTCGAGGTCGACTTCTGGGTCGCCGCGCACGGCCCGAAGGGGTTCGCCACCGCGGGACGCCTCGGTGCCGGCGTGGTGACCAACCCGACCCACGGCGACGAGCCGGTGCCCTTCGACGGCCAGTGCCAGCTCACCTACTACGGCACCGTGCTGGAGGACGGCGAGGCCCTCGACTCCCGGCGCGTCATCGACGCCGCCGGCGCCGGGGCCGGCCTGGCCCTGCACATGGGCCAGTACGGGCCGCTCGCCGGCATGCCCGAGGCCGAGGGGTACCACGAGGCGATCGCCGCCGTCGACGAGCGTCACCGCCACCTCGAGCTCTTCCGCGGCCACCTCATGGAGCCCAGCGACCTGGACCGCCAGTTCCTGACCGGGGACGTGATCCGCCGCGGCACCCTGACCGGCACCCGCGACGAGATCGCCGCGTCGCTGCAGCGCCTCGTCGAGGCCGGCGCCAACGCGGTCCTCTACCAGCCGTCCGGCCCGGACATCCCCCGCGAGCTCGCCGCGTTCCTCGAGGTCGCCGAGCAGTTCCGCGACACCCCCGGCACGTCCAGCCCGAACACCACCGCTTCTCCCGCCTCGGAGGTCCAGCATGCGTAGGGTCGTCACCGGTCACAACGCCGAGGGGAAGGCGGTCGTCGTCGACGACGGCACCCCGCCGCGCACCCACGACTTCGCGTCCTTCCCCGGGTTCACCTCGTCGCTGACCTGGGCGACCGAGCCCGACACCCCGGCCAGTCGCGTGGGTGAGGACCCGACCGGCAAGGTCGAGAACTTCCTGCCGCGGCCGGGTGGCACGCGCCTGATCGTGCTCACTCTCCCGCCGGACGCCACCATGGGCTCCCCGCAGTTCGACGGGGCCGCCTACGGCGCTGAGCAGCTCACCCACTCGCCGGGACTGGCGGAGACCTTCGAGGTCACCGGCATGCACACCACCCCGACCGTGGACTACACGATCGTCCTCGACGGTGAGGTGTGGCTCGAGCTCGACGACGGCGAGCTGACCCACCTCAAGACCGGCGACGTCGTGGTGCAGAACGCCACCCGCCACGGCTGGCGCAACCGCTCGGACGCGCCGGTCACCCTCGCCGCCGTCCTGATCGGCGCCCCGACCGAGCAGGGAGCCTGACATGCCGTTCTTCACCCGAGTCGGGGACGTCCCCCGCAAGCGCCACACCGTGTTCCGCCAGTCCGACGGCTCGCTGTACTGGGAGGAGCTCATCGGCGAGGAGGGCTTCGTCGGCGACACCTCGCTGCTCTACCACCGCAACCCGCCGTCGGCGCTGACCGCGATCGAGGCCGTGGACGGTCCCGACGAGACCCTGGTGCCCAACCACCCGATGGCGCCCATGCACCTGGCGTTGCACGAGCTGCCGGCCAAGGGCGACGCGGTGCTCGACCGGGTCCTGCTGCTGGGCAACGACGACGTCAGGATCAGCTACGCGGTCGCGACCACCGACAGCACGCTCTACAAGAACAGCGTCGGCGACGAGCTCGCCTACGTCGAGAGCGGCCACGGTGCCTTCGAGTCGACGTTCGGGCGCCTCGACATCGCCGAGGGCGACTACGTCATCGTCCCGACCTCCACGATCCACCGCTGGACCGTGGCCGAGGGCTCGGAGCTGCGACTGCTGTTCGTCCAGGCCGTCGGACACATCGACCCGCCGCCGCGCTACCTGTCCGCCCGTGGCCAGTTCGTCGAGGGGACGCCGTACTGCGAGCTCGACATCCGCCGCCCCACCGAGCTCGTCGAGGGGGAGGGCACCGACGTGCCCGTGGTGGTCCGCACCCGCACCGGGCTCACCCGCAACACCCACAAGCACCACCCGTTCGACGTCGTCGGCTGGCACGGCGGCATGTACCCGTGGGCGCTCAACATCGAGGACTTCGAGCCGATCACCGGCAGCCTGCACCAGCCGCCGCCGATGCATCAGACCTTCGAGGCACCGGGCTTCGTGATGTGCAACTTCGTGCCCCGGCTGCTCGACTACCACCCCGAGGCGGTGCCGATCCCGCCGTTCCACTCCAACGTCGACTCCGACGAGGTGCTCTTCTACGCCCGGGGCGCGGCCAACACCCGTCGCGGCACCGGCGTCGACGTCGGCTCGGTGACCGTGCACCCGGCCGGGTTCATCCACGGCCCGCACCCGGGCAACGTCGAGCGCGCTCTGGGCAAGGACCGCGCCGACGAGTACCAGGTCATGGTCGACACCCACCGGCCGCTCCTCGTGGGCGCGGCGGCGGGACAGTGCGCCGACGCCGACTACCCCTTCACCTGGGCGAACCTGGAGGAGACCGGCCGTGCGTGAGCTGATGCCCGTGGCGATGCAGGACCAGATGGGCGGCGACGTCTACTCCGGCATCGCCCGGGCGTCGGGCCGGCTGTGGTGCGGGCGCGAACGGGCCCGGGACGGCGAGATCGCGGACACCGCGATGCTGTACTGCCACCCGAGCTCGAACTTCGTCGGCCACTACGCCCTCGACGCCACCGCCGCCCTCGGCATCGACGCCGTCGGCGCGGTCACCCGCTACGCCGGCAACGACACCCAGGTCGTGCTCGAGAACTGCGTGGCCGACCTCGGGTCCATGATCCGTCACCTCCGCGACGTCGAGGGCTACCGCCGGGTCGTCCTGGTGGGGAACTCAGGAGGAGGGGGACTGGCCGCCTTCTACCAGTCCCAGGCCGAGAAGCCCACCGTCACCGACGCCCCCGGCGGCGGCGGCACCGACCTGACCCGCGCCGACCTCCCGCCCGCCGACGCCCTGGTGCTGCTCAACGCCCATGCCGGGCGCGCCGACCTGCTGCAGGGCTGGCTCGACCCCGCGATCGTCGACGAGGACGACCCGTTCCGCCGCGACGCCGAGCTCGACCTGTTCGCCGAGCGGGCGCTGCCGCTCGACCGGGGATGGGTCACGGAGTACCGCGGGGCCCAGGCCGCCCGGATGTCGCGGATCACCGGCTGGGTGGAGGACCAGCTCGTCGCGCTCGATCGGCGTTTCGGCGCGGCGGTGCCCGACCTGGCCTTCCGGGTGCACGGCACCTGCGCCGACCCCCGGTTCGTCGACACCACCCTCGACCCCTCCGACCGTGACCCGGGCACCCTCTGGGGCGATCCGCAGTCGGCCAACCTGCGGCCGGTCACCCTCGGCAGCTTCAGCACCCTGCGGTCGTGGCTCTCGCAGTGGAGCGTCGCCCACACCAACGCCCACGGCCCGACCTGCCTGGAGTCGGTCTCCGTCCCCGTCCTCGTCGCCTACGGCACCGGGGACAAGGGGTGTTTCCCCTCGATGGCCACCGCGCTCCACGACGCCGCGCGGCACCCGGACAAGAAGCTGCTGCCCGTCCCGGGTGCGGGCCACTACTTCGAGGGCCCGGCCCACCTGCTCACCGACACCCTGGACGCGGTGGTCGACTGGCTGCGGTGATCCGCTGCCGCCGACGGCCCTGTCCGACCCGACCCACGGATCCAGCGAGGACCCCATGCCACGACCGCCCGTCGCCCGTGCCCGCCACCAGCGCTCCGGGACGCCGTGATGGAGATCGGCGTCCACGCGACCTGCACCGACGAGACGCTGCGGCCGGACGAGGTCGCCGTGCTCGTCGAGCAGGCCGGCATCGATGCGCTCCACTTCGGCGAGCACTCCCACATCCCCGTGGGGCGTGACTCGGAGAGCCCGGCCGAGGGCATGCCACGCGAGTGGGCGCGACTTCCCGACCTCCTCATCGCGCTGACCACGGCCGCGCTGGCCACCACGAGGCTGCGCGTCTCGTCCGCGGTCATCCAGCTCGCCCTCCGCGAGCCGATCACGACGGCCAAGGCCCTGGCGACCATCGACGTCCTGAGCCGGGGCCGGCTCGACCTGATCGTCGGCCACGGCGCGATCACCGAACAGATGCGCAACCACGGCGTCGACCCCGGGACCCGCTACGACCTGGTCCGGGAACGCATGCTCGCGATGCGGGAGATCTGGCGGGAGGAGGAGGCGAGTTTCCACGGGAAGTTCGTCAGGTTCGACAGCATCCTGTCCTGGCCGAAGCCGGTGCAGCCCGGTGGCGTGCCGCTGTTCTTCGGCGGCAACTCCCCGGGTTCCGAGGAGCGGGCACTGGAGTACGGGGACGGCTGGGCGCCTCTCGCCCTCGCCGGGGTCCCGGACCGCATCCGCACCCTCAGGAACGCGGGCCATCAGCTGCGGGTCGTCGCCGTCGGTGTCCCCACCGACCGCGCCGGCGTCGAGGAGTACGCCGCTGCCGGAGCCGATCGCATCGTCTTCCGGCTCGCCTCCGCGATGCCCGGCGAGATCGAGCGGTCGCTCGACGAGGTGCGGAGCGCCGCAGCCGCCGTCGTCTGAACCTCTGCGTCGTCGACGTTCTGTGGGGAAGCCGCCGACCCGCCGGAGAACTATTCCTGCAGGCGGAGACCCTGCCTATCCTCGGCCCATGACGCTGCGGTCGGTCGATCATGCACTGACTGTCCTCGAGATCCTGCGGGAAGAGGATTCGATCGGGGTCATCGAACTGGCCGAGCGTCTCGGGGTTGCCGCGTCTACCGCGCACCGGCTGCTCGCCACGCTGGTGGCACGCGACTTCGTGGTGCAGGACCGGGACGATCGGCGCTATCGCCTGGGCGATGCCGCCCAGGGGCTGCGTCGGGAGATCGCCGCCGAGGAGTGCGCCCGGCGGGCCCGGGAAGTCCTCGTTCGACTCGCGCGGATGACCGCGGAGACCGTCAATCTCGCGATGCTCGACGGCAGCGACGTCCTGTACAGCGACTGTGTGCCGGCGGGGTACCCCGGCGCGATCCCGAGTCGGGCCGGGTTGCGAAGCGAGGCGCACTGCTCGTCGGCGGGCAAGGCGCTGCTCGCCGACTTCCCCCAGTCCGCTGTGGACCGGCTCCTGCCCCACGATCGACTGACGGTCCGCACTCGGGCCACCATCGCGACGAAGACGCAGCTCGCGCGGGAACTGGGGCTGGTCCGCCGCCGGGGCTACGCCCGTGACGTGGAGGAGTGGGAGGCCGGGACCCTCGCCCTGGCGGTTCCGGTACGTGCGCGGGGGATGCAACGGCTCGCGCTCACGATCGCGGCACCGCACACCAGGCTCCGGATCGATCGGACCGGCACGGGCACTACCCCTCGTGAGCGGGAACTCGTCCTGCGCCTCCGGGCTGCCTCCGAGGAACTGCAGGTCCGGCTCTCCCGCTGACGGGAGAGTCGTCGCGGCTCCAAGCTCGTGCGCCGCGTCGAGCCAGCTCGATCTCGGCTTCGCGAGCTGGGAGGTCCAGCGTGTCGATCACCGGGAGGTCGCCCACGTCCCGCCGGAGCAGCGCGACGTCCTTGAACAACAGATCAGGGGCGACCTCGTCGAAGTGATCGGAGATCCAGCTCTGGCCGGACGAGACCGAGACGACGTCGAGGAACGTAGAACGGTCCAGCCCCGCACGGGCAGCCACGTCGCCCATCTCCGCGACGGCGAGGGCGATGTAGGCGGCCAGGGTGTTGTTGGCCAGCTTCGCGACGGCGGGTCGGCCGAAACCGTCGAAGGAGAGGACCCGGCTGGTGACGCCGTCGACAACGCGCTGCGCCGCCGGGGCGAGCGGTTCGGGGGTGTGCAGGAACATCGTCAGTTCTCCTCGTCGAGCGCCTTCGGCGCCTCCGGAGACAGGTGCCTCGACGACGGCGTGGGGTGAGTTCTCGAGGGCGCGCGCATCCGCGATGCCGAGCGTGGTCAGCACGAGTACCGACCGCTCGCCGGCCGGGAGAGCGTCGAGGACCGACCAGAGCTGGTCGGCCGTCCGGACGGCGACGACGACGACGTCGACGACTGCCCAGGAGGAGATGTCCTCGGGACGAGCGGCCACCGGCTCGCCGGTCAGGGCAGCCCATGCGGCCCTGCGTTCGGCGTCGGGGTCGACGCCGAGCACCGCTTCACCCTGCTCGGCGAGCGCCGCACCGACACCGCCGCCGATCGGCCCGAGTCCCACCAGAACGATCACGCGCCGAACGTCGCAGCCGCTCCGCTCGATGTCGAGACCCTTCCGTCCTGCGGAACGTCCTGGTCTGTTTCCGCTATGTGGGACAGTCAGCGACACGACCTGTCGACGAGAAGTGGTGACGTGGCCCAGACCCTGCAATCGGTGCACCAGGCCCTGCGGGTGCTCACGCTCCTGCGCCACCACGACGACCTCACGCTGACGGAGATCGCGGAGACGCTGGGGATCGGCAAGTCCTCCACGTACCGCCTGCTCGCCACCCTGAAGACCCATCGCTATGTGGATCAGACGGCCACGCGGAGCTACCGGCTCGGACCCGCCATGAGCACCTCGCCCGAGGCCGAGTCCGCCATGCACTGCGCCGAGGTCGCGCAACCGCATCTCGACGCGCTCTGCGCCGCGGCGCGGGAGACGGTGCACCTCTGCACCCTCAATGGTGGGCACGCCGAGTTCACCGCGGTGGTCGAGCCCGAGCGGACCCTCAGGGTCACGAGCAGGCTCGGGGCTTCGGTACCCGCCCACGCCGCCGCGGCCGGCAAGGTCCTCCTGGCGGCGCTCCCCGCTCGAGAACGGGGGCTCCTCTATCCGACGGCGGAGATCGCGCCCCTCACCGGGCGGACCCTGGTGAGCCGCGTGGCTCTCGAGGCCGAGATCGAGGCGGTCGGTCGCCTCGGGTTCGCCCGCAACGTCGGGGAGTCCGAGGACGGCGTCTACGCGCTCGGCATCGCGATCCGACGGCCGACGGGCCGCCCGATCTGCTCCCTGACGATCGCTGGTCCGTCGTCGCGCATCGAGGCCGGCTGCGGAGCGGAGCTCTCGGCGATCGAGACGACTTTCCTCGGTCTCCTCCGGAGCGCCGGCGCCGCCATCGAGGCCGAGCTCCGCTTCTGATTCCTCATGGAGGAATGACTCGTCGCGGTCGTTCCGCCCACCGAGGCGGCTCCCTAGCGTTGGGAGACACCGAGTCCGTCGCTCGGCTCCGACCGACCTTCGCTGCGTCGCGGCAGAAGAGGGAGTCACCATGCAGCTCGACCTCCACCAGGACAGTGCCCCGACGATCCCGCGCAGGCCCACCCGACAGTCCCGCCGGGCGCTGACCAGCGGGGCGTTCGGCGCGACGCTGGAGTACTTCGACTTCGCGATCTACGGAGCCATGTCCGCGACGGTCTTCCCGGCCGTGTTCTTCGAACGCTCGGACCCGTCCACCGCTCTGCTGGCCTCGTTCGCGACCTTCGGTGTCGGCGTCCTCGCCCGCCCCCTCGGTGGCATGGTGTTCGGCTACCTGGGCGACCGCCTGGGACGCCGCAACGTCCTGCTGACGACCTTCATGCTGATGGGGCTCTCGACGACGGCCATCGGCCTGATCCCCGGGTACGCGGCGGCCGGGTTCGCGGCGCCCGCGCTGCTCGTGGCGCTGCGCTTCCTCCAAGGCTTCGCGCTGGGAGGAGAAGCCACCGGCGTCCAGCTGGTGACGATGGAGCACGCACCAACGGACCGACGCGCGTTCTACGGAGCGGTCCTGGGGATGGGATCGCCCATCAGCCAGGTCGTCGCGAACCTCATCCTCGCGATCCTCGCCGGCACCCTGACCGAGGTGGCGTTCCAGACCTGGGGCTGGCGCATCCCGTTCGTGGCCAGCATCGTCCTGGTCGGGGTCGGCATCTACGTGCGGCTCAAGGTCGAGGAGACCCCGCTGTTCCGCCGGCAGGTCGAGGACGAGGCTCTGCCGGGACCCCTGTCGGTGGTCCGCAGCCACGGCGTCGCGATCCTGCGGCTGATCCTGGCCTTCGCCCCGATCACGCTGACCTTCTACCTCGTCACGGTGTACGGCATCAGCTACATGACCTCACACGGCTTCACCTCGAGTACGACCTTCACGATCCTGATGGTGGCCAACGTCGTCGCGACGGGAGCGGCCTTCGTCGGCGGCAAGCTCGCGGACCGGATCGGGCGCCGGCAGGTGCTCCTCCTGGGCAGTGGGGTCACGCTCGCCTCCGCGGTGGTGTTCTTCCCTGCCGTGGCCACGACGAGCGTCGCCGTGGTGCTGCTCGTGGTCGTCGCCGCCTCCGCGGGGGCCCAGTTCGGCAACGCCGCCCAGGCTGCGCTGTTCGCCGAGGCCTTCCCGACCCACCTGCGCTACACCGGCTCCGCGCTCGGACTGACCGGGGTCAACGTCGTGTTCGCCGCGCCCACGCCCTTCCTGTGCGCCTGGCTCGTGGGCCTCGGCGGGGTCACCGCGGTGACGGTTTACTGGGCAGGCGTGATCGTCCTGGCCATGATCAACCTCGCTCTCCTGGGCGACGGGCGCTCCCTCGAAGGCCTCCCGCTCACCTTCGGCCGGAGAGGAGCCCGGTGATGGGCGAGCACGTCATCGTCACCGGGGCGGCGGGCGGGATCGGACGGCAGCTCGTCCGTGACCTCGTCGACCGCGGCTTCACCGTCACCGGTGTCGACCTGTCCCGCGAGGCACTCGAGACCACCGCACCCGACGCCACCGGCGTCGTCGCCGACCTCACCTCGAGCGCGGAGGCCCAGCGGGCGGTCGACGAGGCGGTCGCGGCGAACGGCCTACCGTTCGGGCTTGTCACCCTGGCCGGGAACAACACGGTCGAACCCCTCGACGACGTCACCGACGAGACCTGGCGGTTCCTCCTCGACGTGAATCTCTCGTCGACCTTCTACGCGCTGCGCGCCGTGCTGCCCCTGATGCGAGCCAACGGAGGCGGACGCGTGGTGACCACGAGCTCCATCGTCGGTATCCGGGGCAACGCGAACCAGGCCGCCTACTCCGCCGCGAAAGCGGGTGTCGTCGGCCTGACACGAGCGCTCGCCGTCGAGTACGCCCCCCACCAGGTCACGGTCAACGCGGTCGCACCCGGCGCCGTCATGACCGACCGGGTCCGTGGCTACGACCCGGCTCATCTGCAGGAGCAGCTCGACCGGATCCCGTTGGGTCGGTTCGCCGAGCCGACCGACGTCACCCGTGCCATCACCTTTCTGCTGGGGCCCGATGCCGGGTTCTTCACCGGCCAGGTCCTCTCGCCCAACGGCGGCGACCACACGGCGTGAGAGACCAGCGCACCCCGTGCTGTTCGCAGAGAACTTCCAGGACGGCGGTGCAGGTCCGTGGACCGTCGGGTCGTCCGACGCGGAAGCCCGTCGGTCTTCCGCAGGGAGGAACAGGCGTGCGGCGCGTTGCCGGACGACGAAGAGTTCGGTGCCTCATCGAGGGCCGGGAGGGGAGGAGCGGTCACCTACCACGAGACGGCCGACTGGCTACGGCTGCCCGACGGACCCACCTTCTCCGGTGCGGCGTCCTCGGTCACGATCGGCGCCGACGAGCGCATCTACGTCTTCAACCGTGGCCCGCAGCGCATCGTCGTCCTCGAGGCCGACGGTACCTACGCCGGTGGCTGGGGGGACGCCGCGGACTACGCACGCCCCCACGGCATCAGCACCTGCGCGGACGGCGACCTCCTGCTCGTGGACGTCGGCGCCCACGTCATCGACAAGGTCCACCCCGACGGGAGGCGCGTTCTGCGTCTGGGCACTCCCGGGCACCGCACCGCCGCGTACTCGGGCGAGCCGTTCAACCAGCCCACGGACGCCGTCGAACATCCCGCGACCCGAGAGATCTTCGTGGCCGACGGGTACGGCAACGCGCGCATCCACCGCTACGACCCCGACGGCCGACTCATCTCGTCCTGGGGGAAGCCGGGATCGGGGCCCGGCCGGTTGTCCAATCCGCACGGGCTCTGCCTGCTCGACGACGACCATCTCGCCGTGTGCGACCGGGAGAACCACCGGCTCCAGATCTTCGACCTCGACGGCGGGCTGGTCGAATCCCGGCACCAGCACCGCCCCGCCGCGGTCCGCCGCATCGGTGATCTCCTGTACATCGCCGAGCTGGGGCCACCGGCCTACATGCACGGATCGATCCCGGACATGGGTTCCTGCGTGACCGTCACGACTCTCGACGGAACGGCGGTCGACCGCCTCGGCGCCCACCGTCCAGGACTCGGCGTCGGCGCCTTCCTCAGCCCGCACGGGATGGCGGTCAGCGCCACCGGAGCCGTGTACGTCGCCGAGGTCAACGCGGTCTATCTCGAGACCCTCGGACTGCCGGTACCGCCGCTCGACGACCTGCCCAGCCTGCGGCGCTGGGCCCCGACCGAAGGAGAGCGCATTCCATGACCGACGAGAAGGAGCTGCTGCGGCGCATCGAGCTGCTGGAGAGCCAGATGGAGATCACGAGGTTGATCTCCACGTTCTCCCATGCCGTCGACCTCCGGGATCGGGACCTTCTGCGCAGCGTCTGGTTCGCCGACTCCGTCCTCGACCTCGGCTCGCGCGGAGCGTGCAACGGCGTCGAGGAGATCCTCGCGAACTTCGACGCCCAGTGGCGGGCCATCCCGCACATGCACCACTGGTTCGCCGACCCGCTCGTCGACGTCGACCTGGAGGCGGGCACGGCGACCGACACCGTCACGGTCGACGTCTTCCTGACCGACCTGGAGTCCGGTCCGATCCAGAGCGCGGGCCTCTACACCGACCGTCTGGAGCGCCGCGACGGGCGTTGGGCCTTCGTCCATCGCCGGCTGCACATCTACTACTGGACCCCCATCGCGGGCTGGGTGCCGACAGCCGGTTCTGAGGCCACCTCACCGCCGGATCCGTCAGCTGTTCCGTCGACGACGACAGGAGTACGTGGATGAGCTCGTTCCGAGAGCTGGGGAAGTCACTGAGCAACTGGGGGCGCTGGGGGCCCGACGACGAGATCGGCACCCTCAACCTGATCGGCCGTGACCAGGTCCGCGCCGCAGCGGCGCAGGTGAGGTCGGGCGAGGTCGTGAGCATGGGGCTGCGGCTCGCCGCGCACGGGCCGCAACCCGGTCAGGCCAGGGGGACCGAGCGGTTCAACCCGGTCCACCTGGTCACCGAGAGGGGGTATGCGCCGGACTTCCGGGGAGACATCTGTGTCGCCGACGACCACATCAGCATGCCGCTGCAGGCCTCGACGCAGTTCGATGCGTTGGCCCACATCAGCTACGACGGCCAGATGTACAACGGCTTCTCCAACCGCAGTGTGACCTGGCAGGGCGCCACCTACTGCGGCATCGACAAGACGGCCGCCGGCGTCACCGGCCGAGGGGTCCTGCTCGACGTGGCGCGCTTCCACGGCCTCCCCACACTGCCCTCGAACCACCTCATCTCCTCCGCCGAGCTCGACGCCGTCGCGGCTCACCAGGGCGTCGAGATCCTGCCGGGAGACATCCTTCTCCTGCGCACCGGATGGATCGAGCGCTTCAAGGCCGGCATGGACGTCGGAGAGTTCTGGACCGCCACCCCCGGCCTCCTCCTCGAGACCGCGACCTGGTTGCGCGAGCACGACATCGCAGCGGTCGCCGCTGACAACACCTCGGTGGAAGCGACGGCGTCGCTCCCCGACGGACCGGTGAGCCCGTCGGACCCCGAGCAGGCCTATCCATTCCACATGGTGGCGATCCGGGACCTGGGTCTGACCCTGGGCGAGTTGTTCGATCTCGAGAAGCTCGGCGAATCCTGCGCCCGCGACGGGCGCTACGAGTTCCTCTTCAGCGCCCCGAACCTGCTCGTACCCGGCGGGCTGGGCTCACCTCTGAACCCCCTGGCGACCAAGTGAGGGTCGGGGCGGCCCTGCCGATGACCGAGCTCGGCGCCGACACGGCCGCGCTCAGCAGGTGGGCGACGACGGTCGAGGGGCAGGGCTACGACTCGATCGTCGTCTACGACCACGTCGTGGGCGCCGAGCACCGCGACCGCACCCCACCGATCACCCGCGACTACGACGAGACGACGCCCTTCCGCGAGCCCCTGGTGCTCCTGGGCTATCTCGCGGCGACGACCGCGAGCGTCGAGCTCATGACCGGCATCCTCATCCTGCCGCAACGCCAGACAGCGCTCGTGGCGAAGCAGACGGCCGAGGTCGCCCTGCTCAGCGGGGACCGGCTGACCCTGGGGGTCGGGCTCGGCTGGAACGTCGTGGAGTACGAGACGCTCGGTGTGCCCGTCGCAGATCGTGGAAGACGCCTCGACGAACAGATCGACCTGCTCAAGGCGCTGTGGAGCGACGAGCTCGTCAGCCTCGACGGGCGCTTCCATCACGTCGAACGTGTCGCCCTGAGTCCACGGCCCGCGAGAGCGATCCCGTTGGTGTTCGGGGGCGGCTCGGCCGCCGCGGTCCGACGAGCTGTGCGCGTGGGCGACGGGTTCTTCTTCGCGACACCATCGCGGGATTCCCGCGACCTCCACGCGACCCTCCTCGAGCGGTTGGAGGCGGCCGGCCGGCCTGTCGAGGAGTTCCGCACCGTCGTGCAGGTGCACGCCGCGCGGGGCGAGGAGGACCTCAAGCGAAGCCTCGAGCCCTGGCAGGGCAAGGGCGTCGACGACGTCGTCATCGCCACCGTCCAGAACCGGATGCTCGGCGCGGTCGCCGAACGGTGCCGAGACATCGAGGAGCACCTCGAGCTCCTAGGCCGCGCCAGAAAGATCGTCGAGACCGTTCTCGGCGACTAGCGACACCCCACAGGAGATCAGCATGTCGACCACCGAACGCCCTACCAGCCCCTACTCGGTATCCGTGTCCCACCTGGCGCCGGACTCATTCGACTCGGCCGGATCACGCACGTTCTTCCAGTACCGCGACCTCGGCGTCCTGGAGGCGACCAGGGGCGACTACAACGCGCAGATCGTTCGCGCCCTGCCGGGGGACAAGGGAACGACGGGCTGGCACTACCACCCGTTGACCTTCCAGTTGGTGTACTGCCTGCGGGGCTGGGAGGACATCGCCTTCGAGGACGGGACGATCGTGCGCACCGTTCCCGGCACCTGCCTCAACATCCCCCCGGGCGTCGGACACAACGAGATCGGCTACTCCGACGACCTCGAGACCTTCGTCCTCTTCGCCCCAGGGTCCTTCGAGTCCGTCCCGATCCCCGACCCGGGCATCACCGAATTCCGCCGAGTCTGAACATTCGCTCGGTTCTGGTCGAACGAAGGCAGCCTTCGACCGGTTGGAGCGATGCCGCGGATCATTGCGGTATCGCCTCGATCCGCGTGGCCGGCTCGCCGCCGGTCAGGCCGCCGGTCCCGGTCCGCCCCCGTGGTCCCGGGTGGTCGCGTGCGCCCGCTTCTCCAGGTAGCGCTTCTCGGCCTGGTTCGTGGCGGCGCGGGCGGCCCGGCGGTAGTGCTCGCGTGCTCCGGGCAGGTCGCCGAGTCGCTCGAGGAGGTGGGCGCGGACCGCGTCGGGACGGTGGCTGCGGCGCAGGCGGGGGTCGCCGGCCACGGTGTCGAGCACGCGGAGGCCGGCGTCGGCGCCGCGTGCCATGCCGACGGCCACCGCTCGGTTCAGGGTGACGACCAGGTTGTCGGTGCGGCGTTCGAGCAGGCCGTAGAGCACGAGGATCTGGGGCCAGTCGGTCTCCCGTCCGACGGCGCCTCCGCGTGCACCGCGGCGATCGCGGCCTGCAGCTGGTACGGACCCAGGGGAGCGGCGCGCAGCGCGCCGCTGAGCAGCGCGACCGCCTCCTCGATCAGCCGGTGGTCCCAGCGGCTGCGGTCCTGCTCGGCCAGGGGGACGAGCACCCCGGTGTCGTCGACGCGGGTGTCGCGACGGGCGTCGGTCAGCAGCATCAACGCGAGGAGCCCGGCGATCTCGCCGTCGTGGGGCAGGAGCTCGTGCAACCGTCGGGTGAGCCGGATGGCGTGCCGGGTCAGGTCGACACGCGTGAGCAGCGGCCCCGTCGTCGCGGTGTAGCCCTCGTCGAAGACGAGGTAGATCACGTGCAGGGCGGCCGCGAGGCGTTCGTCGTGACGGTCGTCGGCGAGATCGAACCCGGCCCCCGCGGCGGCGATCGTGGCCTTGGCCCGACTGATGCGCTGGGCGACGGTGGTCTCGGGGACCAGGAGCGCCCGCGCGATCTCCGGGGTCCGCAGCCCGCCGACAGCACGGAGGATCAGCGCGATCCGGCTCGCCTCGGACAGTGCCGGGTGCGCACACAGCATCAGCAACTGCAGGGTGTCGTCGGCGGCGTCGGACGCCGGGGGCAGGTCCCCCAGCGTCACCTCGTCGGCCGGTGGCGCCGACCCGCGGTCGGGTTCGCGGGCGACGGCGAGGTCCTCGCGGCGATGTCGGGCCTTCTCGGCGCGGTCGAGATCGATGAGCTTGCGCCGGGCGACGGTCGCCAGCCAGGCGTGCGGGTCGTCGGGGACGCCGCTGCGCGGCCAGGTCGAGAACGCCGCGACCAGCGCCTCCTGGACGGCGTCCTCGCACGAGGCGAAGTCGCCGCCGGAGCGGACGAGCGCACCGAGGACCTGCGGCGCGCAGCGGCGCAGCAGGTCCTCGGACGCGGCGGGCCCACCGACATCGCTCACGGAGTGGGCAGGAGGTCCAGGCCGTAGCCGGCGGTGAAGACGACGGGGCGGACCTCCACCGGCAGCCGATCGGTCCCGGGGATCATGGCGGCGAGCTCGCAGGCCCGCTCCATTCCCTCGCAGTCGACCAGGTAGAAGCCGCCCATGTACTCCTTGGCCTCGAGGAAGGGGCCGTCGGTGACGGTCGCAGCGCCCGGACGACCGCGCACGACCGCGCTCTGGGAAGGGTCGGCCAGGGCGTGGGTACCGACCATCTCGCCGGTGGCGGTGATGGTCTCCATGAAGGCCTCCTGGCCGCCGGCGATCTCGTCGCGCTCGGCCTCGGACAGCGACTCCCAGGTCTGCGGGTTCATCTGGATGACGAGCAGGTACTTCACGGTCTGCCTCCTCGGGTGTTCCGACGACGTCCGGGCACTCCCGGCCGTCGCAGACCAGACGCTGCCGCTCCGGTCCACCTCGACGTCGGCCCTGTGTGGTCGTCGTCACATCCCATCGATGTCGACGGCCGGTTCGGTCGTTCGTCCTTGATGTGACGCCCCCACGACCTCGGAGTGCTGATGACGGACACCACCTGCCACATGTCGATCTCGCTCGACGGCTATGTCGCCGGTCCGGACCAGAGCCGCGACAACCCGCTCGGGAAGCGCGGCCTCGAGCTGCACGGGTGGCACGTCGGAGATCCCCGGGCGACGGAGGCCGACGAGATCGCGGCCAACCGGTGGCTCATGCGGCCCCGCGGCGCCTACGTCATGGGTCGGAACATGTTCGGGCCGATCCGCGGCGAGTGGGACGAGGACTGGCGCGGCTGGTGGGGCGCCGAGCCGCCGTACCACGCGCCGGTGTTCGTGCTGACCCATCACGCCCACGACCCGATCGAGATGGAGGGCGGCACGACCTTCCACTTCGTCACCGAGGGCTTCGACGCCGCCTACGCCCGGGCGTGCGAGACCGCCGGGGACGAGGGGGTCGACATCGCCGGCGGCGCGTCCACCGCCCGACAGGCGTTGATCGCCGGCGTGGTCGACGAGCTCACCCTGGACATCGCGCCCGTGCTGCTGGGAGGGGGTGAGCGGATGTTCGACGGTGTCGGGACCTTCGGGTTCGAGCCGGTCGAGGTGCTCCACTCCCCGCTGTCCACCCACATCCGCTACCGCAGGGTCGCCGGCACCTGAGGGCGGGATCGACACCATGCTCGGCGACGCCGAGACCCATCCCGACAGCGACGTCGCGTAGTACGCCGAGACGCTCGCCGAGCTCGTGCTCGGCGGTCTCGAGACGGGTCGATCACCGGAGTCCCGGCCGCCGGGACCCACGGTCAGCTGAGGCCGAGGGCTCCGGCCAGTCGCCGCACGTCGGGGAGTAGGTCGGCGCCCTTCGGGGTGAGGACCTGGGCGCAGACGTGGTCGGCGCCGGCGGTGAGGTGTTCGTCGAGCCGGGCGGCGACCGCGTCGGGCTCGCCGTGGGCGACCAGGGAGTCGATGAGGGCGTCACTGCCGCCGTCGGCGATGTCGGCGTCGGTCCAGCCCAGGCGCTCGAGGTTGCTGACGTAGTTGCGCAGCCCGAGGTAGGGCTTCTGCACGGCGGGGCGGCCGATCCCGCGCGCGGCGGCCGGGTCGGAGTTCAGGACGACCTTGTTCTCCGGGGCGAGCAGGGCGCCGTCGCCGAGGATCTCGCGGGCGCGGCGGGTGTGCTCGGGCGGGACGAGGTAGGGGTGGGCGCCGGCGGTGCGCTGCGCGGAGAGTTCGAGGACCTTGGGGCCGAGTGCGGCGAGGATCCGCCGGTCGGCGGGGACGTCGGCGGCGTCGAGGCCGTCGAGGTACTCGACGATCGTGGCGTAGGGCTTGCGGTAGTCGCTGTTGGCCTCGGGGTGGCTGACGCCGACGCCGAGCAGGAAGCGGCCCGGGTGCCTGGCCTCGAGCCGGTGGAAGGACGCGGCGACCTCCTCGGCGGGGGTCGCCCACATGTTGACGATGCCGGTGGCAATCACGACGTGGTCGGTGGCGTCGAGCAGCGATTCGGCGAGGGCGAGGTCCCCGGCGGGGGAGCCGCCGATCCAGATCGTGCCGAAGCCCAGGGACTCGATCCCGCGCGCGAGCTCGGGGTCGAGCTGCCACCCGCCCTGCCAGATGCCGTACCGGCCCAGGTCCATGGCCATGTCGCTACCTCCTACTTGTCGGGTTCGACGTGCTGGTCAGCGCGCGGCGGACGCCACGAGGCGGGCTTCGTCGGCACCCTGCGTACCGGCGTGCGGGGCGAGCAGCTCGAGGGTGCGGTGCTGCTGGTCCTCGTCGACCGCGGCGTTGACGAGGATGAGCTCGTCGGCCCGGACCTCCTCGGCCAGCGCGTCGAGCCCGACGACGACCTCGGGGCCGGTGCCCACGAGGCTGCGGGCGAGCATGCCGAGCACCTGGCGTCCGGCGGGGTGCTCGCGGAGCTCGACGAGTTGGGAGTCGGACAGGTCACGGCCGCGGCCGAGGATCGAGCGCAGCCACTCCAGCTCGGTCCGGCGGTACTGCTCGGTGGCGGTCTCGGCGTCGTCGGCGGCGACGACGTTCGCGGCGGCGATGAAGTGCGGCGTCGCGTCGGGGCCGGCGAGGGACCGCGAGGCGTCGAAGCGGTCCCGGTAGGTCGCGGCCGCCTCGACGAGGGCCTCCGGGGCGAAGTGCGACGCGAAGGCGTAGGGCAGGCCGAGGTGGGCGGCGAGCTGGGCGCCGTAGAGCGAGGAGCCCAGGATGTAGAGGGGCACGCCGCCGGCGTGGTGTGGGTAGGCCTGGACCCCGGCGACGGTGGTCTCGCCGGTGAGGTAGCCGTGCAGCTCGACGATGTCGGCGGGGAAGTGCTCGGAGGCCGTGGTCCCGCGGCGGAGGGCCTGCATCGTGGGCCCGTCGGTCCCGGGCGCCCGGCCGAGCCCGAGGTCGATCCGCCCCGGGAAGAGCGTCTCGAGCAGGCCGAACTGCTCGGCGATCACCAGCGGCGAGTGGTTCGGGAGCATGATCCCGCCGGACCCGACACGCAGGTTCGTGGTGTTCGCGGCCAGGTGCTGGATGTAGAGCGACGTCGCCGAGGACGCGAGACCGGGCATGTTGTGGTGCTCGGAGACCCAGAGCCGGTGGTAGCCGAGGCCGTCGGCGGTGCGCGCCAGGCGCACGCTGCGGGCGACGCCCTCGGCGGCGGTCTCGGAGGGGCGGACCCGGGCCAGGTCCAGCAGGGAGAGCGGGACGGACGTCGCCACGGCGGGTCCTCTCGTGGTCGGGACGGACGGCGCAGGTCTCCACGAGATCGAGCGGAGGCTGCCTCCAGTTACGGTACACGGAGGCTACCTCCGGTACCGTGCGCGGAGAGTCGCCCGGACGGCGGGGTGCGGCGTGGCGGGGGGAGGAGTCGCATGGCGGGCACCGAGCGGCCGATGCGCTCCGATGCGCGGCACAACCGTGAGCTGCTGGTCGAGGTGGCGCGCCGGCACCTCCGGCTCCACGGCGTCACGACCTCCCTGGAGGCCATCGCCCGGGAGGCCGGGGTAGGCCCGGGCACGCTGTACCGGCACTTCCCCGACCGGGCGTGCCTGGTGGCCGAGGTCCTGTGGGCCGAGAACGACGAGCTCCGCGCGGCCGGCGAGAGGATCGCGCACGAGGTCGGGCTCGAGGAGCGGCTGGACGCCTGGTTGGGCGAGATGGAGGCCCACATCGCGAGCTACCGCGGCCTGTCCGGGCCGCTGGTCGAGGCGTTGGAAGGTGGTCGGCCGACTCCGCTGGGCCTCGCGTGCGAGGAGATGACCGCCACCACCGCGAGGTTCCTCGCCGAGTCGCAGGAGGCCGGCCTGGCGCGGCCCGAGGTCACCGCCCACGACCTCGTCGGCTGCGCCGCCATGCTGGCGTGGCTCGGGTCGACCGGCCCGCAGGGCACCCGGCAGGCCGACGGCGCGCGCGACATCCTCCGGCGCGGCTACGAGCTCGACGGATGACCGGCGCCGGGCCGACCCGGCCGTTGCTCACCCGCCGAGCAGGCGGTCCCGGGCGGCGTCGAGGAACTGCTCGGAGATCGGGTGCCCCGCCGTGGCGCGGGCCAGCACCTGCGCCCCGACGAGGGTGGCGAGCTCCGCCAGGGCCTCCGGGTCCCGGCGGTCCCCTGGCGTCGTCGGGACCCCGCCCCCGGCCTCCCCGGAGTGCAGCGCGTGCAGGGTGTCGGCGAGCCGGGTGACCCCCGCGACGTAGACGTCGTGCAGCGGATCGTCGGGCCGGCGGCGGGCGACGTCGGCGGCCAGCGCGACCCCCGCGCACCCGTCGCCGGGGTGGTCGCGGTGCCAGGTCGACAGGTAGCCGGCGATGAACCGGGCCCGGGCCGTCGCTGGGTCGGGTTCGGTCGCGACGAGGTCGTCGAGCGTCGCCGCGCGCGCGCCGAACGCCCCGGCGCCGGCCTCCGCGAGCAGGGCCTCCTTCGAGGCGAAGTGCTTGTAGAACCCGCCGTGGGTCAGCCCGGCCGCGGCCATCACCTCGGGCACGCTGACGCCGTCGGCGCCCTTCTCCCGGATCAGTCGCCGGGCCTCCTCGAGGACCCGCTCGTGGTTCTCCGCCCTCTGCTCACGTGATGCCCTCGCCACGGTCCCTCCCCGTCCGGTCGGTCGGAGCCAGCGTATTGACACGATAGATGATGTGCATACTCTATCGAAGATCGTGAGGCCCACGGACGGGAGAAGCAGATGACGGACGTCGCCGGAGCAGTCGCGGTGGTCACCGGAGGGCAGCGGGGACTGGGCGCCGCCTTCACCCAGGAGCTCCTCGAGCGGGGCGCGGCGAAGGTGTACGCGACCGCGCGCCGGCCCGAGGCCTCGTCGGACTCGCGGGTCGAGGCGGTCGCCCTCGACGTGGTCGACGACGAGTCGGTGCGCGCCCTCGCCGAACGCGCCGGCGACGCGACGCTGGTGTTCAACAACGCCGGCGTCCTGTTCCCGGGGCCGCTGCTCACCGGCTCGATGGACGAGGTGCGTGCGACGTTCGAGACCAACGTCCTCGGCGCCCTGCGGGTGGCCCGGGCCTTCGCGCCCGTCCTCGCCGCCCACGGCGGCGGGGCCCTCGTCGACCTCCACTCACTGCTGTCCTGGGGCGCCGGGGCCGGGGCCTACGGCGCCTCGAAGGCGGCGTTGTGGTCGATCACCAACTCGCTGCGCCTCGAGCTCGCCGGGCAGGGCACCCACGTCGTCGGGGTCCACCTCGGCTTCGCCGACACCGAGATGGTCGCGGCCATGCCCGGGGAGAAGCTCTCCCCGGCGCAGGTGGCGACGAGGGTGCTCGACGGGATCGAGCAGGGGGACGACGAGATCCTCGTCGACGACGTGTCGCGGCAGGTCAAGGCCGCCCTGTCGGGGCCGGTGCAGGGCCTGACCGTCCCGCTCGGCCGCTGAGACCACCCGACGGAACCCACTCCAGGAGGAACCATGCCGCTCTGGTCGATCCATCACTCGCCCGGGCTCTACACCGCCGAGGACAAGCGGAACTTCGCGAACGACGTCACCGGGATCTACACCCGGATCGGGCTGCCGCCGTTCTACGTCGTCGTCGCGTTCCACGAGGTCGACCCGGAGAACCTCTTCGTCGGCGGTGAGTCCACCGACGCCGCGGTCCGGGTGGTCATCGAGCACATCGCCCGCCACACCGAGGCGCCGGAGGACCGGCGGCGGATCGGCGACACGATCACCCGCGTGGTGGCGCCGTACACCACGGACCGCGGCCTGCACACCGAGTTCCACGTCGACGAGACCCCGCGGGACCTCTGGATGATCAACGGGATGTGGCCGCCGCCCGCCGGCAGTGACGGCGAGAAGCTCTGGGCCGAGGAGAACGCGACCGTGCCCTACTGACGGGACGACGACCGGGCTCCGCCGGGGGTCAGAGGTGGACCGAGCCGAGGATGCCGGGGACGGTGGCACCGCCGACCCACAGGTCGTCGCCGATCTGCTCCACCCGGACCCGTCCGCGGCGCCCCAGGCGGGTGCCCTGGGCGGCGGTGTAGGCCGTCGGGACGCGGCCGGTGTCGATCAACCAGCGTCCGAGTCCGGCGTTGAGGCTGCCGGTCACGGGGTCCTCGCCGATGCCGCCGCCCGGCACGAAGGCGCGCACCTCGACGAGGGCGTCCGAGCCGGCGGGGTGCAGGCCCACCACGCCGACGTCGTAGCCGGTCAGGGCGGCCAGGTCGGGCTCGACGGCGAGCACGGCCGCGGCGTCGCGGAGCAGGAGCGCGACCCAGTGCGGCCCGTTGTCGACCCAGGCGGCGTCGACGACGTCCGCCGCCCGCAGGCCGAGGCCCCGGCGCAGGGCGGTGAGGTCCGCGTCGTCCACGGGGCCGGAGCGCAGCAGCGGGGGAGCGGCGAACGCGAGCCGGCCCGCATCGTCGGGATCGCGCCGCACGCGGACCATCCCCGCGCCGCACTCCTGCACCGGCTGCGCCGGGTCGCGGGCGGTCCCGCCGGCGTCGAGCCAGGCCCGCGCCGAGCCGAGCGTGGGGTGTCCGGCGAACGGCAGTTCGCGGTCGGGCGTGAAGATGCGCAGGCGGTAGTCCGCGTCCGGCGTCGTCGGGCTCAGCAGGAAGGTCGTCTCGCTCAGGTTCGTCCAGGCGGCGAAGGCGGCCATGTGGGAGTCGCTGAGGTCGTCGGCGTCGTGGACCACGGCCACCGGGTTCCCCTCGGTGAGCCGCTCGGCGAAGACGTCGACCTGGGAGAAGCGGTGCATGATCCGATCCCGCCGCATCCCGCCTCCGTGCGCCAGAGCCACCCGCGAGCGGGTGGCAGATCGTGGGTCGACGGCCCCGCCCCAGCAGTCACCCCTGGGCCGGCACCGCGGCGTCCCGGAGGTGCGTGGTCAACCAGTCGGCGACCCGGGGATGCCAGCGGCGTTGTGCCGCGGCCCGGTCGAAGCCCGGGGGGTCGAGGGCGGGCGGGAGGCCGGCGGCGACCGCCCGTGGCCCGAAGTGGGTCAGCGCCGCGAAGTGTCCGCCCCCGACGACGTGGTGGGTCAGGTGCGGCATGCCGGCGGTGAGGATCTCGCCGTGCCACGCCGGCGTGTGGTCGTCGTGCTCGGCGGTCAGCATCAGGGTCGCGGCGTCGACGTCGGCCAGCGCTCCGGGTCGGCCGAACCAGGGCGTGGCGGGCATGAGCAGGACGAGGGCGGCGACGCGCGCGTCCCGGCTGACCTCGATCGGCCGCTCGGTCGCGTCGGCGGTCTCCCACGGCATGGTCGAGGGCCGGGCCCCGGCGAGGGCCAGCGCGGTCGCCGCGCCAAGCGAGTGCCCGACGACGCCGACGCGGTGCCGGTCGGAGCCGTCCCGCCCCAGGGCCTCGAGGGCGAGGTCGGCGGCCTCGACGGCCTGCCGGGTCCGCCGCGTGAGCACCTCGGCCGTGCCGGCGAGCGTGTCGTCCCCGAGGCGGTTCCCGGCGTGGGAGAGCGCGGCGACGGCGAGTCCGGCGTGCGCGAGATCGGCGGCGAGGCCCCGGTAGACGTCGGGGGCCGTCCCGGTGCCGTGGGAGAGGAGCACCAGGGGCGGCTGCCCGACGACGGCGGCGTCGAGGACGGCCTCGATCTCGAACCGGCCGTAGGGGCACGGGACCGCCTCGCCGAGCGCCGGGTAGGTCAGCAGCACCCCGGGGAGCGTCGAGAGTCCGATCGCCACCCGCGGACCGTAGCCACTCCCGGGCCGGCTAGCGGGGGTGGAACCGGTTCTGGGCCGGCTCGAGACCCTCGGTGAGCAGGGCCTCGACCGCGTCCGCGGCGAGCTCCAGGGAGACGTCGAGCTCCTTGCGCTCGGTCGAGGACCACCGCTTGAGCACGTAGTCGGCGGGGTCCTGGCGCCCGGGCGGGCGCCCGATCCCGAACCGCACCCGCAGGTAGTCCTTCGTGCCGAGCGACTTCGAGATCGAGCGCAGCCCGTTGTGCCCGCCTTCGCCGCCGCCGCGCTTGAGGCGGATCAGCCCGAAGTCGAGGTCGAGGTCGTCGTGCACGACGACGAGGTCCTCGGCCGGCACGGAGAAGAAGCGCAGCGCGTTGGTGACCGGACCGCCGGAGAGGTTCATGTAGCCGCGCGGCTTCGCGAGGATCGCCTTCCGGCCGACGAGGCGGCCCTCGGCGACGTCGGCGCCCGACTTGCGGTGCGCCGAGAAGCGGGCGCCGACGCGCGCGGCGAGCACGTCGGCGACCGCGAACCCCACGTTGTGGCGGGTCCCGTCGTACTCGGCCCCCGGGTTGCCCAGACCGGCGACGAGCACGGGGCCGGGCGACCCGGGAGCCGACACGTCAGTCGTCCTTGCCGGGGGTCTCGCCCTCGGCGGCGGCCGGGTCCTCGGGGGCCCCGCCGTCGGAGCCCTCGCCGCGCTGGGTGCCCTCGCCGTCCTCGGACTCGGGGGCGTCCTCCTCGACACCCGCACCCTCGGCGTCGATCTCCTCCTCCATCGCGTCCTCGGTCGGCGCCTCGGTCACGTTGACGACCAGGGCCTCCGGGTCGGTCAGCAGCGTCGAGCCGTCGGGGAGGCGGATCTCGCCGGCGGTGATCTGAGTGCCGATCGCGGCCCCGTCGATGACCACCGAGATCTCCTCGGGGATGTTCAGCGCGTCGGCCTCGATGGAGAGGGTGTCCTCGTTCTGGAAGACCAGCGAGCCCGGGGCGGCCTCGCCCAGGGTCACCACGCGCACGTCGACGGTGACCTTCTCGCCGCGGCGGACCACGACGAGGTCGACGTGCTCGATGAAGCCCTTGATCGGGTCGCGCACCACGCTCTTGGTCAGGGCGAGCTGGGGCGACCCGACGCCGCTGACGGTGAGCACGGCGTTGCGGCCGTTCAGGCGCATCACGGCGGCGAACTCGACGGTGTCGAAGGACAGGTGGACCGGGTCGGTGCCGTGCCCGTAGAGGACGGCGGGGACACGGCCGGCCCGACGGGTACGCCGTGCCGCGCCCTTCCCGAACTCGGTACGGGGCTCTGCGGCGATCTTGACGTCGGCCATGGCGGTTTCTCGCTCCTGCGGTGTGCGGGCTCGGCGGGACGGCCGCACATCACGCGGTGGAGAACCCCGGATGCGCACCGCGTCGATCACGGCGGCCGCGTGCGGGCCGCCCTCGCCGAAGTGGGTCACCACGAGTCTAGCGACCCGCCGCCGGACCCCTCTGCGGGGTCCGCGACCACGACGCGTGCCCGATTACTCACCGTGCGATCGGCCGATCGGTTGACGGCAACCGGTTGCGCACATTTCTTCTGCTGCCTAGGTCACTCTCTGCGGTTGAAGGCTTGACGGTTACGCCGGATGGGCTAACGTTTGCTCCACGCAACGGCCTGTCACCCCGAAACGGCAGCCGAGAGCGACCGAAGTCCCCCGAACCCGCCCTTGGTCATCACGAGGAGTCACCGTGTCCCGGAGCTCGACCCCGACACTCTCCGTCATCGTCCCCGCACGCAACGAGGCCCGGAACCTCGAGATCGTCCTGCCGCAGCTCCCCCCGGACGCCGAGATCGTCCTCGTCGACGGGCACTCGGTCGACGACACCGTGGCGGTCACCCGCCGCCTGCGCCCCGACGCCGTGATCGTCTCCCAGGGTCGCCGCGGCAAGGGCAACGCGCTGGCGCACGGCTTCGCGGCCGCCACCGGCGACGTCATCGTCATGTTCGACGCCGACGGCTCGGCCGACGCCGCCGAGATCCCGGCCTTCGTCGAGGCCCTGGTCGCCGGCGCCGACGTCGCCAAGGGCACCCGCTTCGCGCACTCCGACGACGCGGGCAGCGAGGACATCACGCTGCTCCGCCGCCTCGGCAACGCCGGGCTGAACGGCCTCGCCAACGCCGCGCTGCGGACCCGCTACAGCGACCTCTGCTACGGCTACAACGCCTTCTGGCGCGACACCGTCGTCGTGCTCGACCTCCCCGCCCTCGACCTCGACGTCCCCGCCGGCTCCATGCTCTGGGGCGACGGCTTCGAGATCGAGACGCTCCTGACCTGCCGGTTCTCGCTGGCCGGCCTGCGGATCGCCGAGGTGGCGAGCACCGAGCGCGAACGCATCCACGGCGAGACCAACCTGCGCACCTTCGCCGACGGCGTGCGGGTCCTGCGCACCCTCGGGCGCGAGTGCGTCCCCGGCCGCCGCCGCGCCGCCCGCCGCCGCGCCGACGCCATGCGCGCCGCCGCGCCGTCCACCGACGGCCGGGTCGTCACCTCCCTGACCGCCGCCGACGTCGCGGTCCCCACCGCCGGCACCCGCCTCGCGGCCTGAGCACGATCCCCGGAAGGGACCCCGCCATGACCCACGACCGTGCCGCCCTCCCCACCAGCGCCGTCGTCGTCTGCGCCTACACCGAGCGGCGCTGGGACGACCTGCGCGCGGCGATCGACTCGATCACCGCGCAGACCCACCGCCCCGAGCGCGTGGTCCTCGTGATCGACCACCACCGCGGACTCGCCGTCCGGGCCCGCGGCTTCTTCGACCCGTCGGTCGAGGTCGTGGAGAACCAGCGGCGCCGGGGCCTCTCGGGCGCCCGCAACACCGCCCTCGACGTGCTCGCCGAGCAGGGCGGGCTGCCGGAGGTCGTCGCCTTCCTCGACGACGACGCCGCGGCCCGCCCCGACTGGCTGGCGCGGCTGCTCGCCGGGTTCGACGACGACGACGTGGTCGCCGTCGGTGGCGCGGCGGCCCCGCGGTGGGACGGCACGACGACCGCCCCGGCGGTGCTGCCCGCCGAGCTGTGGTGGGTCGTCGGGTGCAGCTTCACCGGACAGACCGGGACCTCTGGTGCGGGGGCCCCGGTCGAGGTCCGCAACGTGATGGGCTGCTCGATGGCCTTCCGGCGCGACGCGCTGATCGCCACCGGCGGGTTCGGCGAGGACATGGGCCGCGTCGGCACCGTCCCGCTGGGCTGCGAGGAGACCGAGCTCTGCCTGCGCATGCGCCGGCTCGTGCCCGGCGCCCGGATCCTGTTCGACGAGGGCGCCGTCGTCGACCACCACGTCTCCGCCGACCGGCACGGCTGGCCCTACCTGCTCCGCCGCTCGCACGCCGAGGGCGTCTCGAAGGCCGTCGTCGCGCGGCGGCACGGCGCCGCCGACGGTCTCTCCGCGGAACGGGCCTACACCCGCCACGTGCTGCCCGCGGCCGTGGCCCGCGAGCTGCGCGCCACCGGCCGGGCCCTCGGCGCGGGCGACGGGGCCGGCGCCCGTCGCGGCCTCGTCG
>NZ_JBHSIV010000026.1:0-94143 GCF_042653685.1 Actinomycetospora atypica | reverse complement strand
CCGGCCGCCTCGCCCGCCGGACGGGCCCCCGCCGCCGCACCCGCCCCCCGGCCGGCTCCCGCGCCGAGCCGGCCCGCGGAGAAGAAGGGCCCCGACCCCCTGGTGAAGGCCTGCGTGAACCTCGTCGGCGGGGTCTGCCTGCAGGTCCCCTAGCCCTGCCGGGAGACGGCTGCGGGCGTCAGGCGCCGGTCAGCGCCGCCACCACCCCGTCGACGGCCACCTCGCGCCGCTCGCCCGACCGGCGGTCGGTCACCTCGACGACCCCGGTCGCGAGCCCGCGGCCCACCGTGATCGAGGTCGGCATGCCGAGGAGCTCGGCGTCGGCGAACTTGACCCCGGGCGAGGCCTTGCGGTCGTCGAGGAGCACCTCGAGGCCCGCCCCGACGAGGTCGGCCGCGATCGTCTCGGCGGCCGCGCGCTGGGCGTCGTCCTTGCCGGCGATGACGATGTGCACGTCGTAGGGCGCCACCTCGCGCGGCCACACCAGGCCCTTGGCGTCGGCGTGCTGCTCGGTGATCGCGGCGACCGCGCGGGAGACGCCCACGCCGTAGGAGCCCATGGTGATCGTCGCCGGCTTGCCGTCGGAGCCGAGCGCGGTCAGCCCCAGCGCCTCGGCGTACTTGCGGCCGAGCTGGAAGATGTGGCCCATCTCGATGCCGCGGGCGGCGACGAGGGGGCCGGCGCCGTCGGGCGAGGGGTCGCCGGCGCGGACCTCGGCGGCCTCGATGGTGCCGTCGGGGGTGAAGTCGCGGCCCACGACCAGGTCGAAGACGTGGCGGCCGGGCTCGTCGGCCCCCGTGACCCAGGCGGTCCCGGTGACCACGCGCGGGTCGACGAGGTAGCGGACGCCGTTCTTCTGCAGCCCGACCGGCCCGATGTAGCCCTTGGTGAGGAACGGGTTGCGGGTGAAGTCGGCGTCGTCGAGCAGCGCGACCTCGGCCGGCGCGACCGACGCCTCGAGGCGCTTCATGTCGACCTCGCGGTCGCCGGGCACACCGACGCCGAGCAGCTCCCACTCGGCGGCACCGGGCAGGCGGGTCTTGAGCATGACGTTCTTGAGCGTGTCGGCCGCCGTGTAGTCGCGGTCGGGCGCGACGTCGCGGGCGACCGCGACGAGCGAGTCGATCGTCGGGGTGTCGGGGGTGTCGTGGACGACGGCCTCGGGCAGGCCGTCGAGCGACCGGGGCTCGGGGGCGGGCGTCGTCACGGCCTCGACGTTCGCGGCGTAGCCCGACTCCAGGCACCGCACGTAGGTGTCCTCGCCGGCCGCGCAGGGCGCAAGGAACTCCTCCGACGCCGAGCCGCCCATGGCGCCCGACACCGCCGACACGATCTGGATCTCCAGCCCGAGCCGCTCGAAGATCTTCTGGTACGCCACCCGGTGCGCCGCGTAGGACTCCGCGAGGCCCTCGTCGGTGAGGTCGAAGGAGTAGGAGTCCTTCATGACGAACTCGCGCCCGCGCAGGATGCCCGCGCGCGGCCGCTCCTCGTCGCGGTACTTCGTCTGGATCTGGTAGAGCGTCGTCGGGAAGTCCCGGTACGACGACGTCTCCCCCTTCACCATGAGCGTGAACAGTTCCTCGTGCGTGGGGCCGAGGAGGTAGTCGGCCTGCTTGCGGTCCTTGAGCCGGAACAGCGTGTCGCCGTACTCGGTCCAGCGGCCGGTGATCTCGTAGGGCTCGCGGGGCAGCAGCGCCGGGAAGTGGACCTCCTGCGCGCCGATCGCGTCCATCTCCTCGCGGACGATCGCCTCGACCCGGCGGAGCACCTTCATCCCCAGCGGCAGCCAGGAGTAGATGCCGGGGGCGACCCGGCGGACGTACCCGGCGCGCACGAGCAGCTTGTGGCTGATCACCTCGGCGTCGGCCGGGTCCTCACGCAGGGTGCGCAGGAACAGCTCGGACATGCGGGTGACGCCTCGTGCCATGTCCCGAGCGTAGCGACGGGGCGCGACCAGGATTCCGAGTAGTCCTCCGCAGCCGCACATCGCCCGACGTCGACCAGACTGCTCGTCATGCTGCGCCGGGTCCTGGTGGTCGTCGGGTTCCTGACGACGGCGGTGGGGGCGTTCCTCGACCGCCGCGGTCTCGGCTCCTGGACCCTCGAACGCCGCCTCGACGCCTGGACGGTCGGCGTGATCGTCCTCGCCGCCCTCGCCGGTCTGCTGGCGCTCGCCGGGAGACGGAGCGGAGCGGAGCTCGACCCGGGTCGTGCCGGCTCGAGGCGGGTCCGGGTCGCCGGGACGGCCCTGGGCACGCTCGCGCTGGTCGGCGTGGTCGCGGTGCTCGTCGTCGCGGTCGGCACCGGGCTGCCGGGCCCGTCGCTCGCGGTGCTGACGGTGGGGTCGGGGCTCCTCGCCCTCGTCGGCGTCGTGGGCGGGTTCGTGGACGGGCCGGCGCGGGCCGCGCGCCCCCTCGTCGTCGGGCTGACCGCGGTCGGCGCCGCGCTGCTCGTCGTGGGGGCGTGCGGGGTGGCGGTCCGGCTCGTCGTCCAGGCCCCCGTGCAGGCGTGGAGCGCGGTCCCCGCCTCCGCCGTCGTCGTGCCGGCCCCCGTACCGACGCGGCCCACCGGGGTCGCCTGGACGTGGACCGCCCTGGACGGGGTGCGCGACGTGCAGGCCGCCGGCCCGGGGGTGGTCGTCGCGGACGACTCCGGGGTGACCGCCCTCGACGGCCCCACCGGCGAGCCGCGCTGGGGCTTCCACCGCGACGGGGCGGCGCTGCAGGCGATGGCGGTGAGCCCCGACGGCCGCTCCGTCGTCCTCGCGCACGGCTCCACCGGCTACGGCGACGACGAGGCCGGCCTGGCCACCGTCCTGGACGCCGCGACCGGGGCCCGCCTCGCCGAGTTCGCGTTCGACGACCCCGGCCGGGCGCTGGTCCTCACCGACCGCATCGTCGTGGACCCGCGGCCGATCCCCGGCCCGGACGACGACCCGCGCACCGAGTACACCGCCCTCGACCTGCGGACCGGCGAGGAGCGGTGGCGCTGGGTCTCCCCCGCGGGCTGCCTGCAGTTCGCGCTGTACGCCACGAGCACCCGCACGACGATCCCCGTCGCGGCCGGGTGCGGGGACCGGGTGATCGTCACGGGGCTCGACGAGGAGTCGGGCCGGGAACGGTGGCGCACCGACGCCGGGCCCGGCGAGGGGTCGACCACGGTCGCGCTGCGGGCCACGGCCGACGGCACCGCGGTCGTGGCCCTCGGCACGCGCCCCTTCCCGCTGATCGACACCACCGACGGCTCCGTGCGCACCCGGATCACGGGCGGCTACCCGCAGCTCGACGAGGGTGAGCCGCGGCTCGGCGAGGACGGCGTGGAGGGATCCGACCGCCGGCTCGACGGGACACCGCTGCCGCCCGCCCCGTGCGCGGAGCCCACCACCGTCGTCGTCGGGTCGGTCATCGCCGTGTGCCGCGGCGAGGGCGGGTCCTCGGCCACCGTGGACGGCGGTCCCCCGATCCTGCTCGCGCGGATCAGTACCGGCGGGCCCGCGCTCGAGGCGCTCGACGCGGGGGTCCGGGTGGTCCCGGCGCCCGGGGCGGTCGTCGTCGCAGGGACCAGCCAGGCGGCCCCGGTGGTCCAGGGCCTGACGTGAGGACGACGGTGCTCGCGGTCGTCGTCGCGATCGCCCTCGTCGGGTGCTGCGGCCCGGCGGTGGTCTCGACGACCGCCGGTCCGGCGGTGCCCGCGCCGGTGCCGGTGCGGCCGGCCGCGGTGGCGTGGCGCTGGACGAGTCCCGCGGCGCTGCACGAGGTCGCGCGAGCCGGCGCCGGCGTGGTGGTCGCGGGCGACGACGGTGTCGTCGCGCTCGACGGGGTGTCCGGCACCGAGCGGTGGCGTTACTCCCGGCCCGGCACGCGACTCACGGCGCTGCAGGTCACGCCCGGCGGCGCCACGGTGGTGCTCGGGTACGACGACGAGGCGCTGACCGTGCTCGACGCGATCACCGGGACGCCCCGCTGGGACGACCCGGCCGACCCCGCGACGCTGCTCGTCACCGACGACGTCCTCGTCCTGGCCCGCGCCGACGGCGTCGGGGTGGAGCAGGAGGCCCGCGACCTCACCTCCGGCGAGGTGCTGTGGACCCGTGGGACCACGCCCGGCTGCGAGCAGCGCACCCTGGCCCCGCAGCGGTCGGTGGGCGCCGTGCCGGTGGCCGAGTGGTGCGCCGGGCGCACCGTGCTGCGGGGGCGCGACAGCCGGACCGGCCGGGACCGCTGGACCGTCGACGCCGGCCCCGCCGAGGCCTCCGCGGGCTCGGCGCTGTCCTCGTCGTCCGACGGGTCGCTCGTCGCGGTGTCGGGTCCCCGGCCGCGGCTGCTCGTCGACCCCCGCGACGGCACGGTGCGGGCCCGGGTGCCCCGGACGGCCGGGTCCCCGCTGCTCGGGGAGGGTCTGCCGCGGGTCGAGCAGCTGCAACGGATCGTGCCCGCCGTCGAGGCGCTCGACCTCGCCACCGGCTCCCCCGTCACCGTCCCGCCCGCGCCCTGCGAGGGGCCGGCCGTGCTCGTGCTGCCGGGGTCGGTCGTGCAGGCCTGCTCCGAGGAGTTTGCCGACGTCGCGACCGTCGACGGCGGTCCCCCGATCGACCTGGGAGTGCTCGCCCCCGACGACGGGGTCCCCCTCGGTCGCCCGGAGCGCGCGCCCGACGACCCGGTGCTCGTCCCCGCCCCGGGCGCGATCGTCGTCGCGAACCGGTCGGGCAGCACCGTCGTCGTCGGGCTGCGCTGAGTCCCTACTGGTAGGTGATGAGGTCCGGCGCCGGCTGGAGGGTGAGCGCCTGCTCCGGGGTCAGCGTGGGCGTGTCCTCGTCGATGAACAGCTTGAACCCCAGGTGCAGCTGCTGGGGGCGCTGGAGCTGCTGGTACTTGCCGATCTTGTTCGCCGGGGCGCCGAAGCCGTCGATGTGCTGGACCACGGCGAGCTGCGGCGGCGTCGCGAGCCGCTCCGGGTTCGAGATCATGTCCGGCGTGAACTGGTGCAGGACGAACAGCTTCTGCGGCAGGTTGTCCCGGGTCACCATGTCGGCGAGCCAGGTCGAGACCTGGTTGACCTCGTCGGCGCTGACGGTGCCGATCACCTTGCCCGGCACCTCCCCCGGACCCATCCGCCACTCGGGGTCGAGCGCGAGGCCGACGTCGGGCTCGCGGAGCAGGTTCTCCCAGGGCTTCACGGCCGTCATGAAGTCGGCCCGACCGGGCTGGATGTCGATGATCATGACCTGCTGCTTGGCGCGGGCCGCCTCGAGGTACTGACGGGCCTCGCCCTCGTCGATGTCGGAGTGGTACGTGCCGTCGGGCCCCGGGGTGCTGTTGGCGATCCCGACGATCAGCTCCATCGCCGGCAGCACCGTCTTGCCCGGCGAGGCGAACGGGGCCGCCGCCTGCTCGAGCTTGTTCGCCGCGTCCGCCGGTGATCCCTCCCCCAGGATGCCGAGCGCGTCGGTGCCCGCGGTGCCGTAGTAGGCGACGACGCGGTGCTGGGGGAAGAAGGTCGTGCCGCCGCGCGGGAGCTGCGGGGGCGGCGGAGGCGAGGGCGGCGCCGCCGCCGGCGCCGGGACCGTGACGGCCGGCTCGGACGACGCCGCACCCTGCGGCTCGGGGCCGTTGTTGGCGTGGTCGGTGATCAGCGCGACGAGCCCGAGGAACGCCGCCAGCACCAGCGCGGCCAGCACGAACGCGAAGAGCACCCGACGACGACGCCTGCGGTCGCGCGCCGACGCCGTCTGCGGCGGGGCCTTCGCCGGCTCCTCGACCGGGGGGATCACGTCGGTGCGCTCGGCCGACGTCCCGGCGGCACCGCTCGCCGGCGCGACCTGGTCGGGGTCGGTCGGCGCCTCCTGCGGTGCGGCCGTCGGCGCGGCGAGCCCGGAGGCGGCACCCGCCCCGGCCCCGGGGCGCTCCGTAGTGGAGGGGCGGTCGGTCGTGGCCGAGCTGTCGGCCGACCGGTAGCGGCCCGGCGCCTCGGACGTCCGTCCGCTCGCCGCCGCGGCACCCGCCACGGCAGCTCCGCCGACCGCACCCGCAGCCGCGGCCTTGCCCCAGCCGCCCGGCTTCTTCCCGGGCGTCGGCTTCTCGGGGCCCTTCGCCGGCCCCTCGGTGGGGGCCGGTGCGGCGGGCTTGCGGTCGCCCTTCGTCGGGGCTGCCGGTGCGGCGGTCGACGAGTGAGCGGTGGCCGCGAGATCCCTCGTGGAGGCCTCAGACGACGGGCGCGCCGACGTGTCGGGGCGTTCCGTCTGCTTCGACGAGCCGGACGCCCCCGCGACCGCCGCCGCGGCGCCTCCGGCCGCCGCCGCTCCGGCGACCTTCCCGCCGGTGCCGCTCGTGCGGTCGCGCTCGGGGGTGGTGTCGGTCCGTCCGGCGGTGCCGGTGCCGGTGCCGGTGACGTCGGTCGGGCCATCCGCCGGGGCGGCAGTGGTGGTGCCGGATCCGTGTCCATCGGACACGGTGGCGGCGGAGCTCTTCGGACCGGTGACGTCGGTCGGCCGGTCCGCCGGGGCGACGCTCCCGGCGGAACCCTTCGCACCGGTGACGTCGGTGGGCCGGTCCGCGGGGGCGACGGCCGCTGCGGCGGCTCCGGCCGCAGCCGCTCCGGCGACCTTCCCGCCGGTGCCGCTCGTCCGGTCGCGCTCGGGGGTGGTGGTGTCGCCGCGTCCGGCGGTGCCGGTGACGTCAGTCGACCGGTCCGCGGGCGCGGCAGCGGTGTCGGAACCGTGTCCATCGGACACGGTTGCGGTGGAGCTCTTCGCACCGGTGACGTCGGTCGGCCGGTCCGCGGGCGCGACGGCTGCGGCGGAGCCCTTCGCACCGGTGACGTCGGTCGGCCGGTCCGCGGGCGCGACGGCTGCGGTGGAGCTCGTCGCGCCGGTGGCGTCGGTGGGCCGGCCGGTCGGGGCGACGGCCGCGTCGGAACCGGGTCGCGACGACTCGGTCGCGTCCGTGGTCCGGTCGCGGTCCGCGGGGGCGGTCGTGGCGGAGGCCTGGGGCGCCGACGGCGCGTCCGGACCGGGTCGCGGTGACGCGGTCCCGGTGGAGCCCTTCGGACCGGACGACGAGGAGGCCCGGCCGTCCTGGATGGGCGCGGGGGCAGCGCTCGGAGCGCGCCGCGGCGACCCGGTCGCGGTGGACCCGGTGGTGGCGGTGGGGTTCTCGGGAGCGGCGGAGGACTTGCGGCGGGAGCGCGCGGTGAGGGCGCCGACCGCACCGGCGGCGGCACCGAGCACCGCGGCGACCGGGCCGCGGCGGGACCGCTCGTCGGGGCGCTCCTCGGAAGAGCGCTCCTCGGAAGGGCGCTCCTCGGAGGGGTGCTCCCCGGCGGTGCTCTCCGGGGCGGCGTGCTCCTGGGCGGGGCGCTCGTCGGGGACCCGCTCGATGACCTCGGTGCCGCCCTGGTCGTCCCGGTCGACCGTGGCCGCGGTGCGGACGGTGTCGGGCTCGGACGGGGTGCTGCGGGCGGCCGGGGTCGACTCGTCCGGTCGGCGGGGCGCCGGGGGCGAGACGGGAGGGGTCGTCGCGGCGGGCACGGTGTCGGGGTCGCGCGGAGGGCGGGGAGCCGTCGGGCCCGTCGTCGCGCCACCCGCGCCGGCGTCGAAGCCGGGGGTGCGCCACGGGGGCGTGCGGGGGGAGGTGTCGGGCGTGGTGCGCTCCGGAGCCGGGGGCCCGGTGGCCGCGTCGGGGGCTGCGGGCCGGGAGCTCGCGTTCGGCGGGACGGGAGGCGAGGACCTCCGCCACGGGGCCGAGGGCGTCCGACCGGGGAGCGGTGAGGCCGGCGGGGTACGGCGCCGTGGGGTGGGCGAGCCCGGGCCCCGACCGCCGGAGGGGCCTCGCGGCGCCTCTTTCTCGACCGGCCCGGTCGTCGCGGCCGGGGCAGCCGTCGTCGGCTCGGTGGTGCGGGAGGACGCGTCGATCGAGTCGGTCCTCCGCGTCGACGGGTCCGCCTGGATCGACTCGGTCGTCCGGGACGACGCGTCCGGCGACAGCGACTCGGTCTTCCGGGATGACGCGTCGGCCCCGATCGACTCCGTGGTCCGGGTCGACGCGTCCGCCTGGAGCGACTCGGTCGTCGCGGCCGTTCCACCAGCCGCGGCGTCCGTGCCGGACCCTCGCCGGTCCTCGTCGGGAAGGCTCGCCTCGTTCTCGGGCGACTCCCGCGGAGCGGGTGGCTCCGGTGGCTTCAGCGTCACCTCGTCGGGACCGCCCCAGCGCATCACGCCCTCCTCGCTGTCCCCGGCGCACGCCGCGCACCCGACGCCACACCGTAGGCAGCTGGGCGCCGATCTTCAGCACATCCGCCCCGCGTGTCACAGACGTATCACCTGTTACCGAGGCTTCCCGGGGTGTCAGGGGTGGGTCCTACGGTGATCGCGTGGACACGCTCGCGGTGTGCGTCGCTGGCGCGACGGGATGGACGGGTCGGGCGGTGGCGCAGGGCGCCCTGCGCTCCCCCGACGTGCGGCTGCGGTCGGCGGTGAGCCGCCGCGCGGCGGGCGGCGACCTCGGGGAGTCCTGGGGTGGCGCGCGGGTCGACGTCCCGGTGTTCGCGCAGGTGGCGGACGCCCTGGACGGCGTCGACGTGCTGATCGACTACACCGCGCCCGACGCGGTGCTCGACAACGTGCTGGCCGCGGTCGAGCGGGGGGTGCACGTCGTCGTCGGCACCTCGGGGCTCTCGGCCGAGCAGTACGCCCGGATCGACGAGCGCGCCCGGGAGCGCGGGGTCGGGGTGATCGCCTCCGGGAACTTCTCGATCACGGCGGCCCTGCTGCAGGCGGCGGCCCTGCTCGCGGCGCGCCACCTGCCGCAGTGGGAGATCGTCGACTACGCGGGCGCCGGGAAGCCCGACGCGCCGAGCGGGACGGCGCGGGAGCTGGCGGAACGCCTCGGGGAGGTCAGGACGCCGACGCCGGCCATCGACACCGTCGGCGTGGCGGGCGCCCGTGGCGCGGAGATCGGCGGCGCGCAAACCCACAGCGTGCGGCTCCCCGGCTACACCCTCGCCGTCGAGGCGATCTTCGGGCTGCCGGGGGAACGGCTGTCGCTGCGTCACGAGGCCGGGGAGAGCGCCGAGCCCTACGTCGCCGGGACCCTGATGGCCGCGCGGCTGGCGCCGGGGCGGGTCGGGGTGACCCGCGGGCTCGACACGCTCCTGCTCGAGCCCTGACCGCGGATCAGGTCAGGCCGAGCACCGAGAGGACGGTCCGGGCGGCCTCCCCGCCCTCGTCCTCGGCGAGCGCGAGGGCGGTCGGGACGTCGAGGTCGTCGAGCAGCGCGGCCATGACGGCCTCGGCGGCGGCCTCCCCGCCCACCTGGCGCCCGGCGGCGGCGTAGAGGCGGGTGATGCGGTCGGCGGCGGCGTCGAGGTCGCCGGGGCGGACGTCCCAGGCGTCGGCCCAGGGCCGGTCGAGCACCAGCAGCCGGACCGCGGCCGCCGGGTGGGTCTCGAGCAGGTCCGAGACCAGCAGGAGGTTGCCCGCGGACTTGGCCATCTTCTCGCCGTCGATGCGCACCGTGCCCACGTGCAGGCGCGCCCGGGCGAACGGGCCCACCCCGGTCACGGCCTCGGCCATCGCGGCCATGCAGGTGTGGTGCGGGTGGCGCAGGTCGGCCCCGCCGACGTGGAGGTCGACCGCCGGGCCGAGCACCGTCAGCGCCATGGCGGCGCACTCCGCGTGCCAGCCGGGCCGGCCGTCGCCCCAGGGGCTCGGCCAGGCGGCCTCGCCGGGGGTGGCGGGGCGCCAGACGGTCGGGTCGAGCGGGTCCTCCGCGCGCACGGACACCGGGACCGTGGAGGCATCGTCGGGAACCTCGTCGCCGGTGAGGCCGACCGCGGAGGCGCGGAGCAGCACCTCCCCCTCGCGCTCGTAGGCGACGCCGCGCTCGAGCAGGCCGGCGGCGAGCCGGACCACGTCCTCGACGTGGTTGTGCGCCCGCGGCTGGTGCGCCGGGGGCCGCACGTTCAGCGCCGCCATGTCGCGGTCGAAGCGGAACTGCCCCACCGCGGCGAAGCTGTCGAACCGGCTGCCCGCGCGCTCGGCCGCGGCGTCGAGGACGTCGTCGACGTCGGTCACGTTGCGGCACACCTCGACCTCGACGCCCGTGCGGCGCAGCACGCGGGTCGCCACGTCGGCCCAGACGAAGGTGGCGGCGTGGCCCAGGTGGGTCGTGTCGTACGGGGTGATCCCGCAGACGTAGGCGCGGGCGCGCCCGAGGAGCGGCAACTTGTGCCCGGCGAGGGCGAGGCTGGGGGTCACCCCCACATCCTGCCCGCCGGGAGACGGAGCGGGGCTCGACCACCCGGCCCGTCTACCGCCTCGTCCCCTTCGAGGCCCGACGCCACTGGATCATGCGCCCGAGCCCCGGGATCGCGAGGAGCAGCACCCCGGCGATCGCGGAGAACAGCATCCAGATGCCGAGGGGAAGCTCGGCCTGCAGACCGAGGAACTGCACCCGGGCCGGGTCGAGGTTCTGCAGGATGAAGATCAGCAGGAAGATCAGGACGACCGCACCGAGGATCAGCCCGATCCAGGCCCCGCCGATGCGGGTGCGCCCGGGCGTCCGCTTCGGGCCGGTCGAGGTGCGGGTGGGCGCCGCGGCCGCGGTGCCGCCGGGCATCCGGTCGGTGTCGCGCTCCGCCGGGCCCACGGTGGGCTGCGCCCTGGTGGGGCCGTCGGCGGGCGAGGGCGCCGAGAGGTCGGGCGTCGTGGCCCGGCTCGACGACGGCGCGGCGTCCTTCTCGGTCATGCCGGACATCCTGCCGTGTGGGCCACGCCCTCGTGAGCACTTCGGGGGCCTATGACCCCTCGAAGTGCTCACGGGGGCTGCGCCCACATGGCATCATGTCAGTCACTGACATGAAGGAGATCCGATGGCGGACACGGTGTGGGTCCTGGGCTCGAGCGGCCGGACCGGTCGGGGGATCGCGAGGGCGCTGCACGCCCGGGGCGTCCCGCTCGTGCTGGCCGGGCGGTCGGCCGCCCGGCTCGCCGGCCTCGCCGCCGAGCTCGACGCGGAGGTCCGCGAGGGCCCGCTCGAGGAGATCCTCGGGGCGCTGGGGCGGGCGGCCCCGGGCGTCGTCGTGAACACCGTGGGTCCCTTCACGACGACGGCTCCTGCCGTGGCCCGGGCGTGCCCGCCCGGGACGCACTACGTCGACGTGGCCAACGAGCTGTCGGCGTTCGAGTCCCTGCTCGCGCTCGACGCCGTGGTCGCGCGGGAGCGGCGGACGGTCGTCACGGGCGCGGGCTTCGGCGTGGTCGCCGGCGAGGGCGTGGTCCTCGACCTCGTGGCCGATCGCCCGGCCCCGGAGCGGGTGCGGGTGGCCGTGCTGCCGTCGGTCGCGGCGGAGGAGGGCACGGTCGGGGCGGCGCTGGCCGGGACGATCGTCGGGCAGCTGCCCGAGGGCGGGCGGACGGTGCGCGACGGGCGGATGGTGCGCAGCGCCCCGGTCGGCGCGACGGAGGTGCTCACCACCCCCGACGGCGACGAGGTCCCGACCACCGCCGCCCCCTTCGGCGAGCTCCTCGCGGCGTGGCGGGCGAGCGGGGCGCGGGAGGTGGTCGCGGCCTCGAGCCTGGCGCCCTCGGGACTCGTGGTGCGGCTGGTGACCCCGGTGGCCGGGGTCCTGCTGCGTGTCCCGGGAGCCACGACGCTCGCGACGTCCGCGCTGGCGAGGGTCCCGATGCGCGCGGCCGAGCGACCCCGGCCGCACTCCTGGGCGCACGCGCGGGCGACGTGGGCCGACGGGTCGACCGACGAGCGGTGGCTGCGCCTCGGCGACGCCATGGACGTCACGGTCGCGGCGGCCGCCGGCACGACGATGCGGCTCCTCGGCAGCACGGGCCGACCGGGGGCGTTCCTCCCGGGCGCGTTGTTCGGCACCGGCCTCGCGCTCGAGGCCGGCGGGGTGTGGGCGTAGCCCTCGTGAGCAGTTCGCGGGCCTAAAGCCCCCCGAAGTGCTCACGAGGCGCAGCCACCGCCACCGTCACCATCCGGCCCCGCTGCTTCTCGACGACGAGGTGCGCCGGCCCGCCGGCCTCCCGTGCGGCCAGGATCGCCGCGGCCTCGGCGACGCTCCCGGTCCCGGTGAGTCGCCGGACGACCGCCGAGGGGTTCGGGACCTCCACCGCGTCGAGCTCGACGACGGTGTAGGTCCGCAGCACCCGCCCGGCGGCCAGCGCCAGCACCGCGGGCTCCCCCGCGCGCCGGTCGATCGTGGCGACGACGTCGAACCCGACGTCGCCGAGCGCGTCGACGGCGTCGCGCAGGTACTCGACCGGGGTGCCGGGCTCCACCCCGACGCCCAGCACGATCACCCCGGGGGCCCGCTCAGTCCCGCGACGAATCGGCGCACCGCCCCGGGCCGGCCGGCGGGGTGGGTGTGCAGGTAGGACGCGTGGACGCGGTGCTCGACGAACCCCTCGGTCACCTCGTCCCAGCGCCAGGCGGGCGTCGACCCCGCCCCGGGGGTGGTGACGGTGCGGTGGAACTCGTGGCCCGTCACGGTCTCCCCCGCCTCGGCGATCGGCGAGTCGGTCAGCGCGGTCGCGGTCCGGTAGCCCAGGGTCAGGCGCGGGCCCATCGCGGCCTCGGCGTCGAGCACCCCGCACATCGGGACGCCGTCGAGGGAGCGGCCGAGGTAGAGCAGCCCCCCGCACTCCGCGTGCACTGCCCCGCCCGCCGCCGCGAACGCGTGCACCGCCGTGCGCAGCGCGACGTTCGCCGAGAGGTCCTCGAGGTGCTCCTCCGGGAAGCCCCCGGGCAGCACCAGGCCCGCCGTCCGCTCCGGGAGCGCCTCGTCGCGCAGCGGGTCCACCACGACGACCTCCCCGCCGGCCGCCGCCAGCAGCTCGGCGTGCTCCGGGTAGCCGAACGTGAACGCCGGTCCCCCGGCGATCGCCACGACACGGCGGGCGCGCCGGTCGGTGGGCCCGATCTCGACGACGGGGTCCCAAGGTTGCACCGGGGTCGCGGGCGCCGAACGAGCCAGGCGCTCGACCGCGTCGAGGTCGACGTGCTGGAGCACCAGCGCGGTCATCGCGTCGACCGCGGACCGGGCGGCGTCCCCGTGCTCGGCGGCGGTGACCAGGCCGAGGTGGCGCGAGGGCACGGCCAGCTCGGCGCGCCGGGGCACGACGCCCAGCACCGGCATCCCGACCTCGGCGCAGGCGGCGCGCAGCGCGTCGGCGTGGCGCTCGGTCCCGACCCGGTTGAGGATCACGCCCGCCGGTGCCACCGACGGGTCGAACGTGCGGAAGCCGTGGAGCAGCGCGGCGATCGAGCGGTGCTGGCCGCGGGCGTCGACGACGAGGACCACGGGCGCCTCGAGCAGCCGGGCGACGTGGGCGGTGGAGCCGTCGTCGTCGCGCCGCCCGTGGGCGCCGGCGAGCCGGCCGTCGAACAGGCCCATGACCCCCTCGACCACCGCGAGCTCCGCGCCGCGGGCCCCGTGCGCGACGAGCCCGGGCAGCCGCTCGGCCCCGCAGAGCACCGGGTCGAGGTTGCGGCCGGGCCGCCCGGAGGCGAGGGCGTGGTAGCCGGGGTCGACGTAGTCGGGCCCGATCTTGAACGGCGCCGGCGTGGTGCCGCGCGTCGCGAGGGCGCCGAGGAGGCCGGTCGTGATCGTGGTCTTCCCGCTGCCCGACGACGGCGCCGCGATCACCAGCCGCGGGGGCAGCAGCTCCGTCATCGGGTCGGGCTCCGCAGGCTCCGTCTCCCGGTCACCACTCGATCCCCTTCTGACCCTTCTGCCCCGCGTCCATCGGGTGCTTGATCTTGGTCATCTCGGTGACGAGGTCGGCCGCCTCGACGAGCGCGGGCGGCGCGTCACGGCCGGTGATCACGACGTGCTGGAACCCGGGCCGGTCGTTGAGCACCCCGACGACCTCGTCGACGTCGATCCACCCCCACTTCAGCGGGTAGGTGAACTCGTCGAGGACGTAGAAGTCGTGCGCGCCGGCCTCGAGCCGGCGCCGGATCTCGGCCCAGCCCTCGCGCGCGGCGTCGGCATGGTCGTCTTCCGAGCCGGGCTTGCGCGACCACGACCAGCCCTCGCCCATCTTGTGCCACTCCACCGGCCCGCCCTGGCCGGTCTCGGCGTGCAGCTCGCCGAGGGCCTTGAGCGCGGTCTCCTCGCCGACCCTCCACTTCGCAGACTTCACGAACTGGAACACCGCCACCGAGTTGCCGGCGGTCCACTGGCGCAGCGCCAGCCCGAACGCGGCCGTCGACTTGCCCTTGTTCACCCCGGTGTGCACGACGAGGAGCGGGCGGCGGCGGCGCTGGCGGGTGGTGAGGCCGTCGTCGGGAACGGTGGCGGGGACGCCCTGCGGCATGTGTGCTCCCTTCTCAGGCCGCGGCGCGGGCCACGGCGGCGACGGACTCGCCGGTCAGCTCGTCGAGGGTGACGATCGCGCCGGCGGCGGCCCCGGCGATGCGCCCGGCCAGGCCGAGGCGCACGGGGCCCGACTCGCAGTCGACGACGACCGTGCTCATCGCCGCCCCGCCGCGCCCCGGCCCGGCCTCGCGGGCGAGCCCGCGGGCGGCGTCGAGGGCCTCGTCGAGGGGCTTGCCGGTCCCGGTCGACACGGTCGCGCGGCCGTCGGTGAGCATGATCAGCAGGCCGCGCCGGCGCGGGTCGCGCACCCGCTCCGCCCGGAGCACCCGGCGCGCGGCGCGCAGGCCCTCGGCGAGCGGGGTGCGCCCGCCGGTGCGCAGGTCGGCGAGGCGGGCGTGGGCGGCGTGCACGCTCGTCGTCGGCGGGAGCGCGAGCACGGCGGTGCTGCCGCGGAAGGTCACGACGCCGACCTTGTCGCGCCGCTGGTAGGCGTCGCGCAGCAGCGCGTCGACCGCCCCGGTGACCGCGTTCATCCGCCGGCGCGCCGCCATCGAGCCCGAGGCGTCGACGCAGAACAGGACGAGGTTGCCCTCCCGTCCCTCGCGGTGGGCGTGGCGCAGGTCCTCCGCGGCGGGGCGACCGCGCCGCCCGCTGCGGACCGACGCGATCACAGTGGCCGGCAGGTGCGGCGCCGGGCCGGACTCGGGGGCCTCCGCGACCGCCCGCACGGTCCGGCCCTGCCGACCGCGGGCGCGCGAGCGCCGTCCCGGCACGCCCTCGCCGACGCCGGAGACCTCGAAGCGCCGGCTCTTCAGCCGCACGGGGCTGGGGGCGCCGGCCGGGCGCCCGGCCTCGTCGTCGTCCCCGCTGCTTCCGGCGTCACTGCTTCCCGACGAGGTGTCGGGGCCGGGGGCGTCGTCGGCTCCGGTCGGCGGCTCGGGGGCGGAGCCGGCCCCCTCGGGGGCGGGGCCGGCGTCGTCGCGCGGGGCCCCGGTGCCGGGACCGGCGGCGTTCTCGGGAGCCCGACCCGCCTCGTCGTCGGGACCCTGATCGCTTCCAGAGGGTGGGTCGTCGTCGGGGCCGGACCCACCGGGGCCGGGCGGGTCGTCGTCGGGGCCGTCGTCGTCGGGCTGGTCGTCGTCGAAGTCCTGGACCGCCTGCTCGGCGGCCTGCATCGCCTTCTCCAGCTCGTCCTCGGCGAGGTGCGGCTCGTCGAAGGGGTCGCGGCGGCGGCGGTGCGGCAGCGCGAGGCGGGCGGCGGCGCGGACGTCGTCGGCGTCGACCGAGTCGGCCTCCCGCCAGGCGGCGTGGGCCACGGCGGTGCGGGCGACGACCACGTCGGCGCGCATCCCGTCGACGTCGACCGCCGCGCACACCGCGGAGATGCGGACGAGCTCGCGGTCGGACAGGGCGACGGCGGGCAGGCGGTCGCGCGCGGTGGTGATCCGGGTCCGCAGGGCGTCCTCGTCGGGGCCGAAGCGCTGCTCGAAGGCGGCGGGGTCGGCGTCGTGGGCGAGACGTCGGCGGACCACCTCGGTGCGCTCGCGGACCTCGCGGGAGGCCGACACCCGCACGGTCAGGCCGAAGCGGTCGAGCAGCTGCGGGCGCAGCTCGCCCTCCTCGGGGTTCATCGTCCCCACCAGCAGGAACCGCGCGGGATGGGTGAACGACACCCCGTCGCGCTCGACGTGGGAGCGCCCCGAGGCAGCGGCGTCGAGCAGCAGGTCGACGAGGTGGTCGTGGAGCAGGTTGACCTCGTCGACGTAGAGGACGCCGCGGTGGGCCAGCGCCAGCAGGCCGGGCTGCACCGAGCCGCGGCCGTGGGCGAGCACCTCCTGCAGGTCGAGCGACCCGATGAGACGGTCCTCGGAGGCGCCGACGGGGAGCTCGACGAGGCGGGCGGGGCGGCGCTCGAGCGGGACGTCGGCGCCGAAGGGCCCGTCCGGGCTCTCCTCCCCCGCCTCGACGTCGACGCCGAACCGGTCGCCGGCCCGCACCTCGACCTCGGGGAGCAGGGCCGCGAGGGCCCGGACGATCGTCGACTTCGCGGTCCCCTTCTCCCCCCGGACCAGCACGCCGCCGATGCCCGGGTCGACCGCGGACAGCAGGAGAGCGAGCCGCAGGTCGGGGTGACCGACGACGGCCGTGAAGGGGAACGCCACGGGACGCGACCCTAACCCTCCGACGGAACCGTCATCTGATCAGGCGCTGAGATGTGCGCCTCCGGCGCTCGTGAGCACTAAGTGGGGCTATAGCCCCCCGCTTACTGCTCACGAGGCGACGCCACCCCCCGCGCGCTTGTCGGCCTGGAAGCCTTCCTCGTCCAGCCCGCGGCGCCAGTAGCCCGAGATCGACAGGAGCTCCCGCGGGACCCCGCGCTCGTCGCGCAGGTGGCCGCGGAGGGCCTTCATCGTCGAGGTCTCGCCGTGGACGAACGCCTGCACGCGCCCCGCCGGCCACGCCGCCGCCCGTACCGCGTCGACGAGCGACTCCGGTCGGTGCACCCAGCGCAGGTGCAGCGCGCCGGGGCAGTCCAGGACGATCTCGTCGTCGGGACCTTCGACCTCGACGAACGCGTGCACCGACACCCCGGGGGCGACCCGCTCGCACGCCGCGGCGATCGCGGGCAGCGCGGCCTCGTCGCCGATCATCACGTGCGCGTCGACGTCGGCCGCTGGGGCGTACGCCCCGCCCGGGCCGAGCAGGATCAGCTCGTCGCCCGGCCGCGCGGCCATCGCCCACGGTCCGGCCACCCCGAGGTCCCCGTGCACGACGAAGTCGATGGCCATCTCGCCGGCGACGTGGTCGAGCGAGCGCACCGTGTAGGTCCGGGAGATCGGCCACTGGTCGCGCGGCAGGGTCTCGCGGGCGGCGCCGACGTCGAGCGGCTCGTCGTAGGTGACACCGGGCCGCCGGAAGGCGAGCTTGACGTAGCGGTCGGTGAAGCCGTTGTCCTCGATCCCGGCCAGGCCCGGCCCGCCGAGCACCACCCGCTGGATGTGCGGGGTCAGCCGCTCGCTGCGCAGCACCTCGAGCCGGTGCCCCGGTCCGCCCTTGGCCATCTCGCCCACTCCTCCTCGTCAGGTAAGGCTCACCTTACTTCCCGACGAGGCGTGGAGCGAAGGGCACTCTCGCGCACATAGAAGCAGCGGAAGTGCCGTTCGCTCCGGCAGGCGCCGCCGACGTCAGCGGCCGCGCTCGGCCTCGAGCGCGCGGGGGTGGACGAGCAGGCGGTCGACCCCGGCGCGGCACGCGGCGAGGAACGCCCCGGAGCGGGCGGCCGAGGTCGGGTCGGCGGGGTCGGGACGTCGGCCGAGCGGCTCGCGCGGCGCCCCGACCACCACCGGGACCCACGGCGGCAGCGTCGCGAGCAGGGAGGTCGCCGCCCCCATGTCGACCCCCAGCTCGTCGGCGGGGACGCGGACGTAGCCGAGGGCGTCCCCGGCCTCCACGAGGAGCTCGGCGACCTCGTCGGCGTCGACGGTCGAGGGGACGACGTCGAGGACGATCCCGGCGCGGCTCCCGGCCACGGCGGCGATCGCGTCCCGCGGGGAGGCGACGGGGGTGCCCGGGGTGGGCACGAGCACCGGGCGCACCCGGAACGGCTCGGCCTGGTGGCACAGCACCGCGACCGCGTCCGCGGTGTCGACCGTCGACGACGCCCGCGCGGTGACGAACTGGGCGCCCAGCCGACCGGCGAGGTCGAGGGCGCGGTGGCGCGGGTCGGCGGCGGCCGTGCCGGGCGGGTCGCCGAGGTCGATCCGACCCACGTCGAGGGCGGTGACGCGCGAGACCAGCAGGACGTCGACGAGGGCCGCGAGCAGCGGGGCGCCGGCCCCGTGCTCCCAGGCGCGCTCCGCGGCGTCCTCGCTCGCCACGTGCAGGCCGACCGCGTCGATCCCGCCCGCCCGGGCGGCCAGGACGCAGGCGACCGGGTCGGTGGGATCGAGGACCGAGTGGTGCACGGCGACGCGGTTCACACCCGTCATGATGTACTGCCCGGTGAGTTCTGCGCGAACCGGCCCGAGGAGACGACCGTGACCACCGAGTCCCGACCGCGACAGCGCGACGCCGACCGGACCCGCGCGGAGATCCTGGACGTCGCCACCGGCGAGTTCGCCGCGCGCGGCCTCGCAGGCGCCCGGGTGGACGAGATCGCGGCCCGCACCCGCACCACCAAGCGGATGCTCTACTACTACTTCGGCAGCAAGGACGGCCTCTACCTCGCCGTCCTGGAACGGGCCTACCTCGGCATCCGCTCCCTCGAGCAGCACCTCGAGGTGGACGAGCTGCCTCCCACCGCGGCCCTGCGGGCGCTCTGCGACCTCACCTTCGACCACCACGAGGCGAATCCCGAGTTCATCCGCCTCGTGAGCATCGAGAACATCCACCACGCCGAGCACCTGCGCGCCTCGCCGATCCGCGAGGGACTGTCCGGGCCGGCGCTCGAGGTGCTCGAGGGCATCCTGGCGCGCGGGCGCGACGCCGGGCTGTTCCGCGACGACGTCGACGCACTCGACATCCACCTGCTCATCAGCTCGTTCTGCGTCTTCCGCACGGCCAACCGCCACACCGTCGCCGCCGTGTTCGACCGGGACATGCTCGCGCCCGACCGACGCGACCACTACCGGCGGATGCTCTCCGACCTGGTCGTCGAGTTCCTCACGGCCCACGTCGGGAGATCCTGACCACCGACCAGGCGGTGACCGCCACCACGCTCCTCCTTGACAGCCCGGGCCGCGCTAACTCACTATCTGGTACGTAACCAGACGGTACATAGAGCCTGCCCCGGGAGTCCGACGATGTCCTCCGCCGAAGCCGCTGCCCCCGCAGCCGGCGCCCAGCCCGGCCGGGCGGCGCTCGCCGCCTGGATCGGGAGCGCCCTCGAGTACTACGACTTCTTCATCTACGGCACGGCCGCCGCGCTGGTGTTCAGCAAGGTGTTCTTCCCGTCGTCGAGCCCGACCGCGGGCACCCTGCTCGCCCTCGCGACCTTCGGCGTCGGCTACGTGGCGCGGCCGCTCGGCGCGGTCGTGCTCGGCCACGTCGGCGACCGGGTCGGCCGCAAGCGGGTGCTGATCTTCACGCTGGTCCTCATGGGCACGGCGACCTTCGCGATCGGCTGCCTGCCCGACTACAACACCGCGGGCTCCCTGGCCCCCGCGCTGCTGGTCACGGCGCGGCTGCTGCAGGGCTTCTCCGCCGGGGGCGAGCAGGCCGGCGCCAGCTCGATGACCCTCGAGCACGCCCCCGACCAGCGCCGCGCCTTCTTCTCGAGCTTCACCCTCTCCGGCACCCAGGCCGGCTCGATCCTCGCGACGCTGGTGTTCCTGCCGATCGCGGCGCTGCCCCAGGACGCCCTGCTGAGCTGGGGCTGGCGCGTACCGTTCTGGCTGTCGGTGATCGTCGTGGCCGCCGGCATCATCATCCGCCGCACGCTCTCCGAGACCCCGGTCTTCGAGTCCGAGGTCGCCGAGGGCCGCACCGAGGGCGTCCCGATCGTCGCCCTGTTCCGCGACCACGGCCCCGCCGTCCTCCGCGTCGTGTTCGCCGCGCTCGTCTCCTCGGTGAGCACGCTGGTCAGCGTCTGGGCGCTGTCCTACGCCACCAGCCAGGAGGGCTTCTCCCGGCCGGGCATGCTCTGGGTGAGCATCGCCGCGAACGCCGTCGCCCTGCTCGCGATCCCGTACTTCGCCCGCCGCGCCGACCGCACGGGCCGCAAGCCGGTCTTCATCGCCGGCTGCCTCGCCAGTGCGGTCCTGCTGACCGCGTACCTCTGGTCGATCTCCAGCGGCAACTACGTGCTCGTGTTCGTCACCGGGGTCCTGCTCTCCGGCGTGGTCTACAGCGCCGCGAACGGCGTGTGGCCCGCGTTCTACGGCGAGATGTTCCCGGCCCGCGTCCGCCTCACCGGCATGGCCGTCGGCACCCAGATCGGCTTCGCCGTCGGCGGGTTCGTCCCGACGATCGCCGAGGCCCTGGTGGGCAAGGGGGACGGCGGCTGGGTGCCGGTCGCGATCCTGGGTGCCGGCCTCTGCGTGCTCGCCGCGATCGCGGCCGCCACGGCCCGCGAGACCGCCCACGTCCCGACCGCCGAGCTCGACCGGGTCGCCGACCGCGGCACCACCGCCACCGCGGCCTCGGTCTGATCCGTGGCCCTCCCGCTCGAGACCCCCGTGGGCCCGGTCATCGGCCGGGCCCACGGGGGCGTGCACGTCTGGCGCGGCCTCCCCTACGCCGCACCCCCGGCCCGCCGGTTCGCCCCGGCGGGCCCGCGGCCGTCGTGGTCCGCGCCGTCCGACGCCTCGACCGCCGCCCCGCCGGCGCCCCAGCTCCGCGACGGCACCGTGCTCGGGGACGAGGCCCTCGGCGGGCGCACGCTCGACGTGTACGCCCCGGCCGGTGTGTCCGGGCTGCCGGTGCTGGTCTTCGTGCACGGCGGCGCCTTCGTCGGCGGCGGCCCGGCCGATTACGACGGCACCCACCTCGCCGCCCGCCTCCCCGCGGTCGTCGTGACGGTCTCCTACCGCCTGGGGGCCCTGGGGTTCCTGACGACGAGGGCGTCGGATCCGACGCCGGCCCTCACCGACCTCGTGGCGGCACTCACGTGGGTGTCGGACACGGTGTCCGCGTTCGGCGGCGACCCCGGGCGCGTCACGCTGGCCGGGCAGTCGGCGGGGGCCGCGATGGTGTCGTCGCTGATGACGACACCGGCGGCCCGCGGGCGGTTCCGGGCGGCCGTGATCCTCTCGGGCGGCGGCTGGGTGCGCTCTCCCGACGAGCACGCAGCGGCCGGGGAGGCGTTCACCGCGGCCCTGGACGCCGATCCGGACACCGCGTCCGTCGCCGACCTGCTGGAGGCCGCGACCCAGGTGCCCGCCGACCCGGGGAACCCGCGCGGGGTGCCGTTCCTGCCCGTGGTCGACGGCGACGTGCTGCCGGTGCCGCCCCTGGACGCCGTCCCCGGGGTGCCGCTCTGGCTCCAGACCTGCCGCGACGAGATGGCGGTGTTCCGGCCCGACCTCCCGGCCGTCGAGCAGGCCCGCCGGACCGCGGCGTGGTGGGAGGGCGGGGTGCGCGACCTCGCCGCCGCCCACCCCGGGCCGATGTGGACCGGCCGGTTCGACCACGCCCCCGCGGTCCCGCTCTTCGACGTCCTCGGCGCCACCCACGGCGCGGACAACGCCTGCCTCTGGGCCCACCCGCCCCGGTTCCTCGAGCGCCCGCTGCTCGGCCGGCCCGCCGCGGCGATGTCCGCGGCCGACCGGGCGGTGACCGACGAGCTGCACGACGCCCTCGCCCGGTTCGTGCACGGCCACGAGCTCCCCTGGGCGGCCGGGCCGACGTTCCCCGGGCACGTGTTCGGCCCCTGAGCCACGTCCGACGGACGGCCCGGTCGTCCTGGTCAGCCGCCCGCGTGCCGGGCGCGGCGCTGCGCGGCCATCCGCACCGGGGCGTCGGCCGCGCCGTACCCGCGGTCGTCGCCGGTCCGCTGCACGGCCTCGAGGAACACCCGCCCCCCGAGGACCTCGGTGACCACGTGCCGGTAGCCGCCGTCGGCGTCGACGAGCACCCGGTGCTCGCGCAGGCGGGCCGCCTCGGCCGCGTCGACGACCCCGCGGGCGACGAGGTCGTCGTAGTAGTTGGGACCGACGTCGAGCAGCGCCAACCCGGCCGCGGCGGCCGCCCGGGCCACCGCCTCGACGTCGTCGACCGCGAGCGCCACCGACTGCGGCGCGGGCACCCCGGGCGCCCACCCGCCGCGGCGCACCAGCGACGAGGAGAGCACCACCCGCACCGGATCGGGAGCGTCGTCGGCGAACAGGCGGCTGCGCACCACGCCGAACGGCGCGACGACCTCGGTCGGCTCCGCCACCGGCGCGAGGCCGAGGACGGTGCGGCAGAACAGCTCCGCCTCGGCGACGAGGTCGTAGGGCGGGGTGAGCGCGACGTGGTCGATCCCGCGGACCGGCCCGTCGGCCGGGATCGTGCCGGTCGGGGCGAAGTCGCCCGGCCAGAAGTCGTCGCCGCCGGGCTCGGGGCGCTCCGGACAGCAGAACAGCAGCGTGCCGTCGGGCGCGCGGACCGCCCGCAGCTCGGCCTCGTCGCCCGCGTGCGGCAGCTCCTCGCGGGGCGCGAGCAGGTCGGTCGCCCGCCGCGCGAGACCCTCGGGGTCGGGACTGCGCACGGCCAGGCCGGCGACGGCGGTCCCCGCGCGGTCGTCGGGAAGGCGTTCCCGGACGACGAGGCGCGCGCCTCCGGCCTCCCAGAGCGAGACCGGCTTCCTCCGGTGCTCGCCGGTGCGGGCGAACCCGAACGCGGCCAGCGCGTCCGTGACCTCGCCCGACGTGCCGGGGTCGGTGGCGAGCTCGACGAACGCGGTGCCGCCCAGGCGCGGGCGGGGCGTGCCGGCGAGGTCCTCGGCCAGGCCCAGCAGCGAGCGCCGCGCGTCGACGGCGGCGGGGCGCGGGTCGGCCTGGCGGAAGACGTCGTTGAACACCTCGAGCGACCAGGGGCCGTCGTAGCCCGCGGCGTCGAGGTGGGCGACGAGCGTCGTGAGGTCGAAGTCGCCCTGACCGGGGAAGAGCCGGTGGTGGCGGCTCCAGGGCAGGACGTCCATCGCCAGGTGGGGGGCGTCCGCGAGCTGGAGGAAGAAGATCTTCTCGCCGGGCACGTCGCGGAGCCCGGCCGGGTCGCCGCCCCGGGAGTAGAGGTGGAAGGAGTCCACGCAGAGCCCGAGGGCCGGGTGGTCGGCGCGCTCGACGATCCGCCAGGAGTGGTCCCACGTGTTCACGTGGCGGCCCCAGGCCAGCGCCTCGTAGGCGATGCGCATCCCGCGGTCGGCCGCCCGGTCGGCGACCTGCGCGAGCTGGGCCGCGGCGAGGTCGTCGTCGTCGACGCCGCGGGGATCGACCGCGGAGCACACGAGCGCCGTCGTCGTGCCGAGGCGGGCCATCACGTCGAGGGCGTGGTCGACGCGACGCAGGGCCGCGGCGAAGGCGTCGGGCGGGAGGCCCTCGAGGTCGCGGACCGGCTGGTAGAGGTCGATCGCCAGCCCGAGGTCGGCGCACCGGCGGGCGATCACCTCGGGGGGCTCGGGCGAGCCGAGCAGGTCGGGCACGAAGAGCTCCACCCCGTCGAACCCGGCCGCCGCGGCGGCGTCGAGCTTGTCCTCGAGCAGCCCGGACAGGCAGGCGGTGGCGATCGAGTGCCGGCGGCGCGACACCGCTCAGGCCCCGGCGGTGACGAGGTCGGCGAAGTGGGCGAGCATCCGCCCGGCGTCGGGCTCGACGCCGGTGAAGTGCCGGAAGGCGTCGACGGCCTGGAAGACGGCCATGCCCCCGCCGTCGAGCACCCGGAGTCGGCGGGCGCGGGCGGCGGTGACGAGGGCCGTGGCCAGCGGCCGGTAGACGACGTCGGCGACCCAGAGGTCCCCGCGCAGGGCCTCGGTCGTGACCGGCGAGCCCGGGTGGGCGGCCATCCCCGTCGGCGTGGCGTGGACGAGGCCGTCGACCCCGGCCAGGACCCGGTCGACGTCCGCGAGCGCGACGACGGACGTGCTCGCGCGGCCCGTGTCGCGCACGGCGCCCGCGAGCGCCTCGGCCCGGGCGCGGTCGGCGTCGGCGACGAGGAGCTCGCCGACCCCGAGATCGGTCATGGCGTGCGCGACCGCCGCCCCCGCGCCACCCGCCCCGAGCAGCAGCACCCGGGCGACGGGCGCGTCGGGCAGGCCGCGGCGGAACGAGCGGGCGAAGCCCGACCGGTCGGTGTTGTGCCCCACCGCGCCGTGCGGGGTGAACACGACCGTGTTCACGGCGCCGAGTGCGGCCGCGTCGTCGTCGACGTGGTCGAGGTGCGCGAGGACGGTCTGCTTGGCCGGGTGGGTGACGTTGAGCCCGGAGAAGCCGGTGAGGCGCGCGGCATCGAGCACGCGGCCGACGTCGGTCGCCGCGAGGCCCAGGACGTCGAGGTCGAGGCGCCGGTAGAGGTAGCGCATCCCGAGCGCCTCGCCCTCGCGCTCGTGCAGTGCGGGGGTGAGCGAGGGGCCGATGCCGGAGCCGACGAGGCCGACGAGGTGGCTCGCCCGCTCCTCGCGGTCGCGCGCGCCGGGCAGGGCGTCGGGCAGCGTCAGGGTCACCGAGGGCCTCCGAGGTCGGTCCCGGCTGATGTACGAACCGGTGAGTTCAGAGTAACAGGGAACGTGCGTGACCGAGGGCGGACCGGCCTGCCCGCCGATCCGCCCCCGGTATGCCCCCCGCCCGGTCTGCCCTCCGGTCGGGACACTCGTGCCGCGCGCCCCCGGCTACGCGATCTGGGCCCGGATCACGTCCTCGTTCGCCCCGACCCGCGTGTAGAAGCCCGGCTTGCCCGCCCGCGCGCAGCCGTCGCCGAAGCTCGTGATCCCGATGAGCTTGCCGCCGGCCACCAGCGGCCCGCCCGAGTCGCCCTGGCAGGTGTCGACCCCGCCGGAGTCGAAGCCCGCGCAGGTGAGCAGCTTCGCGTCGAACGACGAGGCCGACTTCTTGCAGTAGGCGTCGTCGCGGATCGGCACGGTGGCGCTCAGCAGGTAGCGCGACGGGGTGCCGTTCTCCGAGGTCGCGCCCCAGCCGTAGATCGTCGCCGCGGTCCCGGTCCCGTAGAGCGCGGTGTCCGACGGCCCGGCGAGCGGCAGCGGCTTCTCGGGCAGGGGCTCGGCCAGCGTCAGCACCGAGACGTCGAGCCCGTCGCCCACGGCCTTGAACGTCGGGCTGACCCAGGTCTTCTGCACGCCGACCGAGTGCCCCGACTTCGCGTCCTTGTCGTCGCGCCCGGCGACCACGAACGTCTCGCGGTCGGGGGCCGAGGCCGTGCAGTGCGCGGCCGTGACGACCTTCGTCGGGGTGACCAGCGTGCCGCCGCAGAACTGGAAGCCCGACGAGTCGGTGAGGTAGACGACCCACGGCGCCGCGGCGGTGCTCGCCCGGGTCCCCCCGACGATGCGGGCCTGCGGCCGCCCGTCGTCCCCGGTGGCACCGCCGGCGCCGTCCCCCGTCCCGTCGCCGGCCTGCGCCCCCGCCTCCACCGTCACGCTCGAGGTCACCGCCTGGCTGCGCCCCCCGAAGGACACCAGCCCGACCGCGACCACCGCGAACACCACCAGCCCGGTCGGCACCAGGACCGCCATCCGGCGCACCCGCCGGGGCCGCGCTCCCCCGGCCGGGCGGCGCGGCGTCGCCTCCACGACCGCCCGGTGCCGTCCGCCGCCGGTCCGCCGAGGCGTCCCCGCGGACGGCCGCGCCTGCCCCGACCCGTGTTCCCGCATCCCGCCTCCGCTCACGTTCTGCCAACCCGCCCTGCCCCCGTAGGGCTGTCCGGCGCACCGCGGCGCGCCCGACGGAGCAGAACCTGACCAGAGAGCACCCGACGACGACAAGCCGTTCGTCGTGAGTTCGCCCCGCCGAGCGACGACGAACGGTCGATTCAGGGCGATAAACGTCAGTACGGGGTGAGTGCGGCGCGGCGAACGGTCTGAGAGCCCGCCCGACGACCGCTCGCCGGTCTCCGATGGCCGGTCACGGAACGTCGTCGAGGCGACGGCAGCGGGTGAACCCCCGGACGGGGCGGCCGGGATCGCTCGCGCTCAATACAGTGGGGTCCGTGCCGCACCACGACCTCGTCATCATCGGCTCCGGATCCGGGAACTCGATCATCGACTCCCGCTTCGACGGCTGGGACGTCGCGATCGTCGAGCACGGGGTGTTCGGCGGGACGTGCCTGAACGTCGGCTGCATCCCGACGAAGATGTACGTCTACGCCTCCGACGTCGCCGAGGCGGTCCGGGAGGCGAGCACCTACGGGGTCGACGCGAGCATCGACAAGGTGCGCTGGACCGACATCGTCCACCGCGTCTTCGGCCGGATCGACCCGATCTCGGCCGGCGGGCTCCGCTACCGCGACTCGCAGTGCTCCAACGTGACCGTCTACCAGGGGCACGCCACCTTCACCGGCGAGCGCGAGCTCTCGATCACGCCGACCGCGGGCGGCGCCGGGGAGATGGTGACCGCCGACCGCGTCGTCATCGCCGCCGGCTCGCGCCCGACGGTCCCGCCGGTCGTCGCCGACTCCGGCGTCCCCTTCCACACCTCCGACGACGTGATGCGGCTCGACGAGCTCCCCCGCCGCCTCACGATCATCGGCGGCGGCTACATCGCCGCGGAGTTCGCGCACGTGTTCGGGTCCCTCGGCAGCGAGGTCACCGTGCTGACCCGCGGGCCCGCGCTCCTGCGCGACCAGGACGAGCTCGTCACCGAGCGGTTCACCCGGCTCGCCGAGGACCGCTTCACCGTGCACCTCAGCGCCGAGCCCACCGCCGCGGAGCAGCGCGCCGACGGCACGATCGTCCTGACCTGCCCCGACGGGTCGATCATCGAGAGCGACGCCCTGCTCGTCGCCACCGGCCGCAGGCCCAACGGCGACCGGCTCGACGTCGAGAAGACGGGCCTCGCCCTGACCGACGACGGGCGCGTCGAGGTCGACGAGTACCAGCGCACCGCGGTCGAGGGCATCTGGGCGCTCGGCGACGTGAGCTCGCCGTTCCAGCTCAAGCACGTCGCGAACCACGAGGCCAAGGTCGTGCAGCACAACGTGCTGCACCCCGACACCCCGCGGGCCACGTCGCACCGGTTCGTGCCCTCGGCGGTGTTCACCCACCCGCAGGTCGCCTCGGTCGGTGCGCGCGAGCAGGACCTGCGTGCGGCCGGGACGCCCTACGTCTCCAAGGTCCAGGCCTACGGCGACGTCGCGTTCGGCTGGGCGATGGAGGACCACACGGGGTTCGCCAAGGTGCTGGCGGCTCCCGACGGCACCCTGCTCGGCGCCCACTTCATGGGACCGCAGGCGTCGTCGCTGATCCAGGTGCTGGTGCAGGCGATGGTGTTCGGGCAGAAGGCCCAGGAGGTCGCCACCGCCCAGTACTGGATCCACCCGGCGCTGCCCGAGCTCATCGAGAACGCCCTGCTGGGACTGCCGCTGTCGCACGAGTGACTTGCCGATCGACACGCAAGCGCCGCGCTAGGGTGCGGCCGTGGAACGGCGGACCCAGCAGGAACGGCGCGAGACCACCGAGCGGGCGCTGCTCACCGCGACCGCCGAGCTCGTCGTGGAGTCGGGCCTGCGCTCGGTGACCCTCGCGGACGTCGGTCGCCGGGCGGGGTACAGCCGCGGCATCGTCACGCACCACTTCGGGTCGAAGCAGGCCCTCGTCGAGGCGCTGGTGGCCGCGAGCCAGACCGGGTTCGTCCCCGACGTCGCCGGGCGCGAGCCGGGTCTCGACCGGCTGCTCGACCTCGTCGAGGGCTACCTGCGGGCCGTCACCGGCGCCGGGGTCCTCAGCCGGGCGTTCCTCGTGCTGTGGGCGGAGTCGGTGGCCTCGGCCGAGCTCGGCCCGGTGTTCCGCGAGCGCGACGCGCTGTTCCGGGCCGATCTCGCCGCCGACGTCGAGGCCGGGCGGGCCGCCGGGGAGGTCCGCCCGGACGCCCGCCCGGAGGTGGTGGCGGCGATCGTCCTGGCGGAGCTGCGCGGCCTGGCCCTGCAGTACCTCGTGTCCCCGACCTCGATCGACCTGGCCGCCACCGGTCTCGTCCTCCGGGCCCAGTGGGACGCCGGTCTGCGCCGGTCCTAGCCGTCCGCGTGCGAGGACGTCGTGTGCTCGCGCAGGGTGTGCAGCGCCTCGATGCGGGTCGCCTTGAGCACGTCCGGCGGGTCGCCCGGGAACCGCTTCACCCACGCGTCGGTCTTGCCGTGGTCGCTCACCGCGAACCACACCGTGCCGGGGGGCTGGTCGTCCTGCGGGTCGGGGCCACCGGCACCGCTCACGGCGACGACGACGTCGGCGCCGAACATCTCGGCGGCCTTCTCGGCCATCGCGCGCACCGCGGGCTCGGCGACCACGGGGCCGTCGGGCACCCCGAGCACACCGTGCTTCGTCGTGCGGTCGTAGGCCACGACGCCACCGCGGAACCACTCGCTCGAGCCCGACGCGGCCGCGAGGTCGCTCGAGACGAGCCCGCCGGTCAGCGACTCGACCACGGCGATCGAGCGTCCGTCCCGGCTGGCGCCCTCCGAGATCTCCTGCGCGAGCTGTTCGGGCTCCGCGTCCACCGGCTGGTCCACCGACTACCTCCAGGTCCTCGGGCGGCCTCGTCGAACGCCCGTCGCGGCGGATGACCGGAGCGACCGAGGTGCGAAACGCTCGTGAGCACTTCGGGGGATCACAGCCCCTCGACGTGGTCACGAGCGCTCCGCGCACCTACTCCGTCCGGCGGAAGCGGCGCACCGCGAGCGCGAGCAGCAACGCGCTGAAGGCGATCGTCAGGACGATCTCGAGCCAGGTGGGGACCAGGAACGAGCCCCAGTGGATGCCGGGATCGAACCGCGCGAGGTCGGCCGGCGAGGCGTCGAGCCGCGCGAACACGACGTGGCGCAGCGGCTCGACCGCGTAGGTCATCGGGTTGAGGTGCGTGAGCACGGTCAGCCAGGTCGGCAGGTTGCCGAGCGGGAACAGCGCGCCGGACAGGAACATCAGCGGCGTGATGATCAGCTGGACCATCGGCATCGCGGTCTGCACCTGGCGCAGGCGGGCCGCGAGCATCAGCCCGAGCGAGCAGATCATGAACGCCATCAGGAAGATCAGCACGAGCAGCTCGAGGAACATCACCGGGTCGTAGGGCACCCCGACGAGGCCCGCGAGCGCCAGCAGGAGCACGCACTGCAGCGTGGCCACGGTCGACCCGCCGACGGCCTTCCCGACGAGGATCGACGTCGTCGACACCGGCGCCACGAGCATCTCGCGCAGGAACCCGAACTCCCGGTCCCAGACGATCGAGATGCCGGAGAACGCCGCGGTGAAGAGCACCGAGATCGCGAGCACACCCGGGAACAGGAACGTCGGCAGCGCGATCCCGCCCCCGCCGCGCCCGAGCAGCGACCCCAGCCCGCTGCCGAGCACGAACAGGAAGAGCAGCGGCTGGGCGAGGGAGGACAGGATCCGCGTCCGGTCCTTGAGGAACCGGATCATCTCCCGCTGCCACACCACCGCGGCCGCGCGGGCCTCCGTCGCGAGCCCGCTCTCCGGGACCCGGACCGCCTCGACCCGCAGATTGGTCTGCGTCATGTCAACGTCCCCTCATCCGCATGGCCATCGGGTGCATCGACGGCCCGCGCGCCTCGGCGTCGCGCAGGGTCGACCCGGTGTGGGCCAGGAACACGTCGTCGAGCGACGGCCGGGTCACCGCCACGGACCGCACGACGACGCCCTCGGCGGTCAGGGCCGCGAACAGGCGCGGCACGAAGCCCGCCCCGTCGGGGACCGACACCGTGACCGCCCCCTCGTGCACGGCCGCCTCCACGCCGAACCCGCGCCGGATCGCGGCGATCGCGGCCTCGTCGTCGTCGGTGGTGACCACCACCCGGTCGGCCCCGACCTGCGCCTTCAGCGCCTCCGGGGTGTCGAGGGCGACGATCCGGCCCTCGTTCATGATCGCGATCCGGTCGCAGTTCTCGGCCTCGTCCATGTAATGCGTGGTGACGAAGACGGTGATCGGCTGGGTCTCGTGCAGGCGCGCCAGGTAGTTCCAGATCGAGGCCCGGGTCTGCGGGTCGAGCCCGATCGTCGGCTCGTCGAGGAAGAGCACCTGCGGGGAGTGCAACAGCCCGCGCGCGATCTCGAGCCGCCGCCGCATCCCCCCGGAGTAGGTGGTCACCGGGTCGGCCCGCCGCTCCCACAGCCCGACCGTGCGCAGGACCTCCTCGCGCCGGGCGGCCGCGGTGCGCCGGTCGACCCCGTAGAGCTCGCCGTGGAAGCGCAGGTTCTGCTCACCCGACATCGGCCCGTCGAGGGTCGGCTCCTGGAACACGAGCCCGATCCGGCGGCGCACGGCCGCCCGGTCGCGCACGACGTCGAGCCCCGCCACGGCCGCGGTCCCGCCGGTGGGCTCGACGAGCGTGCAGAGGATGTTGATCGTGGTCGACTTCCCGGCCCCGTTGGGCCCCAGGAACCCGAACGTCTCTCCCCGGGCCACCTCGAGGTCGATCCCGCGCACGGCCTCGACCTCGCCGTACCGCTTCGTCAGGTTCCGCACCGCTACCGCCGGTTCGTCCACCTCAGCCCCCTAGCCCACGCTGGTGACACCACGCTAGCGAGGCCGACTTCGTATCTGAACGGAACATCGACCCGACCAGTGGCCAATTCGGTACACCGGAGACGGGCCTCAGCCGTCGTACGGAGGGAGGGTTGAACCGACACTTCGGTCTTACCCAGCTCAGGCCTTCGCGGTACCGCCGTCACGGAGGGTGCGCTCGGCCTCGTACTCGGCTCGGTGGAACTTGGCCGGATGAACGACCCGACCGAACTCAGTGCGGTGCTCGCTCGGCGAGCCACACCACTGGCACTCACCGGCGTCGTCGTAACGCAGCTGGGCCAACAGTTCATCGTGCTGCTCCACACGCGGAGGGCGGCGCATTCCTGACGAACGCTGAGGTGCGCGTGGAAGCGGCGGCGTAGCCGGTGTGACAGGGGGAGACACCGGCCGGACGACTTCCGGCCTCGGCTCGGGCGCTCGCTGAGGCTGCGGAAGCACATTCGGCCGCGGTGCGGATTGCGGATCGACGAGGTGAGGTGCCGAGTTCGCGCCTGGTGATCCGTTCGCGGCCCGCACCGCTTCCTCGACGTCGAGTGCGTGCCAGTCGCGGGGATGCACCGGGTGCCCGGTCGCGCCTCGGTGAGACTCGGGGTAGCCACACCACCCGCACCCCCCGACCGCGTCGATCGAAGCACGAGACTCGATCTCCGAGCGGACCTCGGCGGCCTTGGCCGCCGCTGCAGCCTTCGCGGCCTCGGCCCGCTTCTCCTCCTGCTCCGCGTTGTAGCGGGCCAGGAGGCCCCACGCGACGGCGACCACGATGACCGTGACGATCAGCCCGCCAAGCACCGGCGAGGCCTCGAAAGCCTTTCCGATGATTCCAACAAGGATCAGGAAACCAAATACGGTCAGGCAGCCCGAACGACCGTTGTTGGTGTTGTGCTGACTTCGAGTCTGGCTTTGCGACTGACTGACGTTGACATTGACATTGATCGGACCGTGGTGGTCAGCCATCTCGGCAGTCCCGGGGCTCGCGGTGGGTGTCGCGTCCAGGTTCGAACGCCGCCGCCCCAGTGTTACCGGCTACCAGAAGGAGCAAGCTGCGTCCTCCCTTGCCAGTAGGACGTTCTGTCCGAGGTCGGAGCGGTGCTGTGCACCGCAGCCCTAGAGCCCCACCCAGCCGGCCGCCGTGGTCGCGACGTGGTCGAAGTAGGCCTCGCGGTCGACGACCACGTTCTCGTATTGCCCGAACAGCTCGAACCCGACGGTGCCGAACAGCAGCGTCCACGACGTGACAGCGGCGGGGCCGAGGCGAGGGTCGAGGCCCGGCAGGAGCTCCGACACGACGGCGTCGACCACCGGGCCCGGGTCGACGACGTGGGCGGCCTCGATCGCGATGTCGGTCAGCACCACGGCGACCCGGCCCGCCGCCGGCAGGGTGTCCTGCGGCGCGGCGTAGCCGGGGACCGGCGAGCCGTAGATCAGCGCGTACTGCGCGGGGTGCTCGAGCGCCCACCGGCGCACGGCGCGCCAGACCGACACCCACTGCTCGAGCGGGGTCCCGCCGCGGCGGGCCCGCTCGGCCGCCTCCCCCACCGCGTCGTAGGCCTCGATGATCAGGGCGGTGAGCAGGTCGTCGCGGCTCGGGAAGTAGCGGTACACCGCGGACGACACCATGCCCACCTCGCGGGCCACCGCCCGGAGCGACAGCGCCGCCGCACCGACCTCCGCGAGCTGGGCCCGGGCCGCGGCGAGGATCGCCGCGGTCGTCTCGACGCGGGCGCGGTCACGGGCGGTCGGCATGTCCCACAGCCTGACAGAGAGCAGTGCTCTTGACTTCCTCGACCACCTCAGAGAGCATTGCTCTCAACAGAGAGCAGTGCTCACATCGAGGAGTCACCATGACCGCCACGCACTACCAGCGCCCCGGCTTCATCACCCGCCGCATCATGAACCCGGCCGTCGCGCTCTTCACCCGGCTCGGCCTCCCGCTGGCCGGCTCGGCCGTCCTCGGCCACCGCGGTCGCGTGTCCGGCGAGCTGCGCACCACCCCGGTGAACCCCCTGACCCTCGACGGGACCCGCTACCTCGTCGCCGCCCGCGGCCAGACCCAGTGGGTCCGCAACGTCCGGGCCGCCGGGACCGCGCAGCTGACCGTGGGTCGCCGCACCGAGCAGATCGGGGTGCGCGAGGTCACCGGACCCGAGGTCGTCCCGGTGCTCCGGGCCTACCTGAAGGCCTGGGCCTGGGAGGTCGGTGCGTTCTTCGAGGGTGTCGGGGCCGACTCGACCGACGCCGAGCTCGCCGCGATCGCCCCGCGCCACCCCGTCTTCGTGATCACCCGCGCGGCCGACGGTGACCGGCGATAACGTCGGGCCCATGACCGAGCGCGAACACGACGTCGTCCTGTACGGGGCCACCAGCTTCGTCGGGGCGCTGACCGCCGACTACCTCGCCCGCCACGCCCCCACCGGCACGCGGATCGCGCTGGCCGGGCGCTCCCGGGAGAAGCTCGAGCGGACGCGGGCCACGCTGCCGGCCCCGGGCAGCGACTGGCCCCTGATCGTCGCCGACTCCACCGACCGCGCGGCGCTCGACGCGATGGCGGCCTCGACCACGGCGATCGCCACCACCGTCGGGCCGTACGCGAAGTACGGGCTGCCGCTGGCAGAGGCGTGCGCCGCCGCGGGCACCCACTACGCCGACCTCACCGGCGAGGTCACCTTCACCCGCGAGGCGATCGACGCCACCGACGCGGTCGCGCAGGGCACCGGCGCCCGCATCGTCCACTCCTGCGGGTACGACTCGGTGCCCTCCGACCTCGGCGTCCTGCTGCTGCACTCCCGCGTGCAGGCCGACGCGGAGGGCGAGCTCACCGACGTCACCACGGTGGCGCGCGTCCGCGGCGGGGTCTCCGGCGGCACGATCGACTCGATGCGCGGCCTCGCCGACACCGTCAAGGCCGAGCGCTCGACGATGAAGCTGCTGCGCGACCCGTACAGCCTCTCCCCCGACCGCGGGGGCGAGCCCGACACCCGCCAGCCCAGCGACAGCCCGGCCCCGCACCGGCTCGACGGCGGCTGGCTCGACGGCCGGTGGGCGGCCCCGTTCGTCATGGCCTCCTACAACACCCGCATCGTGCGCCGGTCCAACGCGGTCGCCGGCTACTCCTACGGCAAGGGCCTGCGCTACGGCGAGGTCATGGCCACCGGCAGCGGCCCAGTCGGCGCCCTCACCGCCGGGGCGGTCACCGCCGGGCTCGGCGGCATGCTGGCCGGTTTCGCGACGCCGGGCGTGCGCACGCTGCTCGACCGCGTCCTGCCCAAGCCCGGGGAGGGCCCGTCGGCCGAGACCCGCGCGAAGGGCTGGTTCCGCCACGACGTCGACGCGGTCACCACCACCGGCGCCCGCTACACCGCCCGGGTCTCCGGCTCGGGCGACCCGGGCTACGCCGCCACCGCGGTGATGCTCGGCGAGTCGGTCCTCTGCCTCGCCCTCGACGGCGACCGGCTCCCCGAGCGCGCCGGCTCGCTGACGCCGGCCACCGCCATGGGGCCCGCCCTCGTCGAGCGACTCCGCACCGCGGGGCACGTCTACGAGGTGTCGCGGGCGTCCTGACCCGGGCGCATCCGTCCGATCAGGCAGGTCCGAACGGTCCATCGCGCGCGATTGAGCCGCGCACGATCGGGGCACGCTCCTCCCGAGCGGCCGGACGTCCCCGCGGCGTCCGGCCAGTCCCGACACCGGAAGGACGATCGTGAGCGACCAGCTTCAGGTCACCAAGACCGTGGACGCCAGCCCCGAGCAGATGTTCTCCCTGCTCTCGCAGCCGGCGCGGCACACCGAGTTCGACGGCGCCGGCATGCTCCGCGGCGTCGAGCCCGGCAGCGAGAAGGTCACCGGCACGGGCGACGAGTTCATCATGAACATGAACCAGGACGCCCTCGGCGACTACCAGATGAAGAACACGGTCGTCGCCTACGAGGAGAACCGGAAGATCGGCTGGGCGCCCTCGATCCACCCGATCGACGGCTACACCGACAAGCTCGGCGAGACCCAGGCCACCGGGCACACCTACACCTGGGAGCTCGAGCCCGCCGGGTCCGGCACGAAGGTCACGCAGACCTACGACTGGAGCGGCGTGCAGGACGACAACTTCCGCGGCTTCTTCCCGATGCTCACCGAGGACCAGCTCTCGGACTCGATCGACAAGGTCGCGAACGCGGCCAAGTAGGCCCGCGCTCCCGGAGCGAACGGCACTTCCGCTGCTTCTATGCGAGCGAGAGTGCCGTTCGCTCCAGCGTCGCTACGGCGCCCCGGCCGGGGGCACCACCCGCAGCCCCGCGGGCGCACCCCCGGTGATCAGCCCCTCCAGCGCCCCCGTGTCGAGGTTCTGCTCCACGAGGTCGGCGAGCAGGTCGAGCTGCGCCGTCCGCGCGGCCGCGAACGACGTCGTCGTCGAGACCTCGAAGTCCCGGCCGGACAGCGACGCGACCCGCGCCAGCAGTCGTCGTCGGAACCCGTCGTTCTCCAGCAGGCCGTGCCAGTGCGTGCCGAGCACCGTCCCGGCGTCGAGCCCCTCGGGGGTCCCGTCGGCGGTCGTGACCAGCGGCGCGTCGTCGCCCCGGAGCTCCCGCCCGTGGTGGATCTCGTAGCCGACCACCGTCTCCCCCAGCGCCGTGCCCGTGGGGTTGCCGAGGTGCTTGTCGGGGTCGAAGACGACGTCGAACCCCGCCAGCCCCAGCCCGGGATGGCGCCCGGGGGCCGCCTCGGTGCCGTGCGGGTCGTGGATCTCCCGCGCGAGCATCTGGTAGCCGCCACAGATGCCGAGCAACGGTCGCCCGGCCCGCGCGTGGGCGAGCACCGCGTCGGCGATTCCCGACGACCGCAGCCACGCCAGGTCCGAGACGGTCGCCTTCGACCCGGGGAGCACGACGAGGTCGGCGCCGACCAGTTCCCCGGGGGAGGTCACGTAGCGGACGGCGACCCCGGGCTCGCTCGCGAGCGCGTCGACGTCGGTGCCGTTGGAGACCCGCGGCAGCCGGACCACCGCCACCCGGAGCCACTCGCGCCCGAGCGGCGGGCCGGGCCGGCCCACCGCGCCGTCGTGGCCGAGCGAGTCCTCCGCGTCGATCCACAGCGCGTCCGCGAACGGGACCACCCCGAGGGTCGGCCGCCCGGTGAGGCGCTGCAGCTGCGCGAGGCCGGGCGCGAGCAGCGCCGGGTCGCCGCGGAACTTGTTCACGACGAAGCCCGCGACCAGCGCCTGGTCGGCCGGTTCGAGCACCGCGAGGGTGCCGAAGAGGTGCGCGAGGACCCCGCCGCGGTCGATGTCACCGACGACGATCACCGGCAGGTCGCCCGCGCGGGCCAACCCCATGTTCGCGATGTCCGTGGCGCGCAGGTTGATCTCCGCCGGGGACCCCGCGCCCTCGCAGACGACGACGTCGTGCTGCTCGCGCAGCCGCGCCAGGCCCGTCGTCACGACGTCCAGCAGCGCCGGCTTGCGCTCGCGGTAGGACATCGCCGACACGGTGCCGTCGACGCGGCCGTGCACGACCACCTGGCTGGTGCGGTCGCTGCCGGGCTTGAGCAGCACGGGGTTGAACGCGACGCTCGGCGCGAGCCCGCACGCGGCCGCCTGCAGCGCCTGCGCCCGCCCGATCTCGCCGCCGTCGGTGGTGACGACGGAGTTGTTGCTCATGTTCTGGGCCTTGAACGGGGCCACGTCGACCCCACGGCGGGCGAGCCAGCGACAGAGGCCGGCGACGAGGACGCTCTTGCCGGCGTCGCTGGTGGTCCCCGCGACGAGGAGGGCGCCCTGCACGCGGGTGAGCCTAGGAGGTCGGGCGGCGGTGCTCAGCGCGCGCCGCGGGTGGCGAACAGGTGCCGGGCCCACAGGTAGCTGCCCGCGGCGATCACGACGGACCAGGCGACGGCGGCGACCGCGCTGCCGGTGACGTCGGGCGCGTCGGTCAGGAGCCCGCGCAGGGTGTCGATGATCGGGGTGAACGGCTGGTACTCGGCGAACCAGCGCAGCCCCGCGGGCATCGAGCCGGTGGGGACGAAGCCGCTGCCGAGGAAGGGCAGCAGGACCAGGAACAGCGGGGTGTTGCTGGCGGTCTCCACCGACCGGGCGGCGAGTCCGAGCGCGACGGTGAACCAGGTGAGGGCGAGGGTCACGAGCGCCAGCAGCCCGACGACGCCCAGCCACCCGACCGCGTCGGCGGCGCTGCGGAACCCCAGCAGGAGCGCCACGGCCAGGACGACGACGAGCGCGACCGCCGTCTGGATCAGGGCGCCGACCACGTGCCCGGTGAGCACGCTGACCCGCGCGATGGCCATCGTCCGGAAGCGGTCGACGATGCCCTCGGTCATGTCCGTGGCCACGGCGAGCGCCGTGGACAGGGCGACGCTCGCGATCGTCATGAGCAGGATCGCCGGGGTGATGAAGGTGAGGTACTCGGCGCGGCCGCCGCCGGGGCCGGCGAGCCCCGCACCCATGGTGGCGCCGAAGACGTAGACGAACAGCAGCAGGAAGACGATCGGCTGACCGATGAGCATGAGCGTCAGCGAGGGGTAGCGGCGCATGTGCGTGAGCCGGCGCCGCACCATCGTCCGGCAGTCCGTGAGGGCGCGGCGGCGCTGGTGCGGGGACGTGGTCGGGGCGGGTGCGGTCATGGGGTGGACACCTCGTTCGGGCGGTCGGTCGTGGGCGTCGGGCCGGTGAGGGCGAGGAACACGTCGTCGAGGTCGGGGGTGTGCACGGTCAGTTCGTCGGGAGTCGCACCGGCCGCGTCGAGGCGTTCCAGCAGCGCCCGCAGCGCGGGCACGCCGTCGTCGGGGACCTGCAGGGTCAGCGCGTCGTGGTCGGGGACGCCGGCCGGGACGGCGGCGGCCGCCGCGACGAGGTCGGCGTGGTCGGCGAAGCGGACCCGGACGTGGCCACCGGGCACGAGGGTCCGCAGGTGGGCGGGGCTGCCGCGCGCGACGAGGCGGCCGTGGTCGAGGACGGCGACGTCGTCGGCGAGCTCGTCGGCCTCCTCGAGGTACTGCGTGGTGAGGAGGACGGTGACACCGCCGTCGACCAGGTCGCGGACGTCCTGCCACAGGTCCCGGCGGCTGCGGGGGTCCAGGCCGGCCGACGGTTCGTCGAGGAAGATCACCTCGGGCGTGCCGACCAGGGTCATGGCGAGGTCGAGGCGACGGCGCATGCCGCCGGAGTAGGAGCCGGCCGGCTTCCCGGCGGCGTCGACCAGGCCGAACCGGTCGAGCAGCTCCGAGACACGGGCCCGTCCACGGGAGCGCGGCAGGTGGTGCAGGTCGGCCATGAGCCGGAGGTTCTCGGTGCCGGTGAGCAGCCCGTCGACGGCCGAGAACTGGCCGGTGACGCCGATCGCGGCCCGCACGGCGTCGGGGTCGGTGACCGGGTCGTGTCCGGCCACCCGGATGCGGCCGCGGTCGGCGCGGAGCAGCGTGGACAGGATCCGGACCATCGTGGTCTTGCCGGCGCCGTTGGGGCCGAGCAGCGCGAACACGGTGCCGGCCGGGACGTCGAGGTCGACACCGCGCAGCACGGCCTGGTCGCCGTAGGACTTGTGGAGGTCGGAGACGGAGATCGCGGGTGCGGTCGGCATGGCGGGGTTCCTTCCCGGGGGCGGGCAGGCTCGGGTGACGGATCGCCGTGAGCGGCGATCCGTCGGCGGTGGCCGGGTGGGTGGTTCGAGGGCCGCGTGGCTCAGGAGCGGCGGACGACGATGTCGCCGTCGCGGGAGTGGGCGGTGATCGCGACGGTCTCGGCGAAGCCGCCGGGGTCGTCGCGCGGGGTGAGGGCGTTGCTGACCCGCCCGGTGGTGGAGGCGAGCTCGAGCCACGCGGCGCTGTCGGGGGCGACGCCGACCTCGAGGCGACCCGACGTGCTGGTCATCGAGACCTCGCCGCGGGCGACGCGCCCGAGGCGGACGGCGCCGTGGGAGGTGCGGGCGTGCACGTCGTCCTCGGCGACGTCGACCTCCACGTCGCCGTGGGCGCCGGTCAGACGGGCCGGACCGCCGATCTCGTCGGCGCGGATGGCGCCGTGCCTGGTCCGCAGGTCGGCCGCGCCGCCGACGCGGTGCACGCGGACGCCCCCGTGGTCGGCGCCCAGGGCGGCGTCGCCGGTGACCGTGCCGCTCACGCGCACCTGGCCGTAGGTCGCGGCGAGGTCGGCCGTCGCGGCGTCCTCGACGCGGACGTCGCCGTAGCGGCACCGCGCCCGGCACGCGCCCAGCCGGCCCCGGGCCTCGATCCCGCCGTAGATCGTCGTGGCCGTGAGCGCCGAGCCGGCGGGGAGCGCGATCTCCACCTCCAGCGAGCGCCCGGGCGTGGGGACCAGCAGCTTGCGCAGGCCGAGCCGCGGCCCGGTGACGCGCAGCTCGCCGCCGTCGAACTCGACGCGCACGCCGTCGGCCACGTCGCGGTCGGCCGGAGTGCTGCGCACCTCGACCTCGGTGTCGGGACGGTCGGAGGCGATGACGCGCAGCTCGCCGATGGGCAGCTCGACGGTCGCGGTGATGGGGTCGGGGGTGTCGAACGTGGGCACGGGTCATCGCCTCCCCGGGGTCGCGACCCCGTGAGTGGGTGGTGTCGGTCTGGGCGTCGGGCGGGCGCGGCGCTAGCCGAACCAGCCGCCCCGGCGGGCACCGGGCGGGGGACCCGCCGCTGGTGTGGTGCTGCCGGGACGGTCGAGGGCGGCGGTCGCGGCCCTCGACAGCCAGGTGTTGACGCTGAGCCCCTCGCGACCCGCGGCGTCCTCGATGCGGGCCTTCAGACTCTCCGAGGGCCGGAAGTTCACCCGGGCGACCGGCCCGCCGTCGGCCTCCGGTGCCGCCTCGCGCGGCGCGGCGGGGACGTCGGGTCCGGGGCCGGCGGGGGCCGGGGTGACGACGAAGTCGGCGTCCTGCTCCCGCAGGCGCAGGTGGACCGAGCCGGGGCTCAGGTCGAGCGTGATCTCGTCGGCCGCCGCGGCCAGCGCCTCGAGCAGCACCAGCCGCACCGCCGACTCCAGCGGCGTGACCAGCCGCTCCGCGACCTCCCGGACCTCGGTGCCGGCGACCTCGGCGATGGCGGCGAACTGCACCCGGAGCCGCTCGACGTACTCGTCCACCTGCATGGCACCACTGTGGCGCAGGGTGGCGCCATCGTCAAGCATCGTGGCGCCACGATGGCGCCATAGCCCTCCGGGACGGCGTCAGGCTCCGGACGAGGTCCCCGACTTGTCCAGCAGCCCGGTGCGCCGCAGCCACAGGAGGATGATCAGCACCGAGCCGACCAGACCCCCGATCCCGAGGCCGAAGAACGCCCACGCCGAGCCGATGTGGGCGAGCATCCAGTCGAAGTTCTGCCCGAAGAACCCGGTGAGGGCGGTGAGCGGCAGGAACACCGTGGCCACGATCGTCAGCCGTTCCTGCACCTCGTTGGAGTACGTGTCGAGCATGCCCTGCAGGCTCTCGCGGTCGGCCTCGACCTCGTCCAGGGCCTGCGACAGGTGGTCGGAGACGTCGGCCAGGTAGGTCCGGAGGGTGTCGGGGTCGTCGGCGACGGCCACGAGCTGGTCGACGATCCGCGGGAACGCCTGGCGCTGGGCGATCAACGTCCGGCGCACCCCGTTGAGGGTGCGGCGCAGGACCGCCATCCGGTCGCGGTCGCGGGCGCGGGGGTGGTCGAAGATCGTCTCCTCGAAGGCGTCGACCTCCGCGGCGACGACCTCGAGGCCGTCGGTGAGCGAGTCGGTGACCGCGTCGATCACGCGGTACACCAGCTCCGCCCGGCTGCAGCCGGCCCCGCGGTCGAGGCTCCGGCGGACCCGCTCGAGCTGCGCGGGCGGCGTCCGGCTGACGGTCAGCACGTGGCCGGCGAGGACGTGGACGTGGACCTCGACCTGGCGCGGGGTCCCGTCCTCGGCGACGTCCATGCCGAACAAAACCAGGAGCAGCTGGTCGTCGTACCGGTCGACCTTGGGTCGCTGGCCGAACTCGAGGCTGTCCTCGAGCGCGAGCTGGTGCAGGCCGAGGGCCTGGGCGACCGCGGTGAGCTCGGCCTCGTCCGGGTCGCGCAGGTCGATCCAGGCGGGCTCGCCACGGGTCTGCAGCTCGCCCAGCTCGGTCACGTCGATCTCGTCCAGGAGTCGCACGCGCACCTTCTACCGCGTCCGGCCCCGGGCCGCCGCACCCGGGTCCGGTGTCAGGAGGTCCGGGCCGCCCTCCGGCGCGCGCGGTACGCGGCGGCCTTGACCCGGTTCCCGCACTCCTCCATGCCGCACCAGGAACGCCGGGCGCCCCGTGACCGGTCGAGGTAGAGGCGGGTGCAGGCCGCCCGCCCGCACTCCTTGATCGGTGGCGCGTCCGCCGCGCCCAGCAGCACCACCAGCGAGCGGGCGACCTCCCCCAGGGCCGCGTCGACGTCGCCCCGACGCCGCACCCCGGTGGGGGTCAGGGCGATCTCAATGGGCGGCCCGGCCGCGGCCCGGTTGACGATCCCGAGCGCGGCCTCGTCGTACTCCCGGTCCGCGAGCCGGTCGCAGGCCAGCCGGTAGAGCGCCTCGCGCAGCTCGACGGCCCGGGACAGGTCGGCCGGGCCGACCCGCACCGCGTCCTGGACCACACCGGCCTGCACCAGCCAGGACCGCAGCGCGGCCGGGTCGACGAGCAGGTCCACGGGGTCGCTGCGGCGCCACTGCAGCGTCCCCGCCAGATCCAGCGCCGGGTTGCCGCTGACCAGAGCGAAGTCCACGTCACCACCTTGACCGGTGATGCCCCCGCCGTCCAGGATCACCTCCCGGACCGGTGACGGCCTGCGACCCGCAGCCCGCCCGACGAGCACGGCACGGGAGCGGCATGACCAGGTCATCTCCGGAGGTCGACACGATCGTGTTCGACGTCCTCGGCACGCTCGTCGACCTCGACGGCGCCGTCCGGGCGGCCGTCCGGGCCCTGGTGCCCGACGCCGACGACGACCGCGTGGACGACCTGGCGGCGCGGTGGGAGGAGCACGTGGGCGCCGAGCACCGCCGGGTGATCGCCGGCGAGCGCGCCTACGCGACGGCGGACGTCCTCGACCGGGAGGCCGGCCGGCTCGTCGCCGAGCGGGCCGGGGCCACCGACCGGACGGCGGCCGACGAGGTGGAGTCCCCCACGCGGCAGGTCGCGGCGTGGCCCGACTCGGCGGCCGCCCTCGACCGGCTCGCGGCGCGCTACGAGGTCGTCGGGCTGTCCAACGCCGACCTCACGACCCTGCTGCGTCTCGACGCCCGCGCCGGCCTGCGCTGGCACCTGAGCCTCTCCGCGGAGCTGGCGCAGAGCTTCAAGCCCGACCCGCGCGTCTACCGGATGGCCCTCGACCGGATCGGCCGCCCGGCGGAGCGCACGCTCCTGGTCGCGACGCACGCGTGGGATCTGCGGGCGGCCCGCGCCGAGGGCATGCGCACCGCCTACCTCGCCCGCCCGACGGGCGACCCGCCGACGCCGGACGACGCCTTCGACCACCACGTCACCTCGGTCGACGAGCTCCTCGCGGTGCTCCTCGACCGGCCGTCCACGGGAGACCCGGCATGATGATCACCTACTCCTTCACCGCCACGGCCGTCACCGTGCGCCGCTGGTTCGAGGTCGGCACCGACGCGACGTTCGAGACCGGGGCCCGCGTCGAGCTCGCGCTCCGCGAGGCCCTCCCGCACCGCGGCAGCGAGTCCGCCGCGCAGCCCCTCGTCGTCGACCGGACGTTCTGGCGCGCCGACATCTTCGGCCGGCTCGACCGGCCCGGGGCGCCCTACGGCGCCGCGCACTACCACCCGCGCTTCGACGGCGACGAGCCCTCCGAGCGGACCTGGGACCGCCGGCTGACCGAGCACCCGTGGGAGTGGCTCGGCGAGCAGCTGGGCGACCTCGACCGCCGACTGACCGAGGCCGGCCTGTCCGCGGACCTCGCACGGGACGACGCCGAGGCGCTGCGCCACGCCACCGGGCAGATCGTCGCGGCCGCGCAGGCCCTCGGCCCGGAGGTGGGCCTCGACCGCGACGAGACCTTCCGGCTCACCGCGGACGCGTCGCACCGGATCGCGATGATGGTCGAACTCGCGAGGGACCGGCCCGACCTCGACCTCGACTACCTCGCCCCCTGGCTGGAGCGCGACCGCGCGTCGCGCTGACCGCGGCGCCGCCGGCGTTACGAACACGTTACGGTCCGACCCCACCCGGTCCCGTGCGGGACCTCGGGGGCCGAGCTGAACGGAGACGCGCATGTCCTTGCCGGACGACAGGCTGACCGCGGTGTTCGACGAGGTCGTCAGGCGCAACCCCGGGGAGCAGGAGTTCCACCAGGCGGTCAGGGAGGTCCTGGAGAACCTCGGCCCCGTCGTCGACAAGCACGCCGCCTTCGCCGACACCGAGATCATCCGGCGACTCTGCGAACCCGAACGGCAGATCATCTTCCGCGTGCCGTGGGCCGACGACGAGGGGCGACCGCAGCTCAACCGCGGGTTCCGCGTGGAGTTCAACTCGGCGCTGGGCCCGTACAAGGGGGGCCTGCGCTTCCACCCGAGCGTGTACCTGGGCATCGTCAAGTTCCTCGGCTTCGAGCAGATCTTCAAGAACTCGCTGACCGGCCTCCCCATCGGTGGGGCCAAGGGCGGCTCCGACTTCGACCCGAAGGGCCGCTCCGACGCCGAGGTCATGCGGTTCTGCCAGTCGTTCATGACCGAGCTCTACCGCCACCTGGGCGAGTACACCGACGTGCCGGCCGGCGACACCGGGGTCGGCCAGCGGGAGATCGGCTACCTGTTCGGGCAGTACAAGCGCATCACCAACCGGTACGAGTCGGGGGTCCTGACGGGGAAGGGCCTGAACTGGGGCGGGTCCCGGGTGCGAACGGAGGCGACGGGGTACGGCCTCGTGTTCTTCGTCGACGAGATCCTCAAGGCGGCCGACGCCTCGTTCGACGGCATGACGGTGGTGGTCTCCGGGTCGGGCAACGTCGCGGTCCACGCCGTCCAGAAGGTCCATCAGCTCGGCGGCCGCGTGGTCGCCTGCTCCGACTCGAACGGGTTCGTCGTCGACGAGGACGGGATCGACCTCGAGCTGCTCCGGGAGATCAAGGAGGAGCGCCGGGGCCGCATGACCGACTACGCCGAGGCGCGGGGGGACAAGGCGCGCTACGTCGAGGGCGAGTCGATCTGGTCGGTCCCCTGCGACGTGGCCCTGCCGTGCGCGACCCAGAACGAGCTCGACGAGGACGGGGCCCGCCGGCTCGCCGACCACGGCTGCCGCGTCGTCGCCGAGGGCGCCAACATGCCCACGACGCCCGAGGCCATCCGCGTGCTGCGGGACGCCGGCGTCAGCTTCGCGCCGGGCAAGGCGGCCAACGCCGGCGGCGTCGCCACCAGCGCGCTGGAGATGCAGCAGAACGCCTCACGGGACACGTGGACCTTCGAGTACACCGAGGAGCGGCTGGCCGAGATCATGCACTCGGTCCACGACCGCTGTCTCGAGACCGCCGAGGAGTACGGCAGCCCGGGCGACTACGTCGCCGGGGCGAACATCGGCGGCTTCATCCGCGTGGCCGACGCGATGGTCGCCCTCGGCCTGGTCTGAGACCGGGGCTACCTCTCGCGCAGCGACGCGAGCACGCCCGCGAGCCCGAGCAGCCCGACGACGGGGGCGAGCACGGTCCAGGGGGCGCGCTCGAGATAGCCCTGCGAGACCGCGAGCATCGCACCCCACTCCGGCGAGTCGGGCGGCGCGCCGAGCCCGAGGAAGGACAGGGCCGCGAGGGCGAGCGCGACGTGCGGGATGCGCGCCAGGGCGTGCCGGGAGACGGGCCCGACGACGGCGGGGAGCACGTGGCGCCGCGCGATCCGCCGTCGCGAGGCGCCGACGAGCTCCGCGGCCCGCACGTAGCCCGACGCCCGGGCCTCGGCGGCGAGGGTCCGCGCGTGCACCGCGAGCGGCACCCAGCCGACCAGCGCGACGGCGGCGGACGCGCCGAGGAGCCCGGGCCCGGCGACCGCGGCGACGAGCAGCCCGACGAACACCGGCGGGAGCGCGTTGAGCACGTCCGCGGCCCCCGCCCGGGCCGACCGGGCGCCGATGCCGACGGCCAGGCCCACCACCAGGCAGATCGCCGAGATCGCCACCGCGCTGCCGAGGGTCAGCAGGGCACCGTGGGCGAAGCGCGCGAACAGATCCCGGCCGTTCGCGTCGGCACCGAAGGGCAACGACCACGACGGCGGGGCGAGCCGGCGTCCCCCGTCGCCCGCCAGGTCGCGGGGCAGGCCCGCGACGACGAGCGCGACCAGCAGGGCTGCGACCGCCACCGCCGACCGGGGGACGCGCCGCGGGGCGACGACCTCGACGCCGGCCGCGAGCTCGCGCCCGGCGAGGGCGGGACCGAGCAGCGCGCGGTGGACGAGCACCCCGAGCCCGCCGAGCCCGAGGCCGAGCAGCACGAGCAGGGCGACCGCGGCCTGCACCGTCGGGAGGTCCTGGGCGAGCACGGCGTCGAGGGCGGTCGTCCCGATCCCGGGGACGTCGAAGAGCTTCTCGACGGCGACGGCCGCGCCCAGCAGGCCCACCACCAGCAGCGCGATCTGCGGGACCGCCACCGCCACCGCCCGCCGCGCCACGCCCGACACCATCCGGGCCGTGGAGCTCCCCCACGAGCGCCAGCTGCGCACCCAGGCCTCGTCGAGGGTCGCGTCGACCGAGACGGCGAGCACGCGGGCGAGCAGCCCGCCCGCCGGCACCCCGAGCGCCAGGGCGGGCAGGACGAGGTACTGCGGCCCGGCGAAGCCCGAGGAGGGGAGCAGCCGCCACCCCACCGCGACGACCAGCACGAGCACGCTGCCGAGCACGATCTCGGGGAGCGCGGCGAGGATCGCGGCGCCGGCGGGCACGCCGCGGCCGCCGGTGCGGCCCCGGGCCCCCGCGAGCAGGGCCGGCAGCAGCAGGACCGCGGCGACGACCGCGGCCACCAGGGTCGCGGCGACCGAGAGGGTCAGCGACCTGCCGAGCGCCCCCAGGACGTCCGGGGCCACCGGGCCCCGGGTGATCCAGGAGGTCCCCAGGTCGCCGCGCACCAGCCCGCCGAGCCACTGCGCCGCCCCGACCGCCGGGTTCGACGGCAGGTCGAGCTCGCGCCGCAGCGCCTCGAGCGCCGCCGGGTCGGCCTCCCGCTCCGGGTAGAGCGTGCGCAGCACCGAGGCCGCGGGGTCGGAGTCCCACAGCCACGGCAGCGCCGCGACCAGCACCGCGAGGCCGACGACGGCGCCCACGGCGGTGAGCGCGGGCCGGAGCGGGACCCGGGGGCCCCGCCGCGGGCGGCCCGTCGTCAGGACGGCCCCGGTCACGACCGGGCGGTGGTCGCGGTGATCAGGGTCAGCTCGGTCGGGTCCTGCGCGACGCCGGTGACACCGGCCCCCACCCCGAGCCGGGCGCGCTCGGCGATCTGCGGGACGACGGCGTCGGCCGAGAGCACGCGGGCCTCGGCCGCCAGCGCGGCCTGCCGCCGGGCGCCGAGGTCGCTGCTCGTGGCGCCCTGCGCGAGGATCGCGTCGGTGGCCGGGTCGCAGTAGCGCGACCAGTTGTAGCCCCCGGTGCACCCGAAGTCGCTGGCGAGATAGCTCACCGGGTCGCTGGTGTTGAGCTGCTGCGAGCGGCTGACGACCACCGCGTCGAACGCGCCGGTGCCCAGCCGCGGCTCGAGCGCGGAGGTGTCGAGCACGGTGACCTCGACGGTGAACCCGGCGCGGCGCAGGGCGTCCGCGTCGGCCGAGGCGATCTCGGGGAGCTCCGGGCGGTTGGACTGGGTCGCGAGCCGGACGACGGCGCCGGCGGGCGGGGTGGCCGGGGTGTCGGTCCGGGGCGGTCGACCGGCCGCCCAGGGGGTGGCGGGCCCGAACAGCGCGGCGGCGGCGTCGGCCCGGCCCTCGTAGATCGTCCCGGCGACGTCGAGCGGGCGCAGCGCGTCGCGGACGGCGGCGCGGCGACCGGGGTCGGCGAAGACCGGCGAGCGCATGTCGAGGTGCAGCGAGACGCTGCGCGGCAGCGGGACGGCGAGGACCTGCGCGGGCGCGGCGATCGACGCCGCCTGCGAGACCGGGATCGCGTCCGCGACGTCGAGCTCCCCCGCCCGGATGCCGTTGGCCCGGGCGGCGCCGTCGGTGAGGAAGCGCGCGTCGACCCCGGCCGCGGCGACCGGGCCGCCCCAGTAGGTCGGGTTGCGGTCGAACGTCGCGCCGGTCGACCCCTGCACGGCGGTGAGCACGAACGGGCCGGTGCCGGCGCGGGTCGGGGCGGGGCGCACGGGGTCGGCGTAGGCGCGGTCGGCGAGGACGACCAGCTCGGGCGACGCCAGCCTGGCGGGCAGCACCGGGTCGGGCACGGGCGTCGTCACGACGACGGCGTCGGCGCCGTCGGGCACCGCCGTCAGCGGGGTGCCGGACCGCTTGAGCGTGGTCAGCGCCCGCGGGCCGGGCGTGGCCGCGGCGGCGCGGTTGAGGGAGTTCGCGACGGCGGCCGGGGTGAGCGGGGTGCCGTCGTGGAAGGTCACGCCGGAGCGCAGGGTGAACCGCCAGCTCGTCGGGCCGGTCGGCGTCCACGCGGTCGCGAGGACCGGCCGGGGCTCGCCGTCGACGACGGTCGTCAGGGGTTCGGTCGCGCCCAGCCGGGTCGCGAGCACGGCCTCGTTGGCGTCGGGCGTCAGGCCGGCCTTGGGCGCGAAGGAGAGCGCGACGCGGAGCCGTTGGTCGCCGGCGGCCGCGGTCCCTCCCCCGCCGCTGAAGCAGCCGGTGAGCACGAGCAGCGCCGCCAGCAGGACGGGGGCACAGCGCGCGGTGCGAGTCACGCGTCGTTCCTTTCGTGGACGGACCCGAGGGCGGGGACCCGCCGGGCGAGGACCGCGAGCGCCACCGCGCTCACGGCCGGGAGGACCGCGGCGACGGCCCAGGGGACGGCCGGCGGGATCGCCGGGTCGACGAGGGCGCCGAGGACGGTGCCGCCGAGCAGCACGGCCACCCCGCCCGCGGTCGCGAGCACACCGAAGTAGCTGCCGAGCCGCCGCTCCCCCGCGAGCCGCCCGACGGCGTCCTGGGCCTGGGGCATGACCGTCATCTGCCCGAGGGTCAGCAGCACCACGAACAGCGCGGCCGGCACCACGCGCCAGGGCCCGGGGAGGGCCGGGAGGGCGGTCAGGAGGGCGGTCAGCCCGAGGGCGAGGGCGAGGAGGGCGAACCCGGCGGGCAGGGCGCGTCGGGGCCCGACGCGCCGGGTGACCGCGGTGACCGGGAGCTGGCCGAGGATCACCATGACGGCGGCGAGCACGAACATCGCCCCGAGCGCGCCGGTGGCGTCGACCCGGGTCAGCTCGATCGGGAGCAGGAGGTAGAGCTGGTTGTAGGACAGCAGCCACGTCGAGTACGCCGCCGCGAAGGCGAGGAAGGCCCGGTCGCGGGCGACGTCGCGCCAGCCCGCGAACACCGGGTCCGCGGCGTGCGCGCCGGGCTCGCGCGGCATGACCACGACGAAGACGACCAGCACGACGACGAACACGGCCGCCGCGGCCAGCGTGGTCACCGCGAAGTCCACCGCGAGCAGCGCGGACCCGAGGACCGGCCCGACGACGACGCCGATCTGCCCGCACACCGCGAACATGGCGAAGACGTCGGCGCGCGGGAGGGGGGAGCGCCCCGCCTGCCGGGCCAGCTCGGACTCGACGGCCGGGGAGAACAGCGCGGCCGCGAAGCCGACCGCCACCGTGCCCAGGACCAGGAGCGGCAGGCCGTCGGCGAACGCGAGGAGGACGAACCCGGCGATGCGGATCACGAAGCCGGTCACCGCGACCTGCTTGGTGCCGTACCGGTCGGCCAGCGCCCCGCCGACGGCGAAGAGGCCCTGCTGGGAGAAGGTCCGCAGCCCGAGCAGCAGCCCGATCGCGGCCCCGGAATAGCCGAGATCCCGGCCCAGGTGCACCGCGAAGAACGGCAGCACCAGGTAGAAGCCGGTGTTGAAGGCGAGCTGGCCGAGCACGATGAGCCGCATCGGCCCGGGGAGCTCGCCGAGCCGGGAGACGATCGACCACCGGCGCAGGGTGGCGCGCAGGCCGTGGGCCTCGGTGGTGGTCACGCGCGGACCTCCGGCAGCCGCCCGACGGCGCCGAGCAGGTCCCGGGCCGCGGCCGAGCGCGGGCGGGCGAAGACCTCGCCGATCGAGCCGGACTCGGCGACCCGTCCGTGGGCGAGGACGACGACGTCGTCGCAGAGCCGGTCGGCGACGCCGAGGTCGTGGGTCACCAGCAGCACCTGGATCGCCGACCGCTCGACCAGGGTGCGCAGCAGGGCGACCAGCCGGGCGCGGGTCGCGGGGTCGACCGCCGAGAACGGTTCGTCGACGACGAGCACGGACGGGTTCGCGATCAGCGCGCGGGCCAGGGCGAGCCGCTGGCGCTGCCCGCCGGAGAACTGGCCGGGGCGACGGTCGCCCGTCTCGGGGTCGAGCCCGACGGCGGTCATGAGCTCGACCACCCGGGCGTCGTGGTCGACCCCGGCCCAGCCGTCGAGGCACTCCAGCGGTTCGCGCAGGCTCTCGCGCACCGGGCACCGCGGGTCGAGCGAGCCGCCGGCGTCCTGCACGACCACGCCGACCTCGTGGCGCAGCCGTCCCGGCGCAGCGGGGGTGACGGGTTCACCGCGGAACCGCACCGACCCGTCGTCGGGAACCTCGAGGGCGAGCAGCATCCGCAGCAGGGTCGACTTGCCCGACCCGGACTCCCCCACCAGCGCGAGGGACCGTCCGGCCGGCAGGGCGAGGTCGACGCCGTCGAGGGCGACGCGGGTCGCGCGGCGCCAGGGGCGGGTGCCGGGCACGCGGTAGGACCGGTGGAGGCCGACCGCCTCGAGGGTCGCGGTCATGCGGGCAGGGTGCTCGGGACGAGCGACCGGGCGGCGTCCACGAGCGCACGCGTGCACTCGTGCGCGGGGGCGGAGAGCACCTCGCGCACCGGCCCGCGCTCGACGATCCGGCCGTGGTCGATCACCGCGACGTGGTCGCAGACGGCGGTCAGGGCGGTGAGGTCGTGGGTGACCAGCAGCAGGGCGATGCGACGCTCGCGGAGGGACCGGTCGAGCTGGGCGAGGAGGTCGCGGGCGACCGTCGGGTCGAGGGCCGCGGTCGGTTCGTCGGCGACGAGCAGCGCGACGTCGCAGGCCAGGGCGGCCGCGAGGGCGACGCGCTGGCGCTGGCCCCCGGAGAGCTGCGCGGGTCGGCAGCGGGCGGTGCCGTCGGGGAGGCCGACGTCGGCGAGCAGGTCGTCCGCGCGGCGCGCGGCCTCGCGGCGCCCCAGCCCGTGCCGCCGACGCAGCGGCGCCGCGACCTGGCGACCGACCGGGACGAGCGGGTGCAGCGCGGTCGCGGAGTCCTGCGCGACGAGGGTGACCGCGCTCCCGCGGACCCGGCGGTGGACGTCCTCGGTCGCGCCGACGAGCTCGGTGCCACCGAGGAGCACGCTGCCCGTGGCGTGCGCGCCGGGCGGCAGCAGGGCCGCGGTCGCGCTCGCGGTCATCGTCTTGCCCGCCCCGGACGGGCCGATCAGGCCCCACCGCTCCCCCGCGCCCACGACGAGGTCGACGCCGTCGACGGCGACCTGTCCGCCCACGACGACGCGGAGGTCGCGGATCTCCAGCGGCGGCCCGGTCATGAGGGTGACCTTAGTTGGGAACGATGGTCGTTTTGCCGGGTAGGTGATCCTTTGCGCAGCCACTTGTTGTCAGGCGCAGTAATGCGCTAACTGCCTCTAATATGCAAGAGTGCGGACATGACGGTTGCCCTCGAGCGCCCCACCGCGATCCGCCTCTCCCCGACCGTCCAGGTCGCCGGGATCGCCGACCTCCCGGCGATCGAGGCGCACATGCGGGCGATGCTCCCCGAGCTCGGCGGCCACGACCCGGTGCTGCACGCGGACGTCGACGACCTCGCGCGGAGCTACCTGGGGCACCGCGACCGGGTACTGCTGGTGGCCGTCGATCCGGACGGGTCCGTGGCGGGGACGGCGTCCGTGCGCCCCGGCGGCCCGAGGCCGGAGTTCGTCCCGCGGTGGATGGCGGAGCGGTACGCGTCGCGCTCGGTCGGTCAGGTCTGCCGGGTGTGGGTGGCCCCGACCGCTCGTCGTCGGGGCGTCGGGCAGGCGCTGGCGGGGGCGGCGATCCGGTGGGCCACCGAGCGGTTCGACGTCGTCTGCCTGCACACCAACGCCTCGGTGCCCGGGGCGCTGGACTTCTGGCGGGCCTTCCCGGGCGTCGTCGAGGTGCACGACTCCCGCCCCGACCCGTGGTCGACGGTGCACTTCGAGGTGTGCGCTCCGCGCCCGTGAGCACTTTCCGGGGTCATAGCCCCTCGAACTGCTCACGAGCGCGCAGCGCACACCGGCGGGCCAGCGGCTCCCAGCGCGCGTGCTGCACCGTGTCGATCCCGGCCGCCGCGAGCTGCCCGGCCCCGGACGGGGCGTCGACGAACTCCGGCGGCTCACTCCACGCGTAGACCACGCGCGGGATGCCGGCACGGACGATGAGCTCCGCGCACGGGTGCGGGCGCGACCCACGACGACCGCAGGGCTCCAGCGAGCTGTAGAGGGTCGCCGAGCGCAGCCGCGGGTCGTCGCCGATCCGGCGCAGCACCCCTTCCTCGGCGTGGTCGAGCGGGTCGTCGCGCCGGGACCAGCCGCTGCCGAGCACCGTGCCGTCGGCGGCGACCACCACGCACCCGACGCTGAACGCGGTCGCGCTCGGGGGGCAGCGCCCGGCGAGGGTGCAGGCCTCGGCGAGGTGGCGGTCGTCGGGATCGCCGAAGCGGTACCGCAGCAGGACGTCGTCGTCGAGGGTGCGGGTCTCGACGAGGTGGCCGTCGGGCCCGCCGCCGGTGAACCGGGGCCCGTCGCCGACGAGGCGCGGGGCGTGGACGAGCTGGAGCTCGTCGACCACGCCCGCCGTCAGGAAGTCCCGCAGCACGCCGGCGCCGCCCTCGACCATGAGCGTGACGACGCCGCGGCGCCCCAGCTCGTCGAGGACCTCACCCGGGGACCCGGCGAGCACCACCGTCTCCGCGTCGCCGGCCAGCACCCGCGCACCCGGGTCGACCGGCCTCGTCGTCAGGACCACCCGCAGCGGACTGGCGGGCAGGCCCCGGGCCACGCGCTCCGCGCGGCGGTCGGCCGACCGGACGAGCAGGCGCGGGTCGTCGGCGCGCACCGTGCCGGCCCCGACGAGGATCGCGTCGGCCCGCGCGCGCTCCTCGTCGACGCGGTCGAGGTCGGCGGGTCCGCTCAGGATCAGCCGCTCGTCGGAGGCGTCGTCGAGGAACCCGTCGAGCGAGGTCGCGCAGCTCGCGAGGACGTGCGGCCTCACGGCAGCGTCAGGATCTCGCTGCCCGTGTCGGTGACGAGGATCGTGTGCTCGAACTGGGCGGTGCGCGACTTGTCCTTCGTCGTGACCGTCCAGCCGTCGTCCCAGACGTCGTAGTCGATGTCCCCGAGGGTGATCATCGGTTCGATCGTGAACGTCATGCCCGGCTCGAGCATCTCGTGGCGCGAGGGGTCGTCGTAGTGCACCACCACGAGACCCGAGTGGAACGAGCGGCCGATCCCGTGGCCCGTGAAGTCGCGGACCACGCCGTAGCCGAAGCGCTTGGCATAGGCCTCGATGACCCGCCCGACCACGTTCAGCTCACGACCCGGCTTCACGGCCTTGATCGCGCGCATCGTCGCCTCGTGGGTGCGCTCGACGAGGAGGCGGTCCTCCTCGGCGACGTCCCCGGCGAGGAACGTGGCGTTCGTGTCGCCGTGCACGCCGTCGAGGAAGGCGGTGACGTCGATGTTGACGATGTCGCCGTCCTGGATGACGGTCGAGTCGGGGATGCCGTGGCAGATGACCTCGTTGAGCGAGGTGCAGCACGACTTCGGGAAGCCCCGGTAGCCCAGCGTCGAGGGGTAGGCGCCGTGGTCGACGAGGAACTCGTGGACCACGCGGTCGACCTCGTCGGTGGTGGCGCCCGGCTTCACGGCCTCGCCGCCGACCTGCAGCGACTGCGCCGCGACCCTGCTCGCCACGCGCATGCGCTCGATGACGTCGGGGTCCTGGACCCACGGGTCGGTGGAGCGGGAGGGGGCTGGCTTCCCGACGTACTCGGGACGGGGGATCGACGCGGGCACCGGACGCAGCGACGTCTGCTGCCCGGGCCGCAGAGGGGCGCGCACCGGCATGGGCTCCACCCTAGGCCGGGGTCGTGGCCCTCCGCCGCCGCACCGCCATGATCCCGCGCACGACGCCCCGCCAGCCCAGGACCAGCACCGCGAGCGACACGGTCGCGACGATGGCGAAGCTCAGGGGAAGGCGCCCGAGGACGGCGGCTCGCAATGCGAGGCCGACGACCACCGCCCCGAGCCAGACGGCGATGCCCGTCCGCAGAGCGAGTGGATCTCTCCATGACCGGATCAGCAATGCGGCGAGGACGGCCCCGGCGAGGAAGGGAAGGGCGATCCCCACGATCTGACCGAGCGCGAAAGCCGCGCCCTGAGCGTTCTCGTCGTGCGCCCGACGCCCGATCGCGGCGAACACGAGCACGGCCAGCACGTCGACGAGGGCCAGGGCCGGACGGGACTTCACGACGACGAGCCTATGCCGCGGCCCGACGACATGTCGGCGGAGTCATGATCGACTTACATGTGACTCGACCAGGTCAGGACCGAACGGTCCGTCACAGTCCTCGCGATCAACGAGGCCGGGGGCCGTACAGGGTCCGATTGTGACGTCCAGTGTCAGCAAGGCCGCAGTGCTGACAGTCCTAGAAGAGGACCGTCGCGAAGCTCGCCACCTGCTGGAACCCCACCCGCGCGTAGGCCGCCCGTGCCGGGCTGTTGAACGCGTTCACGTAGAGCGACGCGATCCGCCCGGCGCGCACCAGGTGGTCGACGACCGCCGCGGTCCCGGCCTGCCCGAGCCCGCGCCCCCGCCACTCGGGGTGCACCCAGACGCCCTGGATCTGGCCGACCCGGGTCGACAGGGCCCCGACCTCGGCCTTGAACACGACCTCGCCGTTCTCGAAGCGCACGAACGCCCGGCCCGACGAGATCAGCTCGGCGACCCGCGCCCGGTAGCCGGCACCGCCGTCGCCGACCCGCGGGTCGACCCCGACCTCCTCGAGGAACATCGCGATCGCCGCGGGGAGGTAGCGCTCCATGTCGTCGGGGCGGGCCTGCCGGACGGCGGGATCGGGCCTGCACGACGGATTCGAGTCGGTGGCCATCAGCGGCTGGTCGGGCCGCACCTCGCGGGCGGCGCCCCAGTGCTCGGTCAGCTCCTCCCAGAGCGGCAGCACGAGTTCGCGGCGCCCCACCAGCGACGAGCACGTCCGCCGGTGGCGTCGCGCCCGCTCGGCGAAGGACCGGACGGCCGCGCGCTCGCCACGCAGCGGTACGAGGTTCGCCCCGGAGAAGCAGAGCCCGTCGAGTCGTCCGCCGACGCCCCACAGCTCGCCGCCGAGGCGCCACGGCTCCACACCGACGGTCTCGACCCGCGACGCGACCATGCAGGTCGCGACCGGATCAGCGTCGAGCACACCGCGCACCCTCGACCGGTCACGGTCGTCGAGGAGCCGCGCACCGGCGGTACGGAGCACACGCCAAGAGTGCCACACGAGAGGGGTGATGAACCGTGCACGGTCGGTACACCTGGCCGGGGTTGCGTCGCGCGACCATCATCTCGTCGTCATGATCGCCACAGCTGTCGGACATGACCTGAACAGCCCAGCGGTGCACGCTGGGTGCATGACCCAGAACGAGAGCGTGTACGAGGACGCGGACGCCGCCGTCCTCGAGATCCTCGCCCGTCAGACCACCGTCGCGAACCCCCGCCGCACCCGTCGCTGACGGTTCCTCGCCCCCCCCGACCGCTCCCCCACCCACGCCCGCCGCAACGTCGCGGCGGGCGTTCGTCATGTCCGGCCTCCCCCGCGATCGCGCCGTGGGCGGTCGAGCCGGCGGTCGTGGGTCCGGCTGCGCCCGTCGAACCGTCCCGCGTGGCGCGGCCTCAGGACCGCCGACGCAGGCCGTGGATCAGTCGCCTCGTGATCGACGGCTCGGGAGCGGGAGCAGTCGTCCCTGATACGGGCGGCCGGGTAGGTGCAGCGGGAACGGGAGCCGGGGTCCGGTCCGCCGGGTGCCGGACCTCCGGTGGGCGAGGAGAAGGCACGACGCGGACCGGTCGGGGGCGTCCGGCCCCGACCGGGTCGTCGGACCCCGGGTCGACGGTGACCTCGACCTCGACCGGACGCCCGACAGCAGGCAGGTCGGGCGCGACGATCATCGGTGCCGGCATCGGTGCCGGCTCCTCGAAGGTGCCGTCGTCCGGGATCGGGGCGGGCGGCGGCAGGACGACCATGACCGGGGCGAAGGAGCTGCTCCGCTGCGGCCCGGGAGAGGACGAGGCCGAGCGGTTCTCCATCGAGGTCCGCGCGGGCGGCACGACCGTCGGCGTGCCCATCTCGACGGTCGTCGCCGGCTCGGCGATCACCGGGTCCGCGGCGTCCGAGCCGTCGCTCGAGCTCGTCGTGGACGCGGCGGCACCCGACGAGGCGGGAGGGCGACCCGAGGCGGCCGGGGCCCTGGAGGTGAGCGGGACCGATCTCGCGGCACGGGCGATCCGGGCACTCGGATCGGCCTCCGCCGGCGGCGCCGCGACCGGCGTCGCGGGAGCCGGCAACACGGGAGGTGACACCACCGTGGGAGCCGGAGCCGCGCCCTCCACCGGCGACGGGACCTCGTCGTCCGCGGCCGCGGGGGCCACCGGGTGCGCCTCGGCGGCGGTGGTGACGGGAGAGAAGCGACCGCCCGGAGCGCTCAGGCGGGCCAACGCCCACTTCGACCAGTTCAGGTGGCCGCGCGAGCGGTCGACCCGGAGGGCCACCCAGACCGACTCCGGATGGCCGGGACCGGCGAGCACGAGGCACGAGAAGTGGAACGCCGACGCGGTCGTCCAGGCGGCGTCCTCGAGCTGACGCCGGCCTCGGCTGGAGGGGTCCGCCGCCTGGCGGGCTCGTTCGAGCACCGCCCGGGTCGATCCTCCGGGTTCGCCCCACTCGGCGAGGACCCGCTGCCCGGAGGCGTCCACCACCACGACGTGCTCGGCCCCGGGGAGAACGACGAGAGCGTCGAGGTAGCGCTGAGCCGGGCCCGGCTCGGCCTCGGCGGCGTCGGTGGTCGATGTCGCCTGCCCGAGCGCGTCGTCCATGGTTGTCGTCAAGGTGCCTGACTCCCGGTTCGGTGAGGACGCGACTCGCGAAGGGCAGCGGTACCGCCGCCGGGACTATCGCCGCAGGAGGACGCTTCGTTCCAGCACCGTGCCGGTCCTGGAGTGCGCTCGGCCACCCGAGCGTTCACCGACACCCCGCGGCACCGTCCTCCGGGAGCCACGACCACCTGCGTGGCGTCGCACCCGATGGGCACAGGACGTCGCGAGTCACGGCGTCGTCGCCGTCTCCTGCAGTGCGGCGGCGACCCGGTCGACGGCGGGACCGTCGGCCCCGGGGGCGCGGCCGAGCACCACGCGACGGTCCTCGACCGGGCCGCCGCGGACCGGGAGCGCGACGACCCCCGCCGGGAGCGTCCCGACGAGGCCGGCGGGCACCGTCGTGATCCCCTGCCCGCCGGCGACCAGGGCCAGCTTCGCGAGCCAGTCGCGTGCGACGTGCGCGACCCTCGGGCGGTCGTCGAGCCCCGGCCAGACGCCCATGGCGCCGCTGCCCTCGGGCCCCCCGATCCAGGCGCGGCCCCGCAGGTCGTCGACGTCGACGACGGCGAGGTGGGCGAGCGGATCGTCGGCGGGCACCGCGACCCGCAGCGCGCCCTGGGTGAGCACGGTCGTCGCGATCGGCGGCGACTCGGCGTCGGGCGGGCGGTACGGTGGCACCTGCGCGAGCACGGCGAGGTCGATCGTCCCCGACCGCAGCGCCCGCACCAGGGCGCTCGTGTAGCCCTCCCGGGTGACGACGACGATGCCCGGACTCGTCCGGGCCAGCGCCTGCAGCGCCCGGGGCACCAGCACGGCGCCGGCGGTGGCGAACCAGCCCAGGCGCACCACCGCGTGCTCGTCCGGCAGCCCGTCCAGCTCGCGGGTGCCCGCGTCGAGCTGGTCGACCACGGCGGCGGCGCGTCGCGCCACGAGCCGGCCCGCGGCCGTCGGCCGGACCCCGGTCCGGTGCCGCTCCAGCAGCGCCGTCCCGGCGGCGCGTTCCAGCCCGGTGATCTGGCGCGAGACGGCCGACTGGGTGTACCCGAGCGCCGCGGCCGCCGCGGTGAGCGTGCCCCGGTCGACCACCTCGCGGAAGACCCGGAGCGCCGTCAGCGAGGCGGAGTCCAGAGCCATGACGACAGTGCATACCAGGAGTTCCGAACCTGCGTTGGTCGAATGCCTGCGCGGTTCCTAGCGTGAGCGTCATGAGCAGGATCGCCCTCGTCACGGGAGCCACCCAGGGGCTCGGGCTGGCGCTCGTCGCCGGGCTGGCCGCGCGGATGACGCCCGACGACACCGTCTACCTGACCGGCCGCGACCCCGGGAGGGTCCGGGACGCCGTCGCCGCCCTGCCCGCGGGGCGGGCCCACGTCCGCGGCGAGCTCCTCGACGTCGCCGACCCCGAGGCGCCGGAGACGCTCGCGGCCCGGCTCGTCGAGCGCCACGGGGCCGTCGACGTCGTCGTCGGCAACGCCGTCATGCGCGTCGGCCCCGACGACGACCCCCGGGAGATCGTCGGCGACTACTCCGAGATCAACAACTTCGGGACCACCCGGCTGCTGCGCGCCTTCGCGCCGCGCCTGCCGGACGGGGGGCGGCTCCTCGTCGTGGCCAGCTCCCTGGGGACGCTGCACCACCTCGCGCCCGTCCTGCACGAACGCTTCGACCGCGCGACGACGCTCGACGAGGTCGACGCGCAGGTCGCGGCCTGGCGCGACGCGGTCGCCGACGGCAGCGCCCGCGCCGGGGACTGGCCCGGGTTCGTCAACATCCCCTCCAAGATCGGGCAGGTCGCCGCGGTCCGGGCCCTCGCCGCGTCCCGCCGCCACGAGGACGGGCGCCGGGGCGTCCTGCTCGCCGCGGTCTGCCCCGAGATGATCAACACGCCGACGTCCGGGCTGTGGTGGGACGTCAGCGGGGCACCGAGCCCGGACGAGGCCGCGGTCGCGGTGCTCGACCTGGCACTCGGCCCCGTCGACCCGGCCCACTACGGCGAGCTCGTCCGCCACGGTCGGGTCCTGCCGTGGCGACCCTGAGAACCTCGACGGGTGGCCGGGGCCGCGCGCGACGGGCGCGATCGGGGGCGGTCACGAGGACGCCCCGACGGGCCGACCGGTCGCTGGTGCGGCAAGGGGACGGCAAGGCCTGGGCAAGCACCCGGCGGTGGGCTGAGCGCGTCCGAGACACCCGCGACCCGGAGGCATCCATGACCTCGACGACGCACACCCACAGCAGCACGACCCTGCTCCCCGGCGACCCCGGCTGGGAGGCCGCCGTCTCCGGCTTCGACCTCTCCGTGGAGCACCGACCCGACGTCGTGGCCCTGCCCCGCGACGCCGACGAGGTGGCCGAGGTCGTCCGGGCGGCCCGCGCCGACGGCCTCCGCGTCGCGGTGGTCGGCACCGGCCACGGCGCTCCCCCCGGAGGCCCGGGCACCGTGCTGCTGCGCACGGAGGCCCTCGACGAGGTCGTGGTCGACCCCGTCGGGCGCGTCGCCCGCATCGGTGGCGGCGCCCGGTGGCGCGACGTCGTCGAGGCGTGCGCCCCCCACGGCCTGGCCGCCCTGGGAGGCTCGTCCAGTGGGGTGGGCGTCGTCGGCTACCTCCTCGGGGGCGGTTTCGGACCGATGGTCCGCACCTTCGGGGCCGCCGCCGACCGCGTCCTCGCCGTCGAGCTCGTCGACGCGAACGGCACGTCCGTCCGCCTCGATGCGACCCACGGCGCCGACTGGTTCGCCGCGCTGCGCGGCGGCGGGCTCGCCCACGGCGTCATCACCGCGGTGGAGATCGAGCTGGTCGCCGTACGGACCGTGACCGCCGGGGGCCTGTGGTTCGACGCCGCGGATGCAGGCGCTGTCCTCGCCGCATGGCAGGCGTGGACCCGGGATCTACCCGACACCCTCACCACCTCGATCGCGCGGGTGAACCTCCCTCCGGACCCGGCCCTGCCCGAGGTCCTGCGCGGGCGCGCCCTGGTCCACGTCCGGGTCGTGCACGTGGGCGACGCCCTCGACGACGAGGCCCGGCGCGTGGCCGACCCGGAGGCGGCGCAGGCGCTGCTCGCGCCCCTGCGGGCCGCGGCGTGCCCGCTGCTCGACTCCGTCGGGGTCCTCCCGGTGACTGCGCTCGATGCCGTGCACCAGGACCCGACCGGGCCGATGCCGGTGACCGAGGCGGGCATGCTGCTCGACCGGCTCGCCCCCGAGACCGCGGAGGCCCTGCTCCGGGTGGCCGCGCCGCAGCGTGGGCTGCCGCTCGCCCTGGTCGAGGTGCGCCTGCTCGGCGGCGCCCTGGACGCCCCCCGCGGGGACGTGCCCTTCGACGCGGTCCGCGGCCGGCGTTCGGCCGCCGGGATCCACGCGATCGCCGCGCCCGTGCCCGGCCTCCCGCCGGAGGTCGGGACCGCCGCGGTCGACGCGGTGCTCGAGGCCCTGGCCCCCTGGTCCGGCGGCGGGGCGCTGCCGTCCTTCGCCGGGCGCGGGACCGCGTCGTCGGCGCGGATCGCCACGGCGATGGGTCCCGACCTCCTCGCCCGGCTCGCCGCCGTGCAGGCGACGGCGGACCCGGACGACGTCTTCGCCCCGGCCCGGCGCTGGGACCCCGCGGGGTCGGTCCGGTGAGCGCGCTCGTGGCGCTCCCCGCGGCGGACACGTGGTCGGCGTGGCTGGAGCCGGCGTGGGCGCGGCACCAGAACCCCTGGAGCTGGTACGTCCGACCGCTCTTCCTGCTGCCGCTCGCCGCCGCCGCGTGGCGCCGCAGCCCGACCGGCATCGTCGTCACCCTCCTGGCACTGGCGACGAGCATGGCGTGGTTCCCCGCCCCCGACGTCGTCGATCCGCGGATCGCCGAGTTCATCGCCTACGAGCGGGCGTGGTTCGCGTCGGCCTGGGGCCCCGCGGACCTGCTCGGGGTGCTGGTGGTCGTCACGCTGGTCGTCGCCTACTGCGCGGCGTTCTGGCGCCGCTCGCCGCTGCTGGGGGCTGTCCTGCTCGTGGTGATGGCCGGCGGGAAGCTCGCCTGGGGGCTGACCGGGACGCGGGGGGCCGCGGCGATGCTGGCGCCGGCCCTGGTCGGCCTCGTCGTCTGCCTCGCCGGCGTGGGGCTGGCAGCGGCGCTCGGCCGTCGTCAGGAACGCGCCCGGGCCACGGCGTCGGCGAGCAGCGCACCGACCTCGGCGCGCGAGAGCGAGGCACCCAGCTCTCGGTGACGACGCGCGTCCGGGGGTTCGAAGCCGGCCCCCCGGACCGCCGCCGCCTCCGCCGGGCCGTCCCGCGGGTCCATCAGCTCGGGGTCGAAGCCGACCCGCGCGCCGAGCCCGTCGACGGCACCGGCGAGCACCGTCGCCACCTCGCGGTGCCCGACGCGGGCCAGGACCGCCGCGGTGGTGTGGATCAGCACGAGCCAGGACGTGACGTCACCGTCCCGCTCCAGGGGCTCCTGCATCGCGTCCGCCGCAGCGAGCGCGGCGTCGAGGTCGTCCCGGTCGACCGCGGTCTTCATCAGGGCCCACGTGCTCGAGACGGCCGCCCACGCGTATCCACATCGCCGGGCGACCGCCACCGCCTCCTGGAGCAGCGCCGTCGGGTCGCCGAACCCGAGGGCGCGGGACGCCATCCCACCCGCCATCAGGGCCTCGGCGAGGACCCAGTCGACGCGCAGCGCCGAGGCCCGGTCCACGAGGTCCGCCACGGACCGACGGTCACCGGTTCCGCGCAGTGCCGCGACGTGCAAGGCCCACAGCGAGGCGTGGACCACCTCGACGTCCGCGCCGACGGCCTCGGCCGTCGCCGCGGCGGCCCGGAGCTCCGTCTCCGCCGTCGCCCCGTCCCCGGCGAGGTAGGCCAACCGCCCGGACACGGCCCGGACCCGGGCGACGGCGAGGTCGGCCGCCGTCGTCGGCCCGAGCGCGGCCCGACAGGCGCTGCAGCCCTCGGCGACCGCGCCGGATCGGTACCAGAACCAGCCGAGTTCGCCGGCCAGGGCGAGGGCCGGCTCGCGGTCGTCGCGGGTCAGGGCGTGTCGCAGCGCCGACCGGTGCTCGGGCCGGTCGCAACGCAGCCGTGCGAGGGCCTCCCCCGCGTCGGGTCCGCGCAACCGCCGGGCGGTGGACCTCGTCCGGTCGAGGACGTGGTGCAGGTGGCGCTCCCGGGCACCGAGCAGCTCCCGGGGGTCGGCGATCTCCAGGGCGTGGGCCTTGACGGTGGCGAGCATCCGCAGCCGCGTGCCGGAAGTATCGCGCCGGACGCCGAGGAGGGACCGGCGCACGAGTGCGGCCGTCGTGTCGAGGACGGTGGCGGGCGACTCGTCGCCGACCGCGGACGCCTCCTCGAGGGTGAAGGGGCCCGCGATCACGGCGAGTCGGACGAGCAGGTCGCGACCGTGGTCGTCGAGGTCGCGGAGGCTCCAGGCGATCGCCCCGGACAGGCCCCGCTGGTGCGCAGGAGCGGTCGCGGGACCGCCGCCCAGCACAGCCAGGTCGGGCACCTCGTCCTGCGGCTCCGCCTCCCCCTCGCGACCGAGCCGCCGCCGCAGCTCGTCCGGGGAGAGCATCCGCAGCCGCGAGGCCGCGAGCTCGAGGGCGAGCGGGAGTCCGTCGACCAGGTCGCACACCCGGCGCACCCCGAGGAGCTCGTCCTCCTGCGGGACCCACCCGGGCCGGACCGCGCGGGCGCGGCGCAGGAACAGCGCGACGGCGTCGTCGCCGTCGAGGGGGGCGAGCTCGCGGACGACCTCGCCGGGGACCTCGAGGACGGTGCGGCTCGTCGCCAGGACCCGGACGCCCGCGCACCGGCGGACCAGGGCCCGCACGAGGCGGGCGGTCTCGTCGACGACGTGCTCGGCGTTGTCGAGGGCCAGGAGGAGGTCGGTGCGGGCGGCGAGCACGGCGGCGAGACCCTCGGCGTCCTGCACGGCACCGGCGAGGCCGAGCGCCGAGGCGACGGTGGGCACCACCCAGGCCGGGTCCTCGACCTCGCCGAGCTCGACCCACACCGTCTCCCCGCTGCGCGCGGCCCGCGCCACCTCGGCCGCGACCGCGGTCTTCCCGACGCCGCCGGGTCCGGTGACGGTGACCGTCCGCGCCTCGCGCAGCGCCGCCAGGCACCCCGCGACCTCCGCGGCGCGCCCGACGAGTCCGGCCGCCTCCCCGAGCGGCACCGACATCGCACGAGGGGCCACCCCGGGGGGCTCGGGCCGGGCCTCGTCCTGGCGCAGCTCCTGACGGAGGACCGCACCTTCGAGGGCGACCAGCCGCGGACCGGGGTCGATGCCGAGCTCCTCGGCGAGACGTTCCCGCACCGTCCGCAGGGCCGCGAGCGCGTCCGCCTGCCGGTCGTCGCGCGCCAGGGCGGTGACGAGGAGCTCCCACCCGTGCTCGCGGAGCGGGTGCTCCTCGACGTGGGCCCACCCGCGGGCGGCGGCGTCCCCGGCCCGCCCGACGTCGACGAGAGCGCCCAGGAGTTCCTCGGACGCGGCCGTCCGCAGCTCGCCGAGCCGGACCGCCTCGGGACGGACCACCGCCATGTCGTCCGCGTCGGAGTAGGCCGGTCCGCGCCAGAGGGCCAGGGCGGCCTCCAGGAGGTCGACGGCCTCCTCCGCCCGGCCGGCGCACCGGGCGGCCCGTCCGCGCCGGACGAGATCCGCGAACCGGTCGGCGTCCAGCGCGCCCGGGGACAGCAGGAGGACGTAGCCGGTGCCCCGGCGGACGAGCACGCCGGACCCGGCCCCGGCCGGGCGGTCCGGCTCGAGGGCGGCGCGCAGCCGGGAGACGACGGCGTGCATCGTCGTGACCGTCGGGGCGCGGCCGTCGGCCCAGGCCTGCGCGAGCAGCGTCTCCGCGCCCACGGGAGCGGGCGACGCCGCCGCGAGGGCCGCGAGCACGCGGCGCGGCTGTCGGCCGCGCAGCGCCACGGACCGGCCGTCCACGCCGGCCTCGATCGACCCGAGCACGTCGATCGCGAGCCCCGGGGGCCGGTTCATGGTCGTGCCGCCACCGCGTCGTCCTGGCTCCGTCCGGAGCGGCGATCCTGCCCCGGACCGCGCTCCGTCGGGTAGGCCCGACGGTGGGTGACGACGACGGCGAGCACCGTCAGGAGGACCTGCGCGACGAAGCCGCCCTGCTGGGCGACCGCGTCCGGCGCCCCCATCCCCTCCAGGTGGTGCTGGTGGAAGACGAGGTGCGGCACGGTGTGGACGAGGAACGCACCCGCCGCGAGGGTCACCGTGCCGCGGGTCGGGCGCACCAGGGCGGCGACGAGGACCACGCCCAGGGCGAGGCCGAGCGCGCCGACGTCGCGCACGAGGTGCTCGTTGTAGGGCGGCAGGGAGGCCACCCACGCCCGCCCACCGCCCGGGAAATCGGCGAAGAACGAGGCCGGGGCGAGCAGGGCCCAGGTCCCGACGAGGAGCTGGGTCACCGCGGGCACGGCCAGGCACGCCCGGACGACGGCCCTCACGACTGCCGACCCGCAGGATGCAGGCACATGAGTGCCTCCTCGAAGCCCACGTGTCCGTCGGCGTGCTGCGGGGCGAGGTGGTGGCCGTCCCGGAAGGCCCGGGCGAGCGCCCCCGGTACCCGGACCGGGACCACGGTCCGGCGCCTGCCCGTGACCCGCAGCCAGGTCCGGGCGAGATCGTCCATCGGGAGGACGTCCGGGCCGCCCAGGTCGGGCACGCGGCCGGCGGGTCCGGAGGCGACGAGGGCCACGAGGCGCTCCGCGACGTCGGCGGGCGCCACCGGTTGGAAGGAGGTCCCGCCGAGCACCGGCAGGAGCCCGGTGCGGGCGAGACGGGTGAAGAGCCCGTCGAGCAGCTCCGGGAACTGTGTCGCCCGCACGACCGTCCACGGCAGACCGGAGGCCTCGAGGAGCCGCTCCGAACGGACCTTCTCACGGTAGTAGGCGAGCGGGATCCGGTCGACGCCCACGATCGAGACGAGGATCAGGTGGGTCCCGGGTCCGGCGGCCCCCACGAGCCGGCCGAGCGCGGCGGCGTCCCCCCGGCGAGCGGAGGCGAGGTGGACGATCGTGTCGGCGCCGCGGCACGCTTCCGCCAGGCCGACGCCGGTGGACAGGTCGGCCGCCACGCGGTCGGGCCCCGGGCGGCGGGACATGGCGCGGACCGCGGGCAGGCGTGGCACCAGGACACGACCCAGGGTTCCGGTCGCGCCGGTGACGAGCACGGTCACGGCGACTCCTGCGGACGGGAAGGGGGACGGGGACCTCGGCGCGCGGGCGTCCGCCCGTCGGCGCTCGGCCTGCCCCTCGGCGGACGGGGCCCTCCGATGCCCGTCAGGAGATCCACGGTGGCACCACCGGGTCCCGCCCGGGACCACTCGCGATCGCGCCACCCCGCCCCGCCACGATGGCGACGAGGCCGGTCGGGCCGGCGACGATCTGACGGGTGGTCCCGGCGTCGAGGACGGCGGTGTCCCCGACGCCGAGCGCCCACTCCTCGTCGCCCACGACCACGCGGCCCGACCCCTCGACCACGGTCCAGACCTGCTCGGCGTCCATGTCGTGCACCGGACCCCGCGCGTCGGCGGCCATCTCGACCTGCCAGAGGGCCTGGTCGCTGCCGCCCTGGGTGGGTGAGGCGAAGGTGGTCATCACGGCGTTGGGGGTCTCGGTCCTCCGGGCGTCCTGGTGGTGGATCACGGTCACGGCGACCTCCTGGGATATGGTAAACCGGGTTGTCCATACAGTAAACGAGGTTGACCGTCATGCCAAGTGACCCAGCGGGGCCCATGACCGGCGGAGAGCTCGCCCTGCGGCTCATCGGCGGCTTCCGCTCCCTGATCGACGATCTGCACGCCGAGCTGGCACGGCTCGGCCACCCCGAGGTCCGGCCTGTCCACGGGTTCGCGCTGCAGGCGATCGGACCGCAGGGGACCTCGGCGAGCGAGCTCGCCGGGCGACTGGGCGTCTCCAAGCAGGCAGCGGGCAAGACGGTCGACGCGTTGGTCTCGCTCGACTACGCCGCGCGGGAGCCCGACCCCGCCGATGCGCGACGCAAGGCCGTCGTTCCCACCGCCCGCGGCCGGGAGGTCCTCCGCCTCTCGGCCGAGATCCTCGAACGGCTGCGTGCGCAACGGGCCGAGCGGGTCGGCGACCCCACGATGCGGGAGTTCGAGAAGGCGCTCCGGCTCCTGACGGCCGAGACCGCGGCCCCGCTCGACACCGCGGGCTGGCTCGACACCTGACGTTCCGGGTCCCGAGGTCACACCGGCACCAGCCGCCGCCGGGTCCGTTCCGGGTCGGCCCGGTACCAGGCGAGCGTCGCCGCGATGCCGTCGTCCCAGCCGGTGGCGGTGGTCGGGAAGGCGGCGCGGAAGTCGGCGTCGTCGACCAGGAACGGCTGCTCGAACTGGTAGAGCAGCTCGGCGCCCTCCCGGGCGACGGGAGACACGAGGCGCAGCGCCGCCACCAGGGGCGGGGTGATCCGACCGCACCGCACCGGACGGCCCGCGGCGGCGGCGAGGCGCCCGACGAACTCCCGCCCCGTGCTCGGCGGCGGCACCGGCGTGTGCCACACGCGGCCCGTCGCGGACGCGGGGGCGAGGGCCAGGTCGACCAGGGCGGCCCCGACGTCCGGGGCGTAGCCCGCCGTCATCGGCAGGTCCGGGTCGCCCGGCCACCGGGCGGTGCCACCCCGGGACGCGGCCGCGAACAGGGTCGCGCCGAGCAACGACTCCACGCCCGGGCCCCACAGCTCGGGAGCCCGCCCGATCACGGTCTCGACCTCGCCCCGCGCGTGGGCCGCGAGCACCATCTCGGCCAGCCACGCCCGCAGCACCCCCTTCTCCGACACGGGGCGGGCCGGCGTGTCCTCCCGCATCGGGCCGTCGACCCGCCCGTACATCCAGGTGTCGTCGGCGAACACGAGGCGGGCGCCGGCCTTCCCGGCCGCGGCGAGCAGGACGCGGGTGGCCTCGGGGAAGGCCGACCGCCAGGTGGCGAACGGCGGGTTCACGCAGTGGTGGACCGCGACCGCCCCGTCGCACACCCGGGACATCGCGACCGGGTCGGTGGCGTCCGCCGCGACGTTCTCGGCGCCCGGCACGCCCGGGTCGCGTCGCGAGACCGCGCGGACGGGCAGGCCTCGGCGGGCCAGGTCCGCGCACACCGCGCGCCCGATCCCACCGCTCGCGCCGACGACGACGTGGACGCTCATCGGACCGCTCCCGCCGGGAGGGCCACCCGCTCGGCGGCGAGGAGCCGGCCGAGGGCGGCGGGAGCGGCATCGTCGGGAAGGGCGGCGAGGAGGGCGTCGCGCAGCGCGACCGCGACGAGGGAGCGCCACCCGGCGACCTGGCCGGCGCGGCGGGACCGGCGGGCCAGCAGCCGGGCGGTCGGTGCGCGGCGCGCCTCGTAGCGGGCGAGCCCGCTCCCGTCGGCTCCGGCTTCCTCGGCGAGCACCACGGCATCGAGGAACGCCTGGCTCGCGCCCTGACCGAGGTTCGGGGTCATCGCGTGCGCGGCGTCACCGAGCAGCGCGACCCGCCCGTGGTGCCACGAGGGCAGCGGCGCCAGGTCCGCGAGCGGGTGGATCGCGACGTCCCCGGCCGCGTCGAGCACCGCCGGGATCGGCCGGTGCCAGGCGGCGAAGCGGGTCCGCAGCCACGCGAGCGCGGGTTCGGGGTCCGCGAGCGCCTGTGACGGCACGTCGCCGGTCCGGACGACCGCCCACAGGTAGGTCCGCCCGCCCGGCAGCGGGGCGAGCCCGACGAGGTCGCCGTGCCCCCAGGTCTCGCCGCCCGACCCGAGGTCGTGGTCGGCGACCAGGCGGAACGCGGTCCGGCCCGTGGGCCGCGGCACCGCCGGCGGCCGGAGCGCGCCCCGCACCGTGCTGCGCAGGCCGTCCGCGGCGACGACCAGGTCGGCGGTCCAGGTGCGGCCGCGGACGTCGTGCACGACGGCCGGGGTGGCGTCGTCCCCGGGCTCGACGGCCCGGACCGCGGCGTCCGTCTCGACGGTGGGGGCGGCCGCGGCCAGCCGCCCGTGCAGGACCGGCCGGTCGAGCACGACGATGCCGTCGCCGAGCCGGCGGCGCAGCGTCGCCGCGTCGGTGCGGGTGAGCCATCGGCCGCGCGCGTCCCGGATGCCGCCGTCGCCCTCGACGGTGCCCTCCGCCCGCACCGCCGCGCCGAGCCCGAGCTCGTCGAGGGCGGCCAGCCCGTTGGGCCACAACGCGATCCCGGCCCCGACCTCGCCCGGTTCGGCCCGGCGCTCGAGGACCGTGACCTCCCACCCCCGCCGCTCCAGCGCGATCGCCGCCGCCAGCCCGCCGAGTCCCGCTCCCACCACGATCGCCCGTCCCATGACCCCTACCGTCCTCTACACCTGTAGTGGATCGGTACTCTACGGCTGTAGAGGACGCCGGGGAAGGGGGAGGCCGTGGAGCGCCGTGACCTGCTCGCCGACGCCGCGATCGACGTGATCGCGACCGCGGGGACCCGGGGGCTGACCCACCGCGCGGTCGACGCGGCGGCGGGCCTGCCCGAGGGGACGAGCTCCTACTACTTCCGCACCCGCGCCGCGCTGCTGCAGGCGTGCGTCGACCGGCTGGCGACCGACGTCGTCGACCGGACCGCCGCGGCACCCGGGCCCGAGGCCCCGGTGGCCACCCTCGTCGACCGGGCGTGCGCGCACCTCGAGCGCGTCGTCGGGCCCGACCGACCCCGCCTGCTGGCCCGCCTGGAGCTCTCGCTGGAGTCGACCCGGCGCCCCGAGCTGGAGGCGGCCCTGGTGGCGGCCGGCGCCCGGGTGCGGGCAGCCGTCGCCGGGTCGCTGGCGCGCCTGGGGGTCGCCGACCCGGAATCCGCCGCCGTCGACCTGGTCGCCTGCCTCGACGGGCTGGCGTTCGACCAGGTGGCGGGCGCGGGGCGGACGGCACGCGACGAGGCGGGCCGGCGCCGGGCCGTCACCGCGGTCGTGTCCGCGTTCACCAGGACGTCGCCCCCGACCCGCCGGCGTGCCTAGACCAGCTCGGGGCGCACCCACTCCTCACCGAGCACGTGGTGGGCGAGGAACGCGAACACCGTCGAGTACCAGAGCTTCGCGTCGCCCGGCTTGAGCACCCAGTGGTTCTCGTCGGGGAAGTACAGGAACTGCGACTCGACCCCGTGGCGCTGCAGGTCGTACCAGAGCCGCAGGCCCTCGCCGATCGGCACGCGGTAATCCTTGTCGCCGTGGATCACGAGCATCGGCGTCGTGATCGACGAGGCCCAGCGGTGCGGGGAGTGCTCGTCGTACCGGTCGCGGTCGTCGATCGGGTCGCCCCACTGGCGCGTCCAGTGGTACGAGCCGTCGGTGGTCCCGACGAAGCCGTCGAGGTGCCAGATGCTCGCGTGCGTGACGATCGCGGCGAAGCGGTCGGTGTGCCCGGCGATCCAGTTGGCCATGTAGCCGCCGAACGAGCCGCCCATGGCGGCCACCCGGGTCTCGTCGACGTCGGAGCGCTCGAGCGTCGCGTCGGTGATCGTCATGAGGTCGGTGTAGGGCAGCCCGCCCCAGGCCCCGGTCGAGACGTCCATGAACTCCTGGCCGTAGCCGGTCGAGAGCCGGGGGTCGGGCAGCAGGACCGCGTAGCCGCGCGCCGTGGCCACCCACGGGTTCCACCGCCAGGTCCAGGCGTTCCAGCTGGCGAAGGGGCCGCCGTGCACCCACAGCAGCAGCGGCGCGGGCCCCTCGCCGGCGGGCAGCGCCAGCCACGCCCGCAGCGGCGTCCCGTCCTCCGCGGTCGCGGTGACCTCGGTGAGCGTGCCCGGGAGGTCGTCGATCTCGGTCGGCCCGCGCAGCACGGCCGGGTCCTGGTCGGGCGCGTAGGGGTCGAGGCGCACCGGGGTCGGCGGCGAGTCGGGCGCCGAGCGCAGCGCGTAGAGCGCGCCGCCCTCGGGGCTCGGGACGACGTCGGTGTAGGCCCCGGACCGCGTCAGCCGCAGGACCTCGCCCGTCGTGATCGCCACGCGGAACACCGGGCCGTGCCCCTGCTCGTCGGCGGTGACGAGGACGAGGTCGGGGTCGGCGGCGCCGGTGACCGAGGTGATCGTCAGGCGCCCCTCCCCCAGGACGGTGACGACGTCGCCGCCCGCGACCGGGCGGGCCATCAGCGTGTGGGCGGGCGCGGCGCCGGGGCGGGCGTGCCGCTCCCGGATCCAGAGCAGCCAGCGCCCGTCGGGGGTGATCGTCGGGCGCTCGTGGTCGACGCCGGGCTCGTCCGCGACGACCTCGGTGCCGTCCGGTCCCCGCAGCTCCAGCCGCACCCGCACCGCCGCCGGGTCCTCGGGGTCGCGGACGTCGACCGCGACGGCGAGCGTGGTGCCGTCGGGGCTGATGGCGTGCTCGCGCAGCCGCTGGCCGAGCTCGGCGGGGTCGTGCACGACGACCGCCGCGGCCAGCCGGTCGGCGGCCAGCGGGTCGTGCACCCGGATCTGCGGGCGGCCGGGCCCGAGATCGTGGTCCCAGAACCGCACCGGGTAGCGCTCGTGCAGCCGGGCCGACACCCCCGCCTTCTTCCGCGCCGCCCGCAGCGCGCCCGCGGCATCGTCGGGAAGGTCCTCACCGTCTCCGGACGCGGAGCGCAGCGGAGCCGGACCATCGACGTCCGGCTTCTCCGGCGCCGGACCGACCGGCACCGTCGTCATCACCACGACGTCCCCCGAGTCGCGTGCCACCTGGAACGCGGCGACGCCGTCGCCGGCGGTCAGGACCTGCCGCGACTCGCCGCCGTGGCGGGGCAGCACCCACAGGGCGGCGGGCTCGCCCTCACCCTCGGTGGCGCCCGGGTCGGGGCGCGCCGAGGTGAAGTACAGGTCGCCGTCGGGCGCGAACGCCGCGGCGGACTCCCCGCTGGACGAGCGCGTCAGCCGCCGGGCCGGGGCCTCCCCCGTCGGGTCGACGTCCCAGATCGAGGTGACGTACTTCGTGGCGTCCGGGGACAGCTCGGACACCGTGGTCACGAGCCGCGACCCGTCCGGCGAGAGCGCGAGGCCGGCCTGGCGGCGGGCGGAGACGAAGGCGTCGAGGTCGTCGAAGGTGCCCATGTGCACATCGTGCCCGTGAGCACTGATCCGTGCCTGGACACGGATCAGTGCTCACAGGTGCTCACCCCACCGTGACCGTCGGCGCCCCGCCCGCGACGCCGCCGGCGAGCTCCTCGGCGGAGCCGGCCTCCTCGGCGAGGCGCATGGCCTCCTCGATGAGGGTCTCGACGATCTGCGCCTCGGGCACGGTCTTGATGACCTCGCCCTTGACGAAGATCTGGCCCTTGCCGTTGCCGGAGGCCACGCCGAGGTCGGCGTCGCGCGCCTCGCCCGGCCCGTTCACCACGCAGCCCATGACGGCCACGCGCAGCGGGACCTCCATGCCCTCGAGCCCGGCGGTCACCTCGTCGGCGAGCTTGTAGACGTCGACCTGCGCGCGCCCGCACGAGGGGCACGACACGATCTCGAGCTTGCGCGGGCGCAGGTTGAGCGACTCGAGGATCGACAGGCCCACCCGCACCTCCTCGATGGGCGGCGCGGACAGCGAGACGCGGATGGTGTCGCCGATGCCGCGGGAGAGCAGCGCGCCGAAGGCGGTCGCCGACTTGATCGTCCCCTGGAAGATGGGGCCGGCCTCGGTGACGCCGAGGTGCAGCGGGTAGTCGCACTGCTCGGCGAGGAGCTCGTAGGCGCGGACCATCGTCACGACGTCGTGGTGCTTGACCGAGATCTTGATGTCGTGGAAGTCGTGCTCGGCGAACAGCGACGCCTCCCACAGCGCCGACTCGACGAGCGCCTCGGGCGTCGCCTTGCCGTACTTGGCCATGATCGACGGCTCGAGCGAGCCGGCGTTGACGCCGATGCGGATCGGGGTGCCCGAGTCCTTCGCGGCGCGCGCGATCTCGCCGACCTTGTCGTCGAACTTCTTGATGTTGCCCGGGTTCACGCGCACCGCGGCACAGCCGGCGTCGATCGCGGCGAACACGTACTTCGGCTGGAAGTGGATGTCCGCGATCACCGGGATGTTGGACTTCCGCGCGATCGCGGGCAGCGCCTCGGCGTCGTCGGCCGAGGGCACGGCCACGCGCACGATGTCGCAGCCCGCCGCGGTGAGCTCGGCGATCTGCTGGAGGGTGGCGTTGACGTCGGACGTCAGCGTGGTCGTCATCGACTGCACCGAGACCGGGTGGTCGCTGCCGACCCCGACCCCGCCGACGTCGAGCTGACGGGTCTTGCGCCGCGGTGCCAGCACCGCGGGAGCCTCCGGCATGCCCAGGTCGATCGTCATGACACCAGTCTGCCCGAGCCGTCCCGACGATGCCGCCACCGGCGGCGTGAGCCGCGGCTCGTCGGGAAGGGCCCGTGGAGCAGGGGCTTCGTCAGAGGTTCAGCTTGATGGGGTTGACGATGTCGGCGAGGATCACGAGCCCGCCGTAGAGCATGATCACGATCGCGAAGCCGTAGGCGATCGGCATCAGCTTGGCCATGTCGACCGGCCCGGGGTCGGGGCGGCCCCGCAGCCGGGCGATCCGCTTCTTCGCCCCCTCCCACAGCGCCGGGAGGATGTGCCCGCCGTCGAGCGGCAGGATCGGCAGCAGGTTGAGCAGGAACAGCGACACGTTCACCGCGGCGAGCAGCTGCAGCATCGTCGCGATCTCGGAGGCGACCGCGTTGTTCGAGGCCAGCACCTCGCCGCCGAGGACCGACACGCCGACCACGCTGACGGGCCCGTTGACGTCGCGCTGCTCACCGAGGAACACCGCGCCGAACAGGGCGGGGACCTTCGAGGGCAGCGCGAGGATGCTCGTCACGGCCCGCTGCGCCATCTCGCCGACGTAGCCGGCCACCTGCTCCGGGGTCTGGCGCGTCACCGGCTGGATCGGGCTCAGGCCGAGGAACGAGCCGGAGACGTAGCGCGGCTCGCCCGAGGTGCGCGCGGCGTCGAGGTCGAGCAGCTGGGTCTCGATGAGCTGCGGGTAGAGCGTGAGGGTCCGCGCGGCCCCGTTCGGCTCCGGCCGTTCGACGACCACCGGCACGGTCCCCGACGAGGCGCGGATCGCGAGCTGCATGTCCTCCCACGAGTCGTAGGAGCGGCCGTCGAAGCTGACGATGCGGTCGCCGGCCTGGAAGCCGGCCTGGGCCGCCGGGGTCGGCGGCGCGCCGGGCGGGCAGTCGGTGGTGGTCGTCGCCTGCGAGGCGGGGACGACGCACTTGCTCACCGACTGCACGACGGGCTGGGCGGTGGGGATGCCGAAGCCCACGAGCACGATCAGGAACAGCACCGCGGCGAGGATCAGGTTCATGAACGGCCCGGCGAACATCACGACGATGCGCTGCCACGGCTTGCGGGTCCAGAACTGCCGGTCCTCGTCCCCGGGCCGGAAGTCCTTGACCGAGTCGGCGCGGACGTCGTCGATCAGGCCCTGGAACGGCCCCGAGCGCCGGCTGCGCCCGATGCGCTGGCCCGGCGCGGGCGGGATCATCCCGATCATGCGGATGTAGCCGCCCAGCGGCACGGCCTTGATCCCGAAGGAGGTCTCGCCGCGCTGCCGCGAGAAGATCGTCGGCCCGAAGCCCACCATGAACTCGGGCACGCGGACGCCGAACCGGCGCGCGGCGAGGAAGTGGCCGAGCTCGTGCCAGGCGATGGAGAACATCAGACCCAGCGCGAAGAGCACGATCCCGAGGACGAGCATCACGAGGCGTCACGGTAACGAGGGCCCCGGTGACGTCGCCGTAGGGCCCTCTCCGCTCCCCCGTCCGTGGACGTGCGGGTCACACCGCCGAGCGGTCCAGCAGCTCCCCGGCCCGGGTGCGCGCCCACTGCTCGGCCGCGTGGACGTCGGCGACGTCGCGCGGGTCCCCCGACCACTCGGTGGCCGACGACAGCACCTCCGCGACGGTGTCGACGATCCCCAGCCACGTCCCGCGCCCGGCGAGGAACCCGTGCACGGCCTCCTCGTTGGCCGCGTTCAGCACCGCCGGCAGGCAGCCGCCCGCCGAGCCCGCCGCCCGGGCCAGGTCGACCGCCGGGAAGGCCGTCGCGTCGAGCGGCTCGAACGTCCACGCCTGCGCGGCCGAGAAGGTCTCGCGCGTCGACGCGCCGGGCAGCCGCTCGGGGAAGGCCAGCGCCAGGCCGATCGGCAGGTGCATGTCGGGCGGGCTCGCCTGGGCGATCGTCGCGCCGTCGGTGAACGTGACCATCGAGTGGACCATCGACTGCGGGTGGACCACCACGTCGATGCGGTCGTAGGGCACCGCGAAGAGCAGGTGGGCCTCGATGAGCTCGAGTCCCTTGTTGACCAGGGTCGACGAGTTGAGGGTGACCACCGGGCCCATGGCCCAGGTGGGGTGGGCCAGCGCGTCGTCGAGCGTGACCTCCGCGAGCTCGGCGCGCGAGCGGCCGCGGAACGGGCCGCCGCTCGCCGTCAGGACGATGCGGTCGACCTCCCCCGCGGTGCCCGAGCGCAGGCACTGCGCGATCGCCGAGTGCTCGGAGTCGACCGGGAGGATCTGGCCGGGGGTCGCGGCGCGGGTCACCAGTGGCCCGCCCGCCACCAGCGACTCCTTGTTGGCGAGCGCGAGCGTCGCGCCGACGCGCAGGGCGGCCAGCGTCGGGGCGAGCCCGCGCGAGCCGTCGACGGCGTTGAGCACCACGTCGCCGCGCCCGGCCGAGCCCGCGAGGTCGGTCATGGCGCCGTCGCCGACCAGCACCTCGGCCGACGCGCCGGCGGCGCGCAGCGCCTCCTCGACCGCCGCCCGGGCACCGGGCTCGGCCACGGCGATCGTCGGGACCCGGAACTCCGCGGCCTGGGCGGCCAGCAGTTCCGGACGACCGCCGCCGGCGGCGAGGCCGGTGACGGTGAACCGGTCGGGGTGGGCGCGCACGAGGTCGAGCGCCTGCGTGCCGATCGATCCCGTGGAGCCGAGGACGACGACCCGGCGGCTGGTGCTCATCACCGCCCATCCTGGCGGGTCGCGGGCGGCGCGGCAGTGACCCGTCCCCCACGGATCGCCGGGACGGCCGCCGACCGATAGGTTGACGGCCAGGACCGATTCGACCAGGAGGACCCGTGGCGAGCACGACCCCGGCCCGTCAGGCGCACGGCGAGGTGGCGAAGGGCGACGCCCACAAGGCCGTCGTCGTCAACGGCGTGTCCTCCGACGACGAGCCCTCGGTCGCCTGGGGCTGGCACGGCCACTACCCGAAGGTCGCCCGGCTCGCCGGCTTCCTCGTCGCCGCCGTCTGCCTGATCATGCTCTGGGGCAACCACGTGGGCCGCCAGGAGGACATCTGGCTGGTGATCACTGCCGTCGCGTTCTTCTCGCTGTCGCTCGGCTCGATCATCCGCGCCCGTACCTCGTGGCGCCGCTGACGCCTCCCGGCCCCCGGGCCGTCGTCAGGACGGCCGCCCGCGCTGGCTGTCGGCGTAGGCCCGTCGCCGCAGGGCGTTGACCGCGCCCGTGGGCTCGATCCCGCCTGCGTGGTGGAACGGGGTGTAGCGCACGCGCTCCCCCGGGCCGTCGGGCACCGGGCCGGTCAGCTCGACGTCGGCCACCGGGGCCCACCCGCCGAACGGCTCGGCCACGAGCAGCGTGAGGCCCAGCCGGCCGGCGTCGACCGCCTCCGACACCTCCTGCAGGCGCTCGAGGCGCGGGCCGGAGTGCACCGGGACCGCCCCGAGGACGACCGTGGTGGTCCCGACGCCGAAGGTCGTGATGGACGAGTAGTGCGTGCCGCCGTAGTCGCGCGCGGGCAGCAGCGCGTGGCGGGCGACCGGGGCGGGCGCCGAGGAGATCAGCAGGAGGTCCTGCGGCCCCTCGGCGAGGTCCAGGCGCAGGGCCAGGCCCAGGAGGTCGGGCAGCGGCTCGGGCAGGCCGGCGCCGCGCGAGAGGCGGACCGTGCCCTCGTGGACCCCCGCCCGGCCGAGCACCGTCCCGACGAGCCGGGGGTCGCCCGCGCACCGCACGCGCGCGGTGAAGGACCGGCCCCGCGGGTGGAACACGCGGGCGCGGCGCAGGAAGGAGCCGAGCCCGAACGCGGGCCCGGCCACCCGCCCGGCCGTGGCGTCGACCATCCGGTCGACCTCGGGGGACGGCATCGTCAGCGGACCAGCAGGGCCCGCCCGCGGCGGACGGCGCGACCGACCGAGAGCGGGACGAACCGGGCGAGCACCCGGACGAGCTGGGTGTAGCCCGGCGTCGGCCCGTGGTAGAAGGCGAGGCCGCGCGGGCCGTCCACCATGCGGCCGTCGCGCACGTCGTAGCGCGCCTGGTGCCACGGGCAGACGAGGCAGCCGTCGGCGTCGATGTGCCCGTCGGAGAGGTCGGCCAGGTTGTGGCGGCAGCGCCGGCCCACGGCGAACGGCTCGCCCCGGCTGACGCCGACCGCGTACGGGCCGACCCGGCGCACCTCGCCGGGCGCCGGTTCCGCGATCTCGGTCCAGCCGCCGGTGTCCTCCGCGTTGGTCATGGAACGAGCTACCCGTTCGCCCGGATCGGCGAACGGGTAGCTCGCCGTATGGATGAAGGTCTGACCGTCGCCGTCACCGGCCCCACCGGGACGCTCGGCCGCAGCGTGCTCCCGCTGCTCGCCGGGGACCGCCGCGTGGTGCGGGTCGTCGGCGTCTCGCGCGGGGGTGCCCCCGACGACCACGCGCCCCAGGACGGGGTGGAGTACCGCCGCGGCGACGTGCAGGACCCGCCGGCGCTGCGCGAGGCGTTCGCCGGCGCCGACGTCGTGGTCCACCTCGCCTCGACGATCATCGGGACCCGGGACGCGACGCGGCACCACGCGATCAACGTCGAGGGCAGCGTCAACGTCTTCCGCGAGGCCGTCGCCGCCGGGGCCCGCCGGTTCGTGCACGTCTCGTCCCTGGCGGCCTACGGGTTCCGCCCCGACAACCCGATCGGGATGGACGAGGACCAGCCCCTGCGGCCCACCGACCGCTTCTTCTACGCCCGCGAGAAGGCCGAGACCGAGGAGCGCCTGGCCGCCGAGGCGGCGCAGCACCCCGAGGTGGAGGTCTACGTCCTGCGGCCGTCGGGCGTCGCCGGCCCGCACGCGATCGGGGCGAAGGCGGTCCTGCCCGGGCCGCTCGAGCCGATCGGGCGGGCGCTGGGCGCGATCGCGCTGCGCCGCGGCCGGCTCCGCGTGCCCGTGCCGCTCCCGGTGCCGGCGCTGCGCCTCCAGCTCGTCCACCACGACGACGTCGGCGACGCGCTGGTGCGGTGCATCGTCGGCGCCGGCCCGCCCGGGGCCTACAACATCGCCGCGGCCGACGTGCTGACGCTCGTCGACCTCGCCCGGGAGGCCGGGGCGCTGGCCCTGCCCCTGCCCGAGGGCGCCCTCGAGTGGCCCGCCCGCGCGGTGTCGGCGCTGCCGCTGCCCCCGGCGCTGCAGTGGGTGCAGGCCGGGACCGTGCCCGCCGTCATGGACACCACCCGGGCCCAGGAGCGTCTCGGGTGGCAGCCGCGGTACTCCGGCCTCGGGGCCTGGCGGGCGACGCTGAACCGCTGACGCCCGCCGGGCCGCCCTATGCGGGCGAGCGCGGGATGTCGTCCTCGACGGCCTTGACGCCCTGCCGGGCGGCCACGAGGACGGCGTCCCACGTCGGGGAGAACGGCGGGGCGTAGGAGAGGTCCATGAACGTCATCTCCTCGACGCCCATGTGGTTCCAGATCGCGGTGGCGAACACGTCGATCCGCTTGCCGGAGTTCGCCCGGCCCACGATCTGCGCCCCGAGCAGGCGCCCGGAACGCTGCTCGACGATCAGCTTCACCGTCATCATCTCGGCACCCGGGAAGTAGCCCGCGACGTTCGTCGACTCGATCGTCGTCGTGACGTAGCCGAAGCCGGCCGCGCGGGCCTCGGACTCCCCCAGCCCCGTCCGGCCGATCTCCAGCGAGCAGACCTTGGAGATGGCGGTGCCGAGGACGCCCGGGAAGGCCCCGTAGCCGCCGGAGAGGTTCGTGCCGATGATCCGGCCGTGCTTGTTGGCGTGGGTGCCGAGCGCGATCGCGACGCCCTGGCCGGAGAGCCGGTGGTGCACCTCGACGCAGTCGCCGCCGGCCCAGACGTTCTCGTGGCCGACGCAGCGCATGCGGACGTCGGTGACGTAGCCGCCCGACTGCCCGACCTGCAGCCCGGCGTCCTTCCCGAGCTCCACGTTCGGCTTCACGCCGAGTCCCAGCACGACGATGTCGGCCGCGATCGCGCCGTCCGCGGTGCGCACCGAGGCGACCCGGCCGTCCTCGCCGGTGTCGAAGCCCTCGACCGCGGTCCCGGTCAGCACCGTGATGCCCATGTCCTCCATGGCGGTGCGCACGAGGGCGCCCATGTCGGGGTCGATCTGGGTGAACGGCTCGGGCGCCTGGTCGAGGATCGTGACCTCGAGCCCGCGCGACAGCATCGCCTCGGCCATCTCGACGCCGATGTAGCCCGCCCCGACGACGACCGCGCGGCGCGCGGAGGAGCCGTCGAGGTCCTTGACGATCTGCTCGCCCTGCTCCAGGGACTGCACGCCGTGGATGCCCTCGGCGTCGACCCCGTCGAGCGGCGGGACCACCGGCACGGCGCCGGTCGCGAGGACCAGGTCGTCGTAGCCGAGCTCGCCGTCCTCGCCGTCACCGTCGACCGCCCGAAAGGACACGACCTGCCGCTCGAGGTCGATCGCGGTGGCCTCGGTGCGCATCCGCACGTCGATGCCGGCCTCGCGGTGCTCCTCGGGCGAGCGAGCGATGAGCTCGTCGCGCTCGGCGACGTCCCCCGCGATCCAGTACGGGATCCCGCAGGCGGAGTAGGAGGTGTAGTGCCCGCGCTCCAGGACGACGACCTCGAGCTCGCCGTCGCTGTGACGGAGGGCGGTGCTGGCGGCGCTCATCCCGGTGGCGTCGCCCCCGATCACGACGATCCGGCGCGTCATGTGTGGACCCTTTCGATAGCGTGCCCTGGTGGCGGAAGCGGCCGAGATCGAGGTGGACGGCCACGTCGTCCGCCTGACCAACCCGGGCAGGGTGTACTTCTCCGCGCGGGGCGAAACGAAACTGGACCTCGCGCACTACTACCTCGCCGTCGGCGACGGGATCGTCACCGCGCTGCGCGACCGGCCGTGCATGATGCACCGCTTCCCCACCGGCACCGACGGCGACAAGGTGCACCAGAAGCGCCTGCCCAAGGGCGCGCCCGACTGGGTGCCCACGGTGCGGGTGCACTTCCCCCGCTACAACCGCACCGCCGACGAGCTGTGCGTCTCCTCGATCGCCGACGTCGTGTGGGCCGTGCAGATGTCGACCGTCGAGTTCCACCCCTGGAACTCGCGCAGGGCCGACGTCGAGTCCCCCGACGAGTGGCGCATCGACCTCGACCCCATGCCGGGCGTCGACTTCTCGACGGTCCGCCGGGTCGCCGGGGTGGTGCACGAGGTGCTCGACGAGCTCGGCGCGGTCGGCTTCCCGAAGACCTCCGGGGGCAGGGGGCTGCACGTCTACGTGCGCATCCGCCCCGAGCACTCGTTCGGCGAGGTCCGCCGCGCCGCCTGGGCCTTCGCGCGCGAGGTCGAACGGCGCGCGCCGTCGCTGGTCACCACCGCGTGGTGGCGCAAGGACCGCGAGCCGGACACGGTGTTCGTCGACTACAACCAGAACACCCGCGACCACACCATCGCCAGCGCCTACTCGGTGCGCGGGACGCCGCTCGCGATCGTCTCGGCGCCCGTGACCTGGGACGAGATCCCCGACGCCGAGCCGGGCGACTTCACCATCGCGACGATGCCCGCGCGCTACGCCGCGCTGGGCGACCTGCACGCGGGCATCGACGAGGCCGTGTTCGACATCGCCCCGCTGCTGGAGTGGGCCGACCGCGACGACGCCGTCGAGCCGGAGGCCCCGGAGGTCTGACCGCCGACGACGGTCCCGGGCGCCCCCCGCGCGCCCGGGTCCCGCCCCGCGGCGGTCGGGTCAGCCCTGGGCGCCGGGGAGGCCGCCGCCGAGACCGGGGAGACCGGCCGTGAGGGTCTCGGCGGTGGGCAGCGAGCCGGTGAGCAGGTCCGCGAAGGCCGTCGGGTCGGTCAGGTCACCGAGGTCGCCGAGGTCGGACGGCGACGGGATGGCGTCGAGGCCCTCGGTGAGGCCGGGGAGGTCGGAGACGTCCACCGGGAGCTGGTCGAGGCCGGGCAGCGGCACCCCGGCGAGGGTCGTCGCGACCGCCGCGGCGGCGTTGCCGGCGTCCAGGCCTGCCTGGCCCCCGGCGAGACCGGCGGCGGTCCCGGCCGCCGCGGCCGCCTGGGCGGCGCTCACGGCGCCGTCGACGCCGGGCACGGACGGGGCGGCGGACGCGAGGCCGGCGGTGGACGCGAGGCCCGCACCCAGCACGACCGCACTGACGACGGCACGACGGAACAGCGACACGGGGGACTCCCTGGGCACGACGTGACCCGGCTACGCAGTGCGACCGGGAGTGACGCTGCGTCCAACGCCGGGTTGTGGAACTTGGTACGGCTCCGGACGACCGATCCTCTGTTCGGGTGAGGCCCGGGGGTGTCCTCCCCCGGGCACGACGACGGGCCCGGCCCCGCTCCACGAGGAGCGGGACCGGGCCCGGCGTGCGGTGGGACGTCAGAGGAGGTCGGCGTCCACCAGGTCGTTGTCGCTGCCCGAGTCGCTGCCCGAGTCGCTGTCGTCGCCGGAGGCGATGTCGACGTCGGCGACGTCGTTGTCGTCGCCCGAGCTGGAGCCCGAGTCGTCGCCGTCCAGCACGTCGACGTCGGCGACGTCGTTGTCGTCGCCCGAGCTGGAGCCCGAGTCGTCGTCGCCCAGCACGTCGGCGTCCACGACGTCGTTGTCGTCGCCCGAGGCGCTGCCCGAGTCGTCGTCGCCGAGCACGTCGGCGTCGACCACGTCGTTGTCGTCACCCGAGCTGGAGCCCGAGTCGTCGTCGCCCAGCACGTCGGCGTCGACCACGTCGCTGTCGTCGCCCGAGGCGCTGCCCGAGTCGTCGTCACCGAGCACGTCGGCGTCCACGACGTCGTTGTCGTCGCCCGAGCTGGAGCCCCCGCCGGCGTTCAGCAGGTCGGCGTCCACGAGGTCGTCGTCGGACCCCCCGGCGTCGCCCCCGCCGCTGTTGAGGACGTCGGCGTCGACGAGGTCGTTGTCCGAGCCCCCGGCGTCGCCCCCGCCGTTGTTCAGGATGTCGGCGTCCACGAGGTCGCTGTCGGACCCCGAGGCGTCGCCCGAATCGGGGCTGAGCACGTCGACGTCGAGCAGGTCGCCGTCGCTGCCGACCCCGACCCCGAGGACCGGCCCGAGGTCGATGGGCAGGTCGCCCGGCAGGCCGGGGAGGCCGCCGCCGGTGTCGCCGCCGGTGTCGCCACCGGTGTCGCCGGGCAGGCCGCCGCCGGTGTCGCCGGGCAGGCCGCCGCCGGTGTCGCCGGGCAGACCACCGCCGGTGTCGCCGGGCAGGTCACCACCGGTGTCGCCACCCGTGCCGCCGGTGTCACCGGGCAGGTCACCGCCCGTGCCGCCACCGGTGCCGCCGGTGTCGCCGGGCAGGTCACCGCCCGTGCCGCCACCCGTGCCCGGGAACGGACCGAACGGGAAGTCGTCGCTGTCGATCCAGTCGAAGATGTCGCCGATGGTCGGCGCGGTGCCGGTGCCGGTGCCACCCGTGCCGGTCCCGCCGCCGGAGCCGGTGCCGCCGGTGCCCGGCAGGCTCGGGAAGCTCGGGAAGCCGCCCAGACCACCGCTGCGGTAGAAGTCGCGCAGGGCCTCGGCGTAGACGCGAGCGGCGTTCGCCTGCTGCTGCGCCTGGGCCCGGGCCTGGTCGATGGCGTCCTGCACGGAGCTCGCGAAGTCGGCCGCGGAGAGGCCGGCGGCGGGGATGGTGACGGTGCCGGCGCCCGTGGTCGACGTGTTCGTGACCGTCGTGGTGTTGCCGTTGGTGATGGTGCCGCCCAACAGCGCGACGTTGTTGCCGCTCAGGACACGGTTGCCGTTCCCGATGTTGCTCGTGTTGCTGGCGGTGATCGTGATGTCCCCGCCGGTCGTGTCCCCGAGTCCACCGCCGACCGTGGTGTTGCTGGCGGTGATCGTGTTGACCGAGTCCGCGGATGCGATGCCGGTGCCCGTTCCCAGGCCCGTGACGACGATCGCGGCGGCCGCGGCCGCGCGGCGTGCTGCGTTCATTCTTTTCGACTCCTTGGATCGCTGCGTTGCGACTCCCCGCAGTCGCGTCGTGACACAGAGCTAATCCCCGATCGGCCCAACGACACCACCCGATGGCGAACCGGACGATCCGTGTGGGTGACACATCGAGTGCAAACGGCGTTCAGGAATGCGTTGACATCTCGTCCGGGTCACGCCCACAACGCGACGAAATCGCGAGCGGAAAGGTGTCGGCAACGAGCAGTCGGTGACGGAACGCGTTCGGTCGAGCCGTCCGCGGGCGGATCCGCCGGTCATCCGCGGGGCCCTGTCGCGGGAGATCGGGGCTGCGGGGCGGCCCTGTCGCTGTGTTTCAGCCCGACAGGAGGCCGGGCCGAGGCAGGTGCCCGCGACGGGACGGCCTCAGGCGTCGTCGGGCTGGACCACGGACGGGAAATGCAGCCATTGCGGGGTCGGGGCGATGTCACCGGCCGGGCTGATCCCGCCGGCCGACCTGCCGAGAGGCGCACTGGGCAGGCTCGGGACGTTCGGCGGCTGCCTGACGTGCCGGTCGCACCGACGCCACCGTGCCGCCGACGACCGAGAGGTACGTCAGGCAGGCTCGGACCGGCTCGGGGCCGTCTGACGTGCCGGTCGGCCGACGACGAAGCTCGACGAGCCCCTCTCTATCCCTTGCGACCTGGTTCCGTCGTCCGACGTCGGCCTCGCGCCGCCGGCTGCCCCGTCGCCGGAACCAGCCAGACGCAGCGATTCGGTCGCTGTGACTCGGATCGGACCCGGAGCAGGGGTGTCAGCGATGGCACTCCGCTGACGCCGTACGTCCGCGGTGGCACATCGCTGACATCCGGGGCTCGGTCCCCATCGAGTGGGCGCTGCCGGCTGTCCGGACGACCGTGAGCGCCCACTCGGTCGGTCGCCCGACGGCGAGTGGGCGCTCAGGGCTCCGCCGACGACCCTCAGCGCCCACTCGAGGTCGAGCGGGGCCACGGCGAGTTCGGCACGAGCACCCGCACCTGCTCGGCCAGGGGCGCCGACACGACGAGCAGGGAGCCCGAGGGGCGAGGCCGGGGCAGGAGTCCGCGCCGGGATGGTCCAGACATGCGTCGGGCCCGACCCGACGCTCGTCAGAGCGTCGGGTCGGGCCCGTGGGTACTGCGGGTCAGATCGGGGTGACCGGGTCGGTCAGCCCGAGGGAACCGGTGACCGCGTCGAGCAGGGCACCGACGTTGAGGAACAGGGCGCTCCCCGCTCCCGGGGTCTGGCCGACGCCCTCGATGCCCGCGAAGTTGAGCACCGAGGTCAGCAGGCCCTGCAGGTCGAGCCCGCCGAGGTCCAGACCGTCGAGGATCGCCCCGAGGTCGCCGACGGGGATCGTCGGGACGGGACCGCCGCCACCGGGGACGGGACCGCCGCCACCCGGGAGGCCACCATCACCGGGGAGGCCACCGTCCCCGGGGAGCCCGCCACCGGGGAGACCGCCACCCGGAAGACCGCCGCCCGGGAGACCGCCGCCGGGGATGGTGCCGAGACCCGGGATGTTGAACGGGAAGTCCGGGTCGTCGAGCAGGTCGCCGAGGTCGGGGAAACCGGGGAGGGTCGGGATCCCGGTGCCGGTGCCCGGGAAGGTCGGCAGCCCGCCGTTCCCGAACAGCGCGCTCACCGCGTCGGCGTACGCCCGGGCAGCGTCGGCCTGGGCCCGGACCTGGTCGAGGGTGCCGCGGATCGAGGCACCGAGGTCGGCCGCCGAGGCGCCGGCGGGGATCGTCACGACGCCCGCGGTGCCGATCGGCCCGATGGGTCCGGTGGGCCCGGTCGGCCCGGTCGGCCCGGTCGGCCCGGTGGTTCCGGTGGTGGTGGTCGAGGTGATCGTCGTGGTGTCGCCGTTGACGATCGTCCCGCCGATCGCGACGTTGTTGCCGCTCAGGACGCGGTTGCCGTTGCCGATGTTGCTGGTGTTCGACGAGCGGATCGTGATGTCGCCGCCGGTGGTGTCGCCGAGGCCGCCACCCCGGGTGACGCTGGTGGCGGTGATGCGGTTCGAGGAGCCGCCGGAGCTCGACGTCACCCGGCTGCTCGACGAGCTGGAGCTCGAGCTCTCCCGCGAGGAGGAGCTCTGGCGGTCGTCCGAGGAGTCGGACGAGCTGCGCGAGGACTCGTCGTTCCCCGAGTCGGAGGAGTCCTGCGAGTCGGAGGAGGACGAGGAGGAGTCCTGCGACGAGGAGGAGGACGTGGTCGACTCGGAGGACGAGGAGGAGCTCTCGTCGGCGGAGGCGATGCCTGCCGAGACGGTCAGGCCCGTCGCCACGATGGCGGTGGCAACCGCGGCACGGCGGACGATGTGCATGTGTCTGCTCCTGGGAATCTCTGTCTGGTTACGCACCGCATCTGCGGTGTGACAGAGGGTTGATCGCCGCCTCGCCCCGCAATGCGACACCCGGGGACCAGGCATGAGCCGATCGGGTGATGAACGCCGAAAACAGGCGTTCGTCAATGGTGTCGCATCACGGCGGGATGACGACGGGAGCACGGCCCCGACACCCGGTCGGGCCCGTCCGGCTCAGAAGCGGGTGCCGTTCCAGGGCACGCTCGGGGCGGCGAGCAGCCGCGCCAGCCGGCCCGCCGCCCCGGCCGACCGCTCCTCCATCCGGCCCGCCCGGGTGAGCACGCGGGGGTCCACCCCGCCCAGCACCACCGAGCCGAGGGCCTCGACCGGCAGGACGACGTCGGGCTCCGCCGTGGTCGCCTCCACCCCGGGGGCGAGGAGGTCGTGGGCGTCGAGGCGCCAGCGGCCGCGGGCCAGGCCCTGGGGGTCGGTCACCTCGAGGACGACGGCGTCCTGCACGGGGTAGCGGCGGGCGGTGAGCAGCGCGGGGACGTCGAGGACGCGCAGCCAGAGCATGGAGCGCTCCGCGGTGACCGATACGGCGCGGTGGTCGGTGAACAGCCAGGGCAGCGGCTCGTCGGTCGAGGCGTCGGCCCAGGTCACGGTGCCGACGAGGTCCTGCGAGCACAGGTGGCGCCACAGCTCGGTGTACGCGGTCGGCGTCGCGGCCTGCAGGTCGACGACGGCGGTGGTCGCCGCCCCGGTGGCGTACCAGCCCTCCTCGAGGCGGTGCACCACGTAGCCGCCGGGCCGGCCCTCGTCGTCGCGCCAGACGACCACCTGGCGGTGCCGGTCGGGCTCCAGGCCGTTCCACGGAGCGGCCCCCACGACGACCTGCTGCCAGACCGCCGGCACCCGGTCCATCGCGCCGGCGTGGCGTCGGCGGGCCCGGTCGTGCACCGGGCGGGCGAGGGCGATCGCCGCGTCGGGCCGCTCGACCACCTCGAGGGTGCCGCGCGGCTCGGGGTCGCGGAACCGGGCGCGCGCGGTGTCGACCGACAGGGCGGCCGTGTGGGTGGCCAGGCCGAAGCCGTAGCGCTCGTAGAGCGAGCCCTGGGTGGAGGTGAGCACCGCGGCCGGGGAGCCCGCGCGGGCCGCCGCCGTCAGGTCCTCGACGAGCACGCGGCCCAGCAAGCCGCGGCGGCGGTGGGTGGAGCGGACCCCGATGCCGGTGATCGCGTCGGCCGTCACCTCGCCGCCGGGCACGCTGAGGCGCACGTCCCAGGACCGCAGCGTGGCCAGGGGCGCGGGGTCGGGGTCGGCGTAGACCCCGCGCAGCCGCATGCCCTCGAACGCCGCGCCGACGCGCGCCAACTGCTCGGGCTCGAGGCGCGGGCCGAGGAAGGCGGCGAGCATCGTCCGGGTCCAGGCGACCGTCCCGGCGTCAGCCGAGCCCCCGGTGACCCGGGGCGCGAACGACCGGACCTCCGGGATGCTCACCACCGCGCGATCATCCCCCGGTGGCGGCCAGCTGTCCGCACGCCGCCGAGATCTCCCGACCCCGGGTGTCGCGGACGGTGCAGGCGACCCCGCCGTTGCGCACGCGGCGCACGAACTCGGCCTGCACCGGCGGCGGGCTCGCGTCCCACTTCGACCCCGGGGTGGGGTTCAGCGGGATGAGGTTGACGTGCACGAGCCGCCCGAGGTGGTGCGAGGCGAGCTTGGCGAGCATGTCGGCCCGCCAGCCCTGGTCGTTCACGTCGCGGATGAGGGCGTACTCGATCGACACCCGGCGTCCGGTGACGTCGGCGTAGTGCCGCGCCGCCTCGAGGACCTCGCGGACCGGCCAGCGGGTGTTGACCGGGACGAGGGTGTCGCGCAGCCCGTCGTCGGGGGTGTGCAGGCTGACCGCGAGGGTGACCTGCAGGCCCTCGTCGGCGAGGCGGTGGATCGCGGGCACGAGCCCGACGGTGGACACCGTCACCGAGCGCTGGGAGATCCCGAGGCCATCCGGCGCGGGGTCGCAGATGCGGTGCACGGCGTCGATCACGCGGCGGTAGTTCGCGAGCGGCTCCCCCATGCCCATGAACACCACGTTGGACAGCCGCGCGGGCACGCCCGAGCCGAGCTCCCCGTCCCGCGCCGACGCCGCCGCCGAGCGGACCTGCTCGACGATCTCCGCGGTCGACATGTTCCGCTGCAGCCCGCCCTGGCCGGTGGCGCAGAACGGACACGCCATCCCGCAGCCGGCCTGGCTGGAGATGCAGACGGTGGCGCGGTCGGAGTAGCCCATGAGGACGCTCTCGACGAGCGCGCCGTCGGCGGCCCGCCACAGCGTCTTGCGGGTGGCGCCGCCGTCGCCGTCGACCACCGACGCCGGGGTGAACAGCGGAGGGAAGAGCGCCGCCGCGGTGTCGCGGGCCGCGGCGGGCAGGTCGGTCATGGCGGCCGGGTCGGCCTCCAGACGGGCGAAGTACTGCCGCGCGATCTGGTCTGCGCGGAACCCGGGCAGGCCGAGCTCGGTCACCGCGGCCTTGCGGTCGTCGGGCGCGATGTCGGCGAAGTGCCGCGGCGGGCGCGTGCGGCGGGACCCGGTGCCCGTCATCGACAGGACGGGCAGGCCGGGCTTCTCGGGGTCGGTCACCGGAACCGGTCCCGCAGCGTCTCGAGCATCCCGATGCGGTCGGCGGCGGAGAGCAGCAGCAGGAGTCCGCTGACCAGCCCGAGCAGGCCCTGCGAGACGAAGCCCGACGCCTCCTGGGTGCTGATGAGCACGGCCAGGACGCCGAGCGCCGCGAGCGCGATGCCCAGCCACTGCGTGGGGCGCTGGCCGGTCGACCGCGCGAGGGCGAGGAAGGCCCCGCCGGTCGCCACGGCCGCGACCCCGGGTCCGACCTCGGACCACCCGATCAGCCCGAGCAGCACCGAGGCCACGACGATCGCACCGGCCGTGATCGCGGCGAGGCGCAGCAGGTCGGCCGAGCGGGGGCCGTCGAACGGGTGCGAGCCGCGGCGCCGGTTCTCGACGAAGATCACGACGACGAGGGCGATCCCGACGGCCAGCAGCAGCGTGCCCGCGCCGTCGGCCCCGAGGCCGAGCGTGCCGACGGTGAGCCAGGCGATCCCGACGAGGCTCTCGACGACCACCGGGTCGATCCGGACGGATCGCCCGGAGGGCGCGCGGCCCCCGGAGGAGCGGCCACGGGACGGACCCGGGGGCGGGGCGGAGCCACGGGGCGGGCCGGACGGGCCGCGCCACCCCGGGCCGGGACCGCCGCCACCGCGGTAGGGGTCACCGGGTCGGGAGCCGGGTTGCGGGAACGACACGCCCTCCATTGTGCGCCACCCGCCGGGGCGGGCGGCCCGGCGGGGACGTCAGCCCGAGAGGCGCCCGGTGGCGTGCAGCACGTGGCGGCGCACGTGGATCCGGTACGCCACGGGCAGGGAGAGCCCCGGCGTCCCGTCGACGGCCCGGTCGGCGACGGGTCCGGTGAACTCGATGTGGAGCACCGCGGACATGGTCGCACGGTCGGGGAAGCGCCAGAGGGTGTCGACCCGGTGGGTGGAGAACCCGCGCTCGGTGAAGAAGCGCTCCGCGGCCCGCGGGTCGTAGCCCGGGGCGGAGGCGCGCATCCAGGAGCCGTAGGAGTGCCGGGTGGCGTCGAGGTCGACGATCACCAGGGCGCCGCCGGGGCGCAGCACCCGCTCGGCCTCGGCGAGGCCCGGCTCGCAGCCCGGGCCGAAGAAGTAGGCGGTGCGGGCGTGGACGACGTCGGCCGAGGAGTCGGGCAGCGGGAGCGCCGCGGCGCTGCCGGGCAGCACGGTCACCGACGGCTCGTCGGCGCAGCGCCGCCGGGCCCGCGCCACCAGCGGCGGGTGCGGCTCGACCCCCACGACCGACGCGGCGGTCGTTGCGAAGCGGGGCAGGTGGTAGCCGTCGCCGCAGCCGACGTCGACGACGTCGCCGGTGAGCCCGACGACCGAGGTGAGCGCCTCCCACAGCGCGCCCGTGGCGTCCTGGGCGGCGTTCTCGGCCTCGTAAACGTCGGGCCAGCGCCAGATGTTGGGGCTCTCGGCCACCCCGGGGAAGAGCACGGCCGGTCAGCTCGCGTAGGGGACCATGACGAGCAGCAGCAGCCACGCGACCGGCGCGGAGGTCACCAGGGAGTCGAGCCGCTCCATGAGTCCGCCGTGGCCGGGGATGGTCTGGCCCATGTCCTTGATCCCGAGGTCGCGCTTGACCAGCGACTCGACGAGGTCGCCGATCACGGCGGTGACCACGAGCACCGGGCCGAGGATCAGGCCGTACCACCACGGGGCGTCGAGCAGCAGCGCCAGGCACAGCGACGCCCCGGTGGCCCCGAGCACCATCGACCCGGCGAGGCCCTCCCAGGACTTCTTCGGGCTCACCTTGGGCGCCATCGGGTGCCGGCCGAAGAGCACGCCGGCCGCGTAGCCGCCGGTGTCGGAGCAGATGACGATGATGAGGAAGGTCAGGACGCGGCCCGTGCCGTCGGCCGGGACCACGAGCATCGCGCCGAAGGCCATGCACAGCGGGATCCAGACGAGCACGAGCATCGAGGCGCCGACGTCGCGCACGAAGCCGGCCGCGCCGAGCCGCATGCGCCACACGAAGCAGCCCAGGACGGTGACCAGCAGCGACCCGAGGATGCCCTCGGTGCCGAACGGCCAGGAGAGCCAGATCATCGCCTGGCCGCCGATGAGCACCGGGACCCGCGAGAGGCGGATGCCCGCGGCGCGGTTCAGCGCCCCGAAGACCTCCCACGTGCCGACCGCGGCGGACACGGCCACGATCGCGATCCAGCCCTGCCGCACGGTGAGCAGCGCGACGAGGATGACCGCGCCCATCCCGAGCCCCACGCCGATCGCGAGGGGCAGGTTGCGGCCCGCCCGCGAGGGTCTCCCCCCGGTACGGCCCGCCGAGCCGTCCGGAGAGGACGCCGATGCCGCAGCCACGTCCTCCGCCACCCGCCGACCTCCCCGGATCCCCTGCTCAGACCGCGAGCAGCTCGGCTTCCTTCGCCTTCACCATGTCGTCGATCTTCGCGACGTAGGTGGACGTGGTGCTCTCGAGGTCCTTCTCGGCGCGGGACACCTCGTCCTCGCCGGCCTCGCCGTCCTTCGCGATGCGCTGGAGCTCGGTCATCGCGCTCCGGCGGACGCTGCGGATCGACACGCGCGCGTCCTCGCCCTTGCTGCGGGCGACCTTGACCATCTCGCGGCGCCGCTCCTCGGAGAGCTCCGGGAAGACGACCCGGATGATCATGCCGTCGTTCGACGGGTTCACCCCGAGGTCGGAGTCGCGGATCGCGCGCTCCATCACGCCGAGCGAGCTGGCGTCGTAGGGCTTGATCACCGCCATGCGGGCCTCCGACACCGTCACGGACGCCAGCTGGGGCAGCGGGGTCCAGGAGCCGTAGTACTCGACGTTGATGCGGTTGAACATCGCCGGGCTCGCCCGCCCGGTGCGCACGCCCTGCAGGTCCTCACGGGCGGCGATGACGGACTTCTCCATCTTCTCCTCGGCGTCGAGGAGCGTCTCGTCGATCATCGGGTTCCCCTCTCAGCCGGTCGGCGTGTGGACGAGCGTGCCGATCCTCTCACCACGGACGGCACGCGCGATGTTGCCCTCGACGAGGAGGTTGAACACCATGATGGGCAGCTGGTTGTCCATGCACAGACTGAACGCGGTGGCGTCGGCCACCTTGAGGCCCTTCTCCAGGACCTCGCGGTGCGTGATCTCGGCGAACATCGTGGCGGTGGGGTCGACCTTCGGGTCGGCCGTGAACACGCCGTCGACGCCCTTGGCCAGCAGCACGATCTCGGCCTCGATCTCGAGGGCCCGCTGCGCCGCGGTGGTGTCGGTGGAGAAGTAGGGCATGCCGACGCCCGCCCCGAAGATGACCACGCGGCCCTTCTCCAGGTGCCGCATCGCCCGGCGCGGGATGTAGGACTCGGCGACCTGGCCCATCGTGATGGCGGTCTGCACGCGGGTGTCGATGTGGTGCTCGCGCTCGAGGAAGTCCTGCAGCGCGAGGCAGTTCATCACCGTGCCGAGCATGCCCATGTAGTCGCTGCGCTGGCGCTGCATCCCGGCCCGGGAGAGCTCCTCGCCGCGGAAGAAGTTGCCGCCGCCGATGACGACGGCGATCTGCACGCCGGTGCTCACGACGTCGGCGATCTGGCGGGCCACGGTCCGGACGACCGTCGGGTCGACCCCGACGCCACCGCCCCCGAACATCTCGCCGCCGAGCTTGAGCAGCACCCGCCGCGCGGGGCCGGGCGACCAGCCCGCGGCCGCCTGCGCCGACGTGTCCGTCACCTGGCCGGTCACTCGCGTCCGCTCCCCTCGTGCAGTGGGTCCCCGTGCCGAGCCGGGCCGGGCCCGCGGTGACACCGCGGGCCCGGCCGGGGACGGATCAGGGCTGGCCGACCTCGAAGCGGGCGAAGGTGCGGACGTCGACGCCCGCGTCCTTCAGCACCGCGCCGACCGACTTCTTGTCGACCGACACCGAGTCCTGCTCGAGCAGGACGGTGTCCTTGTAGTAGCCGTTGAGCCGACCCTCGACGATGCGGTCGATGATCTTCTCGGGCTTGCCCTCCTCGCGCGCGGTGGCCTCGGCGACGCGACGCTCGCTCTCGAGGACGTCCGCCGGCACCTCCTCGCGCGTGGTGTAGAGCGGGCGGGCCGCCGCGACCTGCATGGCGGCGCTGCGGGCGGCCTCCTCGTCGTCGCCGGTGTAGGCGACGAGCACGCCGATCGCCGGCGGCAGGTCCGAGGACCGGCGGTGCAGGTAGGTGGTGGTGGGGCCGTCGAGCGTGGCCACGCGACGCAGCTCGAGCTTCTCGCCGATGCGGGCGGAGAGCGCCTGCACGGCGTCGTCGACGGTGCCGTCGGCGAGCTTCGCGGCCTTCAGCGCCTCGACGTCGGAGACCTTCTCGGCGATCGCGACGTCGAGGATGTCCTCGCCGAGCTGGATGAAGTCCGCGTTCTTCGCGACGAAGTCCGTCTCCGAGTTCAGCTCGATCATCGAGCCGTCGCGGGCCGCGACGATGCCGTTGGCCGTCGCCCGGCCGGCACGCTTGCCGACGTCCTTGGCGCCCTTGATGCGGAGGGCCTCGATGGCCTTGTCGAAGTCGCCCGAGTTCTCCTCGAGCGCCTTCTTGCAGTCCATCATCCCGGAGCCGGTGGCGTCGCGGAGCTTCTTCACGTCGGCGGCGGTGTAGTTCGCCATCGTGTTCCTGTCCCTCGGGTGTGGGTGGGTGATCCCCGGGGGCGGGCGGGCCGGGTGGGCCCGCCCGTCCCCGGGAGGGGATCAGCTGGTGGATGCCTCGCCGCTGGGCGAGCCGGCGGCCGGGGCCGCGTCGATCGCGGCGTCGCTCGAGCCGGTGCCGTCGGAGTCGGCCACGCCCGCGACGCGCTCCGGACGGCCCTCCTCGCCGGTCGGCTGGACCTCGTCGCCCGCGGCGGACGCCACGGCCTCGGCCTCGGGGCTCGCCACGGGGGCGTCCCCGCCGGCCTCGGGCGAGTCGACGGCGGTGCTGGTGGGCACCGTCTCCGGCGCGGAGGCGCCGTCACCACCGACGGGCGCGAAGTCGCGCTCGGCCGCGGCGTCCGCGGCCGGCTCGGCCTCGTTGCCGCTCTGGCGCTGGTTGCGGACCTGGAAGCCCTCGCGGCACGCCTCGGCGACGACCTTGGTCAGCAGCGCGGCCGACCGGATGGCGTCGTCGTTGCCCGGGATCGGGTAGTCGACCTCGTCGGGGTCGCAGTTGGTGTCGAGGATCGCGACGACCGGGATGTTCAGCTTGCGCGCCTCGCCGACGGCGATGTGCTCCTTCTTGGTGTCCACGATCCAGACCGCGCTCGGGACGCGGGCCATGTCGCGGATACCGCCGAGGGTGCGGTCGAGCTTCTCGTGCTCCCGGGAGAGCATGAGGATCTCCTTCTTGGTGCGACCCTCGAAGCCCCCGGCCTGCTCCATCGCCTCGAGCTCCTTGAGGCGGGTCAGACGCTTGTGCACCGTCTGGAAGTTCGTGAGCATGCCGCCCAGCCAGCGCTGGTTGACGAACGGCATCCCGACCCGGGTCGCCTGCTCGTCGATGGCCTCCTGCGCCTGCTTCTTCGTCCCGATGAACAGGACCGTGCCGCCGTGGGCGACGGTCTGCTTGACGAACTCGTAGGCGCGGTCGACGTAGGACAGCGTCTGCTGCAGGTCGATGATGTAGATGCCGTTGCGCTCGGTGAAGATGAAGCGACGCATCTTGGGGTTCCAGCGGCGGGTCTGGTGTCCGAAGTGGACACCGGAGTCCAGCAGCTGTCGCATGGTGACGACGGCCATGTGGTCGTACAACCTCTGTCTCGTGTGCGGTTGAGCCGCGCCGGTCCGGGTGGTCCGGCGCCCTGGTGCCCCGGCCGCGACCGAATCCCTCGGGAGGGACCGCTCGGTGCGCGGGGTGATGGCACGGACGCGGCGGAGCGGATCCACCGCGTGCTGGCTCGTCGGGGCACGCGAAGTCGACCCACCGGTGGCAGGCCGCTGACGTGCAGTCTACGCGGAGGCCTCACACGCCCCGTGACCGGTCGACGTCCGCCGGGAGCCGATCGGGCGTCCCGTGCGTCCGAGTCCCCGTGAGGACCCTGCTGACCTTCCTGACGACCGCCGCGCTCCTCCTGGGTGCCCCGGTCGCGCACGCCGCCCCGCCCGAGCTGCCCGCGATCCCGGTCGGGGTGTTCGGGTGGCCCCTCGGCGGCATGCCGACCGGCGCGCCCGCCTCCGGGGCGGGCACCGTGGCGCGCCGCTTCACGCCCCCGCCCACCCCCTACGGCCGCGGACACCGGGGCGCCGACCTCGTGGCGGCCCCGGGGGCACCCGTCACCGCGGCCGGCCCGGGCGTCGTCGTGCAGGCGGGGCCGCTGGCGGGCCGCGGCGTGGTGTCGGTCGTGCATGCCGGCGCGCTGCGCACCACCTACGAGCCGGTGGCGGCCGTCGTCGCGCCCGGGGCCGTCGTCGCGCGGGGCACCGTGCTCGGCACCCTCGACGCCGGGCACGCGGGCTGCCCCGCGGCGGCGTGCCTGCACTGGGGGCTGCGCTGGGCCCGGGACGCGGCGCCGGCGCGGGAGCGCTACCTCGACCCGCTGCTGCTGGTCGGCCTCGGGCGCACCCGCCTGTGGCCGGTGGTCCGGTGACGGGCCCCGGCCCCCGTGGAGCGAACGGCACTCCCGCTGCCTCTATGCGCGCGAGAGTGCCGTTCGCTCCACCGGGGGCGGCTCAGTCGGCGTGCGACTCCGCGAGGCGCGCGCGCAGCCGCAGCACGGCGCGGGTGTGCAGCTGGCAGACCCGCGACTCGGTGACCCCGAGGACCTTGCCGATCTCGGCGAGCGTCAGGTTCTCGAAGTAGTAGAGCCCGACGATCGTCCGGTCGCGCTCGGCGAGGCCGCCGATCGCGTCGGCGAGCAGCCGGCGGGTCTCGCTCGACTCCATCGCCGCGACCGGGTCCTCGGCGTCGGCGTCGGGGAGCGAGTCGGCCAGCGACGGCGCGCCCGACCCACCACCCGCCGCGTGCGAGCGGCCCGCGGCCACCAGCTCGTCCAGCGCGGCGACGCTCGTCATCGCGATCTGGCCGTAGGTGGCCCGCAGCTCGGGGGTGCCCATGCCGAGCTCGTCGGCGATCTCGGAGTCGCTGCACGTCCGCTGCTCGCGGCTCTCGCGGCGCTCGATCGCCCGCTCGATCTCGCGGGCCCGGGAGCGCACCGAGCGCGGCACCCAGTCCTGGGAGCGCAGCTCGTCGAGGATCGCGCCGCGGATGCGCTGCATCGCGTAGACCTCGAACTTGCGCCCGCGGTCGGGCTCGAAGCGCTCGATCGCGTCGACGAGGCCGAAGATGCCGCACTGGACGAGGTCGGCGACGTCGACGTGGCTCGGCAGCCCGGTCCCGACCCGACCCGCCACGTACTTCACCAGCGGCGCGTAGTGCAGGACCAGCCGGTCGCGCACCACCTTGTCGTGCGGGGCGTCGGCGTAGTCGGCCCACATCTCGGCGATGCCCGCCTCGACGAGCGCCTCCTCGTCGGGCGGGGCGACCCCGCCGTCGGAGACGGAGCGGATGGTGGTCGGCCTGGTGCGCACCGCGGCTCCCCGCGACGGGCGGGGCGCCGTGAAGACGGCACCGCCGTCGCCGGGCAGCGCGCGGGCGGCGGTCCCCACCGTGAGGGTGGGCGACCGGGACGGCTCAGGCTCGGGGATGCGCGGCGTCATGAACGGCCCTCAGACGGTCGGCGGTCACGTGGGTGTACAGCTGGGTCGTCGCCGGAGAGGCGTGCCCCAGCAGTTCCTGGACGCTTCTCAGGTCCGCTCCCCCTTCGAGCAGGTGGGTCGCCGCCGAGTGGCGCAACCCGTGCGGTGCGATGTCGGGTGCGCCGGGGACCGAGCGCGCCGCGTCGTGGACGACGGCGCGGGCGATCCGCGGGTCGAGGCGCCCACCGCGGGCGCCCAGCAGGAGGGCGGGCGGTGAACCCGCGACCGCGAGGTGGGGCCGGCCCCCGGTGCGCCACGCGTCGAGCGCGGCCGCCGCCGGGGCGCCGTAGACGACCGTGCGCTCCTTGGCGCCCTTGCCCAGCACCCGCAGGGTGCGGCGGTGGTCGTCGACGTCGTCGACGTCGAGACCGCAGAGCTCGGAGACGCGGATGCCGGTCGCGTAGAGCAGTTCGAGCAGCAGGTGGTCGCGCAGGGCGACCGGGTCGAGCTCGGCGGCGCCGAGGGCGGCGTTGTCGAGGGCCGCGGCGGCCTGGTCGGCGCGCAGCACCGCGGGCAGCGTCCGGTGGGCCCGCGGCGAGGCGAGGCGGGCGCCCACGTCGGTCGCGGTGCGGGCGGTGCGGGCGGCCCAGGCGGTGAAGGCGCGCACGG
>NZ_JBHSIV010000025.1:0-96931 GCF_042653685.1 Actinomycetospora atypica | reverse complement strand
CACCGCGGCCGGCCCGGGCGTCGTCGTGCGCCTCGCGGACCGCGGCCCGCATCTCCGGGGCCCGGCGCCCCGGCACGGGCAGCCCCGGGGTGCTCGTGATCGCGCGCCCCACCTCGGCCGCGACCGCCACGACCTCGGCCTCCCGCGCCGCGAGCGCGTCGACCCGGGCCGTGAGGGCGGCGACCCGGCCCTCGAGCCCGGTCCGTAGCTCGCGGGACTCCCCGAGCGCGGCGCGCACCCCGGTCACCCCCTCGGCGACCTCCGCGACCGCGGCCGGGTCGACCGGTGTCGCCGTGCCCGCGTGGGCCAGCGGGTCGGTCAGGACGGCGGACCGGAGCGCCTGGAGACGCTCCGCGAGAGGTTCGAGGCCGGCGGACGCGCCCTCGGCCCGGAGACCGGCGACCTCGCGCTCGAGCGGTTCGAGCTGGGCGGCGACGGCGTCCCACACCGCGGCGACGGCGGCGACCACGGCCGTCGCGGCGTCGAAGGCGGCCGTCATCCGCGCGAGCAGGGCGTCGGCGCTGGTGCGGGTGACCTGCGAGGTGGGCCCGAGGAGCCCGCGGCGCTGCAGCGGGACCGCCTCCTCGCTGACGGTGACGGTGTCGTCGTGCAGGGCCCGGTGGGCGGCGGCGAGCTCCTCGGCGGTGGGCCGGGACCGGGTGCCGCGCGCCTCGCGGGCGGCGGCGACCGCCGCGCGGTAGAGCGCGAGGTCGCGGTGCAGCTCGGCGACGGTGGCGAGGGTCTGCTCGCGCCGCTGCGCCGACACCCCCGTGAACCCGCCGGGGGCCAGCAGCCGGTGGCCGGGGTGGGCCTCGAGGTCGACCAGCGAGGCGGACGCCCGCACGACGGCGTCCTCGGCGGCCGACAGCTCGGCGTCGAGGGCGGCCCGCTCCGGACTCGTCACGGTGCTCATCCTGCGTACGCGCCGGTGACGGGGACCGCGGCGGCACTGCCGACGGTGGCGGTGGCGATCCCGGCCAGCGTGCCGTCGGTGCGGATCCGGTCGAGGACGCCGTTGACGAAGCGGAGCAGGTCGGGGTTCTGCGGGGCGACGCCGATGCCGTAGGCCTCGGAGCCGAGGGCGGGCCCGCGGACCTCGAGCCGCCGGTCCTCCAGCGCGAACCCGGTGAGGATGGTGTCGTCGGTGCTGGCGGCGTCGACCTGGCCCTGCTGGAGCAGGACGAGGCAGTCGCTGTTCTCGGGCACCCCGACGGCGACCGGCGCCCGGCCGTCGGCGCCGCGCGTGCGCTGCAGGGTGGCCATCGAGGTGGTGCCGAGCGGGGCGCACACGGGGCGTCCGCCGAGGTCGGCGATCCCCGTGACCGGCGAGACCCGCGGCACCACGAGCCGCTGGGAGGCGTCGTAGTACACCGACGACAGACCGATCTGCCGCTTGCGCTCGCACGTGATCGTCAGGGCCTGCACGACGAGGTCGACCGAGCCGGAGAGCAGGTTCGGGATCCGCTGGGCGGCGCTCTCGATGCGGAACTGCACGCGGGTGGGGTCGCCGAAGATCGCCCGGGCCATCTCCCGGGCCACGGCGACGTCGAGGCCGGTGAGCTCGCCGGTGCGCGGGTCGCGGTAGCTCAACGGGACCGTCGACTGGTCGACCCCCACGACGAGCACCCCGCGCGCCACGATCCGCGCCATCGTCGAGCCCGCGGGCATCGCACCCGGGGGCACCGGCGGGGTGGGGGTGAGGCTGACCCGGGGGTCGCCGCAGCTGGTGTCGGGCGCCGCGACCGGGGCACCGGCGAGCGTGGTGGTGCCGGCGGGGACGGGCCGGATCGGCACCACCGGGCCGGCCGGGGGCGTGCCCGCGCAGCCCGCGAGCAGGACGACCAGCGCCGCGAGCAGCGCCGCGACCGCCGTGAGCACTGCGCGGGACGTCACCGGTACTCCTGCAGCCGCGGCCACACCCCGGCGGCGAGCCCGCCCGCGGCCACCAGGGTGAGCACCACCGTGCCGACCGCCAGCAGCGTCGTCGCGGCCAGGGCGCCGGAGGCGGCGTCGGACGCCGTGGCCTCCGTCGCAGTGATCGCCCGGTCGAGCGCGTCCTGGACCTGGTCGACCGAGCCCTCGCCGCCGGTGGGCGCGGTGGAGAGCGCGAGCGCGACCGCCTCCTCGTAGTTGCCCGAGAGGTCGAGCGTGCGGACGAGCTGGTGCACGCTGATCCCCGCGCGGCCCGCGACCGTGGCGGCGCCCGCGTCGTCGGCCACCGCGCCCCCGCCCGCCTGCTCGCCCGCGCGCTGGAGCAGGCCCTCCCAGCCGTAGAGCGCGATGCTGCGCCGCACGTAGTCCTGCTCGTACTGCCCGCCGGTCGACCGGGCGACGAGGGTGAGGATCTCGTCGCTGCGCGACTGCAGGACCGCGAAGCGCGCGGCGACGAGGTCGCGGTTCGGCTCCGACCCCTGGTCGCGTGCCGTGCCGGTGAGCAGCGCGCACGTGCCGAGCGCGAGCACCCCCCACACCCCGAGCAGGGCGAGCGCGCCGCCCGCGAGCGCGACCCCGGGGGTGAGCCGGCGCCGGGTGGTGCGCCGGATGCGGCGGTGCAGCAGACCCAGCGCGACGAGGGCCGCCGCCAGCGCGAGGACGGCGAGGACCGTCCACGCCCCGCCGTCGGCCCGCGCCTGGTCCTCGGCGAGCTCGGCGGCCTGCACGTCGTAGACCTGCTGCGCGGCCGGGAGCAGGGTGGTCCGCAGGAACGACGAGGCCTCACGCAGGTAGGCCGACCCGTAGGTGAGGCCCTGCCGGTCGGCCGCGCGCGCGGTCTCGACGAGCCCCGCGTACACCGGCACGCCCTGGGCGAGGGTGGTGACCGCCGGGTCGGTGACCCCGACGTCGGCGTCGGTGGAGGCCCCGACCACCGTGAGCGCCCGGCCCGCGGCCGCCAGGTCGGTCTCGTAGCGCAGACGCAGCGACTCCGGCTCGCCCGCGCCGAGGAGGAACCCCTGGCCGGCGGTGGCGTCGGCGTCGGACAGCGCGCGGTAGAGCTCCTGGGCCGACGCGGTGAGCGGGCCGCTGCGCGAGACGACGTCGGAGGCCGCGGCCTGGGTGCGCAGCACGGCGACGAGCACCACGACCCCGGCCAGCAGGACCAGCAGCAGCGTGGCCAGGGCGGCCCGGGCGAGGCGGCCGACCCGTGTGGTGCGGCCCAGCTCCCGGGCCCGGGAGAGGCGCGCGCGCAGCGGGGGCGGGGCGTCGTCGGGAAGGACCGACGTGCGATCGGGCGTCGTGGTCACGAGCAGTCACCCCCCTGGCGTTCGTGGCGTCGATCACCATAACGGAGGGGTCCGACGGTGGAGCCCGGTCGCGCGGGCGGATCGGGACTCAGTACGGGGCGTAGGCCCAGCCCAACGGCCTCTGGAAGAAGTCGACGGGGACGATCCCGACCCGGTGGTGCGCGCTGGAGGACACCACGCGGCCGTCACCGAGCGAGAGCGCGACGTGCCCGTCGGAGGAGGTGTCGTAGAAGACCATCGCGCCGCGCGGGGCGTGCCGCCAGTCGGTGTGCTGGTCCTGGGACTCCCAGTCCTGGATCGCGCTGGCGTAGTGGCCCTGGGTGCCGAAGGCGTTCTCGACGGCCCGCTCGCACCAGTTCTCGTAGGTCGTCGAGCCGATGTGCGACTCGAACCGGTCGATGGCCCCCTCGACCTTCGCGGCCCGCTGCGCCATGCCCGCGGCCTTCGTGAGCTCGGGGACCGTCGCGGCCGCCGACGTCGGCTCCGCGGTCACCGGCGCGGCCGCGGCACCGCGGGTGGTGGGGGTGGACCCGGCCGTGAGGTGCAGGTCGGCGGCGATCGTCGGGACCGACGGCGCGGACAGGTGCGTGGCGTGGGCGCCGGCGACGGCCGCGCCGAGGGCGCCGGCGGCGAGTCCGAGCACGACGGTCACCGGGTGCGCGGCGCCCGGGAGCGACGACGGGAGGGCAGCGGTCACGGGGGTCACCTCTCTGCGACGACGGCGGCCCGGTGAGGGAGCGGGGGAGCGTGACCGGGCCGTGATCCGATCGTGGCACCGTAGCAACCAATTCCGTTCCCGCGCGTCGGACCCGCATTCTTGTCGAATTCCGGGCCCGCTCTTGACCGTTCCTTTGCCGAATTCCCCTCCGCGGCCACGGCGATTCCACATCGCGTGGATACGCTGCTCGACGGCCGTTCGGAGCTCGGGAGAGGACCTGCCGGTGTCGGCACATCTGACGTGGCTCGAGGCGGCCGTGATCGGCGCGATGCAGGGCGTCGCGGAATTGTTCCCGGTGTCCAGTCTGGGGCATTCGATCCTGCTGCCGGCCGTGATCGGGGGATCGTGGGCGCGGGACCTGGACGTGTCGGCGCCCGACTCGCCCTACCTCGCCTTCGTCGTCGGCCTGCACGTGGCGACGGCGATCGCGATGATCGTGTACTTCCGGCGCGACTGGGTGCGGATCGTCCGCGGGCTCGTGACGAGCGTGCGCGACCGGGAGGTGGCCACCCCCGACCAGCGGCTGGCGTGGCTGCTGGTGGCCGCGACGATCCCGGTGGGCCTCGCCGGGCTGCTGCTCGACCACCTGTTCCGCACGCTGCTCGCGCGCCCGGTGCCGACGGCGGTGTTCCTCGTCGTGAACGGCGTCCTGCTGATCGCGGTGGAGGAGCTGACCCGCCGGCGCACGACCGTCCCCGCCGCCGAGGCGCCCACGGTCCGGCTCGAGGCCCCCACCGAGGTGCTGCACGCGGCACCCGGCGGGACGCGCGTCGCGCCGCCGCCCACCGCCGAGGAGGCGTCCGACGCGCGGACGTCCCGGCTGCCGTGGCTCACCGCGGTGCTCATCGGCGCCGCCCAGATCCTCGCGCTGCTGCCCGGCGTCAGCCGGTCCGGCGCGACGATCGGCGCCGGCCTGCTGGCCCGGCTCTCCCACGAGGACGCGGCCCGCTTCGCGTTCCTGCTCGCGACCCCGGTGATCCTCGCGGCCGGGGTGCTCGAGGTCGGCGACCTGGCCGGGCCCGCGGGCGACGGGATCCGCGGCCAGGTGCTGCTGGGCTCGGTGCTCTCCGGGATCGGCGCCTACGTGTCCGTGCGCTACCTGACCCGGTACTTCGAGCACCGCTCCATGCGCCCGTTCGGCGTCTACTGCATCGTCGCGGGGGCGGCCTGCCTGGCGTGGTTCACCCTGGCCTGAGCGGGCCGGCTCAGCTCCACCCGTACGACGACCGCAGCTCGCGCGCCACCGCGTCGAACCGGTCCTGCGGGACCACCGCGCCCTCGCGCCGGATGCCGTGCTCGGGCACCTCGAGCACCCGGTCGAGGCGGACGTAGGAGTCGCGGCCCTCGCGGTCCCACGCCCCGGAGCCGATCGGCACCCAGTTCGCGTCGTCCGCGCGGTGGCCCTGCGAGGAGAGCATCAGGCCCAGGAGCCCGTCGTTCCGGCCGGCCCGCGCGACGACGAGCACCGGCCGGTCCTTGCCCTGCGAGGCGTCCTCCTCGAAGGGCACCCAGGTCCACACGATCTCGCCGGGGTCGGCGGCCCCGTCGAGGTCGGGGGCGTAGGTGATCCTGCGGGCCCGCTCCGAGCTCGGCACCGTGCGCGCGCCCGACGGCGCCCCCGGGCCCGGCCGCCCCGGCGCCGGGGCACCCGGCCCGTCCTTCTTCTCCGAGGAGGTCAGGAGGTCCAGCCCGACCTGCAGTGCCCTGTTGACGAAGTCCCTGAATCCGGCCACGGCGCAGAGTCTGCACCGGGGCGGATTCGGCACACTCGGCCGGTGACCGTGCTCCTCGTCGTCGTCGGCGCCATGCTCGCGGCCGTCCTGCTGGCCGGGGCGGGCGACCGGCTGCGGCTGCCGTGGCCCGTGCTCCTGCTGCTGCTCGGGGCCGCCGCCGCCTTCGTCCCCGGGATCGACGCCCCCGACATCGACCCCGAGCTGATCCTCCCGCTGTTCCTGCCGCCGCTGCTCTACGCCACGGCCCAGCGGACGTCCTGGGCGCTCTTCCGGCTGCGCTGGCGCACGATCGCCTTCCTCGCGGTCGGGCTCGTGGTGGCCACCGTCGCCGCGGTCGCGGGCACGCTGGTGGCCCTCACCGGGGTCACCGCGGCGGCCGCGATCGCGCTGGGGGCCGCGGTGGCACCGCCCGACCCGGTGGCCGTGGAGGCGGTGGCCGGGCCGCTGAGGGTGCCCCGCCGGCTGGTGGCGACGCTGCAGAGCGAGGGCCTGTTCAACGACGCGACCTCGCTGGTGATCTTCCAGACCGCGATCGCCGCGGCCGTGGCCGGCAACGAGCTCGGCGGGCTCGGGATCGCGGGCCGGTTCGTCTACGGCGCCGTGGTGGCGGTGGTGCTCGGCTTCGTCGCGGCCTGGCTGGCGCGCAAGGTCCTCGACCGGCTCACCGCCGTGGTCGCCGGCAACGGCCTGACCCTCGTGCTGCCCTTCGCCGTCTACCTGGCCGCGGACGCGCTCGGCGCCTCCGGGGTGATCGCGGTGGTGGTCGCGGCGCTGCAGATGGGCCAGCACGCCGACGCCGACGCCTCCGAGGAGCGCCTGAGCTCGGCGTCGTTCTGGAACGTCGTCGAGATGCTCGTGACCGGGGTGGCGTTCGCCCTCATCGGGCTGGAGCTGCGCGCCGTGATCGAGCAGGCCGACACCTCGCTCGGCACGATCCTCGCGCACGCCGGGATCGTCTGCGGCGTCGTCGTCGGGGTCCGGCTGGCGTGGATGGCGGTGGCGCTGGCGGCGGTGCGCCTCGGGGAGCCCCGCCCCGCGGCGCGGGCCGTCCCCGCGACGGCGGCAGAGGCGCTCGTGCTCGGCTGGGCGGGCATGCGGGGGCTCGCGACCCTCGCCCTCGCGCTGGCCCTCCCGCTCACCCTCGACGACGGCTCGCCGTTCCCCGACCGCGCCGAGCTGGTGATCGTGGCGTGCGCGGTGCTCGTCGTGACGCTCGTGGGCCCGGGCCTGACGCTGCCGGTGCTCGTCCGGGCACTCGGGATGCGGGAGGACGACGCCGCCGCGGGCGAGGCCGAGCGCGCGCTCGCGGGCCGGGCCCGGCGCGCGGCGCTCGACCGGCTCGCCACGGTCGACCGCGAGGCCCTCGGGGTCGACGACGAGCAGGGCGGGCGCGTCCTCGACGAGCTCCGGACCCGGTTCGGCCGCGTCGGCCGGGTGCTCTCCGGCGACGACGTCCCGCGGCCGGGTCCCGACGACGAGAGCGACGACGACTACCGCGAGCGCCTCGCCCAGCTGCGGCGGCGCCGCGAGCAGTGGAACCGCCTGCAGGCCCTCGCGCTCGCGGCGGCCCGCCGGGAGGTGGTGGCCGCCCGCGCCGAGCCCGGGGTCGACCCGGAGGTGGCCGACCGCGTGCTCCGCCGCCTCGACGTCCGCAGCCTCGCGCGGGCGGCCCCGTAGGCCGCCCCGTCGACCGCCCCGGGGCCCGGTCAGGCCCCGGCCAGCGCCTCCAGCCACACGACGACGCCCTCGGCGCCGGCGTCGCGGTGGCCGTTCACCCGGTCGCCCAGGTACGACGACCGCCCGCGGCGCGGCGCCATCGTCTCGGTGGCCGCCGCGCCCTCCTTCGCCGCCCCGACGGCGTCGGCGAGCGAGCCCGACGACGCCAGCGCCTCGGCCGCGGGGAACAGCGCGTCGAGCATCGTCCGGTCGCCGGCCCGGGCGCCGCCGAGGTCGGAGACCCCCTCGGCCGCGGCGCGCAGGGCCGTCGCCCAGTCGCCGCCGTCGGCGAGGTGCTCCGCCGCGTGCAGCAGCCCCGTCGCGTAGAGCGGCCCGGAGGTGCCGCCGATCGCCTCGCGCAGGGTCGCCGCGATCCCGCGGAGCACCGCGACCGGGTCGTCCTCGTCGAACGACCCGAGGGCCTGCTGGACCGCCGTCGCCCCGCGGTCGAGCGAGGTGCCGAGGTCGCCGTCACCGGTGGCGGTGTCGAGCTCGGTCAGGCGCGGCTCGGCCTCGCGCACCGCGGTGCACACCGTCTCCACGATCTCCCGCAGGCGCGGCACGGGCGCGACGCCCGAGGGGGCCGCCGCCGCGGCGCCCTCCCCGGCGACCGCGGGCACGGTCGGCACCCCGCCGGCCACCGTCCCCGACCCCGACGGCCACGCCGCCGTGCGGGCCGGGGCGTCGAGCAGGGCGAGCCGGGCGTCGTCGAGCCCGAGCACCGCGACGGAGAAGCCCGCCATGTCGATCGAGGACAGGAACGTGCCCGCCCAGGCCCGCTCCACGACGATCCCGCGGTCCTCGAGGTTCTCCAGCGCCCGCCGCAGCAGGATCGCGAGCTCCATCGGCGGGGTGGCGCCGGTCCCGTTGACCAGCACGGCCACCCGGGAGCCGGAGGCGAACCCGCGGTCGTCGCAGACCGTCCCGACGACCTCGTCGACCAGCTCGTCGGCCGGGCGCAGCGACTCGCGGCGCACCCCCTGCTCGCCGTGGATGCCCAGGCCGATCTCGATCTCGTCGTCGGCGAGGACGAAGCCGGGTTCCCCCGCCGACGGCACGGTGGCGGCGGAGAGCGCCACGCCCATGGTGCCGACGGCCGCGGCCGCCTCCCGCGCCACCCGCGTGACCTCCTCGAGGGACGCGCCGGACGCGGCGGCGGCGCCCGCCACCTTCGTCACGAGCACCGTCCCGGCCAGCCCGCGGCGCCCGGCGGTGACGTCGTCGTCGGCGTCGAGCGCCACGTCGTCGGCCACCGTGACCATCTCGCAGGCGATCCCCTCGGCGCGCGCGAGCTGCGCGGCGAGCCCGAAGTTCAGCCGGTCGCCGGTGTAGTTCATGACGACGAGGAGGACGCCCGGCGAGCCCTCACCCGCCACGGCCCGGATGCCGGTGAGCACCGCGTCGGCCGACGGGGAGGCGAACACCTCCCCGCACACCGCGCCCGCGAGGTGCCCCGGTCCCACGTACCCGGCGTGGGCCGGCTCGTGGCCCGACCCGCCGCCGCTGAGCACCGCGACCTGGTCGCCCGGGAGGTCGGTCCGGACCAGGACGGTCGTACCCTCCACCAGCGCCGAGCCGGGGGTGGTGCGGACGACACCCTCGAGGGCGTCGCGGACCACCGCGGTGGGATCGTTGATCAGCTTCTTCACGACCACGGGGTACCCACGGTGGTCACCCGTTCGACACCGCGGGTCACCTGACCGGGTCTGAACCGCGGACGGGGCCCGGGCGTAAGCCGGGGGCAGCACGGTTCCGAGGAGAGGGAGGGGTGGGCAGTGGGCAACCACGGCAACGGCCCGGCCACGGGCGCGCACCGTGCCGTCGGCCCCGGTCGTCACCTCCCGCTCCTGCTCACCGCCGTGGGCGGCGTCGTGCTGCTCGGCCTGGGCGTCCTGCTCGGGCTCGTCCTCGGCCGGGGCTCCGGCGGCGCGGCCGCCGCGGCGCCCGTGGCGGCGGTGGCCCCGACCTCCACCCCCACGGCGCGGGCCGCCGACGCCACCGCCGGCGCGCCGCCGACCCTGATGGGCGAGGTGGTGCGCGTCGACACCGGCGACGAGGTGGTGGTGCGGGTCGGCACCGAGGAGGTCGTCGTCGGGATTCTCGGCATCGACGCCCCGGAGATGGCCGGGCCGACCCGGACCACGGGGGAGTGCGGCGCCGCCGAGGCCCTGCGCTTCGCCGACCGGACCCTGTCGGGCCAGACCGTCACCCTCGTCCCCGACCCGACGATCCCCGCGGTCGACGACCGGGGCCGCCGGCTCGCCTACGTCGTGCTGCCCACCCAGCTCAGCTACACCGACGCCGCGATCTCGGCGGGCGTCGTCACGGCCGACACCTCGCGCCGGCTCTGGTACGCGCCGGTGTTCGCCCGCGAGCAGGCCGAGGCGGTGAAGGCGGACCGCGGGATGTGGGGCGACCCCTGCGACGCCACCCCGGGTCGGCCGCTGCGCGCCGGCACCTGATCGTCACGAGGGCGTCACGCGGGGCCGCGAGGATGGCGGCATGCCGGAGATGTACGCGCACCTGCGCTGGCCCGACGGGACCCGGGAGCGGGTCTACTCGCCCTCGCTCGTGCTGGCCGAGCACCTCGACGAGGGGGCGGTCTACCCCCTCGCCGACTTCGCGCACCGCAGCCGGGCCGCGCTGACCGAGGCGAGCGAGCGGGTGCGGGCGCGCTACGGGTTCCCGTGCGGCCTGGCCGCGGCGTCGCTCGCCGGGATCGAGGCGCGGGTGGCGTCGTTCGGGGCGGGGGACGTGCTGGTGGAGGCCCTGGAGCGCTAGCGGGTGCCGAGCACGCCGCCGACCAGGCCCCCGACACCGTCGAGGACCTCGCCGACCGGGCCGCGCTCCCGCTCGCGCGTGGCCGGGGCGGCCTGCACGGCGTCGTCGGGGTCGGTCCGCGTGGTCTCGTCGGCGTCCGCGTCGTCGGGCTCGCGCGTCCGGGTGGGTTCCGCCGTGGGCTGCGAGGACCGCGTGGCCGAGGGCCTCGACGCGGTCGCCCGGACCGGCTGCGGCCCCTGGGTGCGGGCCGTGGTGACGGGCGCGGCGTCCTCGTCGGGTGCCTCGGTGGCGGGCGGCGCCGCGACGGGCGGGGCCGGGGAGGCCGGGACGACGAGGGACGGGTCGGGCACGCCGACGGCCGCGCCGCCGGCCACGACGGCCGGCCGGTCGGCGTCGGCCGTCATCTCGGCGACCGGGCCGGACGAGGCGATGGCGACCGTGCCGGCGAGGACCGCGCGGGCGGCCAGGCCGGCGAGGACGAGCACCCCGCGGGTGCCGGTGGCCCGGGGACGCGGGCCGGGGGCGTGGCCGGTCACGGCGCCGCGCATCACCGCGACGGGGCCGGCCGAGGTCGCGACGGGCCCCGCGACCAGCAGGCCGGGCGTCGTGAGCACGGCGGGCGCGGTGGCGGGCTCGGCGGCGACGAGCGCGCGCCGCAGCGTGCCGGACGCGGCGGCGGCGTCGGGGCGGTCGTCGGGATCGGACGCGGTCATCGCGGTGAGCAGCGCGGCCACGTCGGCGGGGAGGTCGTCGGGGACGGCCGGCCCGCGGTCGAGCCGGGCCTGCGCCGCGGACAGCGGGTCGCCGGGGAAGGCGCGCCGCCCGGTGAGGGCCTCGAGGAGGACGAGGGCGAGCGCGTACACGTCGGCCCCGGGTCCGGGGCTCTCGCCGCGCACCTGCTCGGGCGCGAGGTAGGGCGCCGCCCCGACGGTCAGCCCGGTGTCGGTGAGGCGCGGGGCGTCGGCCACGAGCGCGACCCCGAAGTCGGAGAGGTGGGCGCGGCCGTCGACGTCGTAGAGGACGTTCGCGGGTGTCACCGCCCGGTGCAGCACGCCGGCGCGGTGGACGTGCTCGAGGGCGCCGGCCACCGCGGCGCCGGTGCGCAGGGCGTCCGGGAGCGGCAGGGGCCCGCCGTCGGGGCCCGCGAGGCGGTCGGCGAGCGACCCGCCGTCGAGCAGGGCCATCACGACGAAGGCGCGGCCGTCGTGCTCCTCGACGTCGTAGACCGGGACGAGGCCCGGGTGGTCCATCTTGGCGAGCAGACTCAGCTCACGACCGGCCCGCGGATCGGCCTCCACGCGGAACGTCTTGAGGGCGGTGTCGCGACCCAGCAGCGTGTCGTGGGCGAGGAACACCGTCGAGCCGACGCCGCGGCCGAGCACGCGGCCGATCTCGTACCGCCCGGCCAAGCGGGCCGGCAGTGTCGGGACGCCCACCGTCGTCATGCGGGTGTACCTCCAGCCGTCCGGTGGGAACGCATCGAATCAGGGGTTGCACCGGATGCGGCCGATTCACACCGCTTGTTCGCCCGATCACGTGACGCCGACGACCCGGACGTGACGGCCCCGACGGGCTCGTTGACAGAAGTTGCAGTCCCGAGTACAACTTTGCCCGGGTCGCCGTGATACTGAATCGTGCGCGACCTGCACGAACGAGCAGTCCCGGGTCTCCCGGGGACGAACCGCAAGGACGCGACGGAGCAGTGGGCGCCGAGGACCTCGACGACGAGGACGTACCCGCCCTGACCACCGGTCAGGCCGCGGTGGTCATCGGGGTGCAACCGGCGTTCCTCCGCAGTCTGGATGCGGGCCGGATGCTGCGTCCGCACAGATCCGCGGGCGGACATCGGCGCTGGACGCGCCGGCAGCTGGCCCTCGCGACCAGGATGCGTGCGCTCTTCGACGAGGGTCTGACCCTCACCGCGGCCTGGAAGGTCGTCACCCTGGAGGACCGGGTGGGCGAGGTCACGCGGGAGCGCGACGTCGCCCGGGCCGAGCTCGAGTGCGCCCGGCACGAACTGGCCCGGGTGCACCACGAGTCGGCCGAGGCAGCGCCCGAACCGGGTCTGATCACCTGGGCCGGGTCGTCCGTGCACGCCCACCGCGTGCCCGGGCTCCACCGCGTGACCGGGTCCGGCCCGGCCGCACCACCGTCGACCACCCCTGCGACCACCACGGACGTCACCTCGCCATGAAGCTCATCGACCCCACCCGCACCCACCGCCCCATCGCGCTGCGCCGCCCGATGCCGCCCGCGCTCGCGCGCATCCCGCTCGTCGACCTGTGCACCTGCAAGCACCCCCGCGAGTCCCACGAGCACTACACCGTGGCCGAGGACTGCGCCCAGTGCGACTGCCGCTCCTTCGTGCGCTGGGAGCCCGCCTCCATTTGACCGCGCGCTGATCCACACCTCGGCCCCCGTCGCCCGGCGACGGGGGCCGAGTCGTGTCCGGGGGAGAGCCCGGTCGCTCCTCGGAGGCGCGCGGCCCCGGGCCGACCTACTCTGGAGCGGTGACCACCGTGGACGAACCGGCACGAACCGGACCGGTGGAGCCCGTCGCCCCGTCGGTCCCGCGGGCCCTCGTCGTCGGCGCGGGCATCGCCGGCCTCGCCGCCGCCACCTCGCTGCACCGCGCGGGCTGGCGGGTCACCGTCTGCGAGCGCGCCCCCGCCCGGCGCACCGGCGGGTACTTCGTCCGGCTCGCGCCCTCCGGCGTCGAGGCCGCTACAAGGCTCGGGGTCGACGAGGGCCTGCGCAGCCGCCTGCCGGTCGACGGGGTCGTCACCGGCGTCGACGGCCGCGGCCGCACCACGAGCCGCGTCGAGGCCGCCATCGGCGACGACGGCGGGAGCCTCGCGCTGGTCCGCGGCGACCTCGAGGCCGCCCTGTGGGAGGGCCTTCCCGACGAGGTGGAGGTGCGGTTCGGCACCGCGCCCGAGAGCGTCGGGGCGGACGGCACGGTCGTCCTCGACGGCGCGGCGCACCGCTGGGACCTCGTCGTGGGCGCCGACGGCGTGCGGTCCACGGTCCGCGGCCTGGTCTTCGGCCCGGAGGAGGAGTTCCGGCACGACTTCGACCACGTGGTGATCTCGGCCGTCCTCCCGCGGCTGCCGGGGGAGCTCGTGGAGGGCGACTACGTGGTGCTCGTCGAGCCCGGGCGCACCGCGCACCTCATGGCGATGGCCGGGCACGACCCGGTGGTGTTCTTCACCTACCGCGCCGACCTCGCGCAGGCGGCCGGCACCGCCCCCGCCGAGCGGCCCGAGCAGGCGCTGCGCGCCGTGTACGGCGACTTCGACGGGCTCATGCCCGAGATCCTCGACCTCGTGGCCGAGGCCGGCACCACCCACGCCGACACGGTGGGCCAGATCCACCTCGAGCGCTGGAGCCGCGACCGGGTCGTGCTGCTCGGCGACGCCGCCTGGTGCCCCACCCTGTACTCGGGCCACGGCTCCGCGCTGGCCCTCACCGGGGGCGAGGCGCTCGGCCGCCACCTGCGGGTCGCCGACGACGCCCGCTCCCCGGACGTCCCGGGCGCGCTCGCGCGCTGGGAGGCCGAGCAGCGCCCCGGCACCGACGCCGCCCGGTCGGCCGCCCGGCGCGCCCGGCACTTCTTCCTGCCCGGCAACCGGCTGGTGGCCGCGATCCGCGGGGCGGCGCTGCGCGTGGCGTCGTGGTCGCCGGTCGCGCGCCTGCTCCGCTGACCGGGGGCCCCCTCCGGACGGCCGGGTACGGACGGCGACGTTCACCCGACGGTCACCGTCCGTCCGGGTCGCGACGGTGTTCCACTCCGTAGACTGCAGCTCGATCGGGTACCCGGTCCGTCGACTACGCTGGGCCATCCGATGGTCGCGGTCCGACGGTCCGTCGTCGAGCAATCCCCGACGAGGCACCCCCGCCGCGGCCGCCTCGGCCGCACCCTGGCGGGGACCCGCCGCCGGTCACGCCGACGCTGTCGAAAGGACGAGTCCCGACCCCCATGCAGCCCGCTCCTGAGTCCCCCCGGACCTCGCGTTCCCTGATCTCCCGGCTCGCCGACCCGTTCGGTCTGGCCCGGGCGGCGGTGGACGCGCTCGACCCGTCGCGCCACCGCGGCCGCCGGGTGTGGCGCGGGGACGGCCGGGTGCACATCGGTGTCCCGGCGACGTCCCGCGAGGCCGGCAGCGAGCTCCTGCGGGCGGTGGAGAAGGCGCTCACCGCGCACCCTGCCGTCGACTGGGCGAGCGTCAACGCGGCCCTGGGCGTGGTGGTCGTGGCGCTGTCCGACGAGGCCGACGCCGTCGACGCCGACCCCGACGACGTCACCGAGGACCTGATCGACCTCGTCGAGGTCCTCGAGGAGACCGAGCAGCAGGGCCTCGGGGACATCCATCCCGCCGGGGGCCACTCGAGCACGGCGGTGTCCCGGGCGCTGACCGCCTTCGGGGCCGACCTCGCCGGCCTCGGGTTCGCCGGCATCGGCTCGGTGCTGCGGCGCACCCCGCTGCCCGTGCAGTACGCGTCCGCCGCCTCGTTCGTCGACCACCAGCCGCGCCTGCGCGCCGTCGTCGAGCGCGCCCTGGGCCGCCAGCGGGCCGACGTCCTGCTCGCCCTCACCAACGCCGCCGGCCAGGGCCTCGGCCAGGGCTCCACCGGCCTGCTCGTCGACGCCGCCTACCGGGCCATGCAGGTGGCCGAGGCCCGCGCCGCCGCCGACGCGTTCGCCCGCGCCGAGCCGCGGTACATGGCCACCCCCGAGCAGGTGTCGGCCACCGCCGCCGACGACCTCACCCTCGACGCCCGCCCGGTCCCGTTCCCCGACGGCCCCGTCGAGCGCCACGGCGACCAGGTCGGCGCCGCCGCGCTGGGCGGCTTCGGCGCGACCGCGCTGCTCGCCGGCCCGGGCCGGGCCGTCGGCGTCGCGATCGCCACGCTGCCGAAGGCCGGCCGGATGGGCCGCGAGGGTTTCGCGACGACGTTCGGGCGCGTGCTCTGCAAGCGCGGCGCGGTGGTCGTCGAGCCGACGGTGCTGCGCCGCATGGACCGCATCGACACCGTGGTCCTCGACGCCGCCGCGCTCACCACCGGCGCGCTGATGCTCGGCGACCTGCTGCTGGTCGACGACGCCCCGGAGCTGACCGCCCCCGACGGCACGCCCGTGGGTGTGGAGTCGCTGACGCCGCTCGTGCACGAGCTGTTCGACCCCGCCGACGCCACCCGCGCCGTGTCCCACCACGCCGGCTGGTCCCTCGCGCCGCTCGAGGAGGGCCGCGAGGACGAGCCGGTGATCGCCGAGGCCGTCGACACCCTGCGCGGCGACGGCGCCACCGTGGTGCTCGCGCTCTCCCACGACGACCTGCCGGTGGCGGTCGTCGGCGCCCTGCCCGAGCCCGCGGCCGCCGCCGAGGCCCTGGGCGCGGCCGCCCGCCGGGCCGGCCTGACGCTGGTCGTCGGGACCGACACGACGACGTCCGGCGCCGCCTCGCTCGACCGCGAGGTCCCCGGGGGCGAGGGCCTGGCCGCCGCCGTGCGCATGCTGCAGGCCGAGGGCGCCGGCGTCCTCGTCGTCTCGCGCGACCGCCGCGCCCTGGCCGCCGCCGACCTCGGGGTCGGCGTCGCCCGCGGGGACGGGATCGCCGCGTGGGGCGCCCACGTCCTCGTCGGCGACGACCTGACGACGGCCGCGCTGCTCATCGAGGGCGTCAAGGTCGCGAAGGCGACCTCGGGCCGGTCGGTGGCGCTCGCCCGCGCCGGCACCGTCCTCGGGGCGGCGATGGCCACGGCCGGGACCGCACCGCGCAGCGCCTCCCTCGCGGGGCTCGCGGTCAACGGGGCGGCCGGGGTGGCGCTCGGCGCCGGGGCCTGGTCGGCCTCCGAGCTGGGCCGGAAGACCCTCGTGCCCGGCGTCTCCCGCACGCCCTGGCACGTCATGCCCGCCGACACCGTCCTCACCCGCCTCGACACCTCCGAGCGCGGCCTCACCTCCGCCGAGGCGGTCCGCCGCACCCGGGAGGACCCGGCCGCGGACGCCGAGGAGACCCCCTCGCTGGGGCGGGCCTTCATCGACGAGCTGAACAACCCGCTGACCCCGGTGCTCGCCGGCGGCGCGGTGCTCTCCGCGGCGATCGGCGCGGTGGCCGACGCGGCCATCGTCGTCGGGGTCACCGCGGCCTCCGCGCTCATCGGGGGCGTGCAGCGGGTGGTCACCGACCGCGCCGTCGCCGGGCTGCTGGAACGCTCGTCCACCCGGGCCCGCGTGCTGCGCGACGGGCAGCCGACCGCGGTGACGGCCGACGACGTCGTCGTCGGCGACATCGTCGAGCTCGGTCCCGACGACGTCGTCCCCGCCGACTGCCGCGTGCTGCGCGCCGACGCCCTCGAGCTCGACGAGTCCTCGCTGACCGGCGAGTCGCTGCCGGTGACCAAGACGGCGGCCCCGGTGATCGCCCGCTCGGTCGCCGACCGCCGCTCGATGCTCTACGAGGGCACCACTGTCGCCACCGGCCGCGGCCGCGCCGTGGTCGTCGCCACCGGCTCGTCCACCGAGGTCGGGCGCTCCACCGCGGCGGCCCGGGCCAACGCCCCCGTCGCGGGCGTCGACCAGCGCCTGTCCGGCATCACCAAGGTGACCACCCCGCTGGCGCTGGCCTCGGCGGTCGCCGTCGTGGGCGCGGGCGCGATCCGCGGCTTCCCCATGCAGCAGAACCTGCACGCCGGCGTCGGGCTCGCCGTGGCGTCGGTGCCCGAGGGCCTGCCGTTCATCGTCTCGGCCGCCCAGCTGGCGTCGGCGCGGCGGCTGAGCGCCGAGGGCGCGCTCGTCCGCAACCCGAAGACGATCGAGGCGGTGGGGCGCGTCGACGTCCTGTGCTTCGACAAGACCGGCACGCTCACCGAGGGCAAGCTCGCGCTCTCGGCGATCTCCGACGGCGTCAAGCTGCGGCCCACCGACCGGCTGCGCAAGCGCCAGCGCCGCGTCCTCGCGGCCGCGCTGCGCGCCACGCCGCGCCCCCGGCCGGGGGAGCGGCTCGCCCACCTCACCGACCGGGCCGTCGTGTTCGGCGCCCAGTCCTTCGACGTCGAGCCCGAGCACAAGCGGGCCGGCTGGTGGCCGCTCGCCTCGCTCGACTTCGACCCGAGCCGCGGCTACCACGCGACCCTCGGCGAGGCGCGTTCCGAGGAGGGCGCGAAGGAGCAGGTCCTCTCGGTCAAGGGCGCCCCCGAGGTCGTCATCGCGCGGTGCGCCGACTGGGCGGGCACCCCGCTCGACGACGAGTCGCGCCAGCGCCTCGTGGAGCACACCGAGCTGCTCGCCGGGCAGGGCATGCGCGTGCTGGCCGTGGCCGAGCGCTCGGCGGCCTGGGGTGACGCCGACGTCGACGCCGCGGGTCCGCTCGAGGTGGTCGACGAGGACGTGGACGACCTCAGCTTCGTCGGGTTCGTCGGCTTCACCGACCCGGTCCGGGCCGGCTCGCAGGCCACGGTCCGCGACCTGCGCGACGCGGGCGTGCAGGTCGTCATGATCACGGGCGACCACCCGAGCACCGCCGAGGCGGTCGCCGAGGAGCTCGACGTGCTCGGTGCCGACGCCGCGGCGGGCGACGCCACGCGCGGGATCGTCATCACCGGCCAGGAGATGGACGAGCTCGACGACGACGCCCTCGACGCGGTGCTGCCGACCGTCCGGGTGGTGGCCCGGGGGACCCCGGCCCACAAGGTCCGGGCCGTCCAGGCGTTCCAGCGGCTCGGCCGCACCGTCGCCATGACCGGCGACGGCGCCAACGACGCGCCGGCCATCCGGCTGGCCGACGTGGGCATCGCCCTGGGGCGCCGCGGCACGCCCGCCGCCCGCTCCGCCGCCGACCTCGTCGTCACCGACGACCGCCTCGAGACGATCCTCGCGGCGCTCGTCGAGGGCCGGGCCATGTGGGCGTCGGTGCGCGAGGCGCTCGGCGTGCTCGTCGGCGGCAACATCGGCGAGATCGCGTTCACGGTGCTCGGCGCGTCGACCACCGGGACCTCCCCGCTGACCGCGCGCCAGCTGCTGCTGGTCAACCTGCTCACCGACCTCGCCCCCTCGCTGGCGCTCGCCGTGCGCGCGCCGGCCCCGGGGGACGCCCGCTCCCTGCTCGCCGAGGGTCCGGAGGCCTCGCTCGGCGACGCGCTCAACCGCGAGATCGGGCTGCGCGCCGCCGCGACCGCCGGCGGGGCCACCCTCGCGTGGATCCAGGCGCAGGCCACGCCCTACGGCAGCCCGGCCCGGGCCCGGACGGTGGCCCTCGCGGCCCTCGTCGGGACCCAGCTCGGACAGACCGTGGCGGCCGGCGGGCACCGCAGCCCGCTCGTCGTCGGGGCCAGCGTGGTCTCCGCCGGCGCCCTGTTCGCCGTGGTGCAGACCCCGGGCGTCAGCCAGTTCTTCGGCTGCACGCCGCTGGGCCCGATCGCGTGGGGGCAGGCCGCGGGCTCGGCGGCCGCGGCGACCGTGGCCTCGATGGTGGGCCCGGAGCTCGTGCGCCGCTACGGCGACGTCGTCGCCCCCGAGGGCTCGACCCTCGCGGGTCTGGTGGAGCGGCTCGGCGAGGTCCGCGACGACGCGACCCGCCGGTACCTCGAGCTGCAGGAGCAGGCCACCGCTGCGCTGACCAGGTGAGTGGCGGTGATCACTTCACGGTGTTTGTGCTGGTGGGGGCAGGGGAACACTGTGAGTGACACCCGAACGCGACCCAGGGAGTAGTGGAGTCCGCCATGGCCGACCGCGACGTGAAGCCGACCGACGACGGCTGGCAGGTCCTCAAGAAGGGCGCCCAGCGCGCCAGCGCGAAGGCACCCACGCAGGTGGAGGCCGTCTCGCGCGCCACCGAGATCGTGGCCAAGGACGGCGGCGGCAAGGTCGTCGTCTACGGCACCGACGGCAAGGTGCGGGAGAGCCAGACCGTGAAGGCCGGCGCCGACGTCGTCGCCGAGGCGCCGAAGAACGCCGCGAAGGCCACCGCCTCGGGCGCCCGCGCCACCGGCAAGGCCGCCGCCGACAAGGCCTCGCAGACCGCGGACACGGTCGCCGCCGACGCGAAGGCGACCGGCGAGAAGGTCGCGAACCGCGCCCAGTCCTCGGCGAGGAAGGCCACCGCGCAGGCCGAGGCCGGCGCGAAGGGCGTGGCCGACGAGGCGAAGGCCGCCACGAACGGCAAGGCCGCGGAGGCCGCCGCGAAGGACGCCGCGACCATCGCGAAGACCACCGGCGGGCAGGTGGCCGAGACCACCGGGCGTGCCGGCGAGCGCATCGCGAAGGACACCGCCCGCGCCGGGAAGCGCGCGGGGCAGACGGTGGGCCAGGCAGCCGACGAGGCGGGGGAGAAGGCCGTCGAGGGGGCCGACCGCGCGGCGCGGGTCGGCGAGAACGTCGACGGCGAGCTCACCACCGTGGGCGACGACCTCGCGGGCACCATCACCAGCGCCACCGAGGCCCAGGCACGCAAGGTCGACGCCGCGATCGACGACGCCTCGCGCCAGGCCGCCGCGGCCGCCCCGTCCTACAACCCGGTGCGCATCGCCGGGCAGGTCGCGGGCTTCGCCGTCCGGACCGCGTTCAGCGTCACCGGCGCCGTCGTGTCCGCCGGGGGCCAGCTGCTCTCCGGCGCGGCGCGCAAGGCCACCGGGCGCCGCTGAGCCCGCACGACGACGGCCCCTGCACGACGGAGGCCCTGTACGACGAAGGCCCCGCTCCCGGATTCCCGGGGGCGGGGCCTTCGTCGTGTGGGGGTCGGTCAGGCGTCGACACGCACCGGGCGTCCGGCGAGCGTGGCGCGGCGCATCCCGCGGCGGTCCTCCTCGGAGGTGCCGCCCCAGACGCCGGCCTCCTGGCCGGTCTCGAGCGCCCAGCGCAGGCACGCCGTCTGCAGCGGGCAGGTGCCGCAGATGTACTTCGCGGCGGTCAGCTGCTCGGCGGCGGGGCCTTCGGTGCCGACGGGGAAGAAGAGTTCGGGGTCGTGATCGCGGCATGCCGCGCGCTCCCAGTCCATGGGTCCTGCAGTCCTTTCCTGGCTCGGTGTACTCGTGCTGGGACGGTTCGCCCCGATGGCCGTTGCTGGCCGCGACGTGTGTCGTGGTCCCGTCGTGGCGCACGCACACGTCGTGTCCCGGCGTCCGGTGTGACGCCGTGACGGGTCGATCGAGATCGGGTGCTGTCGCCGGACGTTCCGACCCGGGCGGGCGGGGCACTGGTAGCCCCGGCATCCCGGACGTCGGACGAGCCCGATCCGGTACCCGCCGCGAGGTCTCCCCCTCGGCGGTGCATCCACGGATCGACAGCGCGCTCGTCGCGCTGCCCGGCCCTCGCGGGTATCCGTGCAACGTTCCGAGCAAACGAGTCTGCTCCCGCCCGGCGGCCGGTAATCTGTGAAGTGCACCACAGATCGACCTCGTCGGACGTGATCGTCTCGCGTCGACCACTGTAGGTGCATCCGCGCCGGCCGGCGTGCACACTGACCGGTGATGCCGATGACACCGATGGTGAGCGGGGGCGGGGCATGAAGGCGATCGTCCTGGCGCTGCGCGACATCGTGGTCGTCGCGATCTGCGCCGGCGCCCTCGTGGCCTTCGTCCTGCACTACCCGGTCATCGGCGCGGTGCTCGGCGTGTTCGGCCTCTGGCAGGTGGTCCGCATCTTCAAGGGCCGGGCCAGCATCATCGGCATCGACCAGCGTTTCTACGACCGCGAGGGCAAACCGAACGTCCGCGGGTAGGTCTGCTGCCAGGATGACGCGGTGCGCTGCGCCGTCATCGGGTCCACCGGCTACCTCGGGACCCGCCTCGTCCCCCGCCTGCTGGCGCGGGGCGACGACGTCACCGTGCTCGTCCGGTCCCCGCGCAAGCTCGCCCTGTGCTCCTGGGCCGACGAGGTCGACGTGGTCCCGGGGTCCCTCGAGGACCCCGGCGCCCTCGCCCGGCTGACCGCGGGCGCCGACGTCGTCGTCCACCTGGCGCACGCCCTCGAGCGGTCCGACTTCCCCGAGCGCGACCGGGCCGCCGCCCACGCGGTGGCCGACGCGGCGGGCGCCGCGGGCGTGGGGCGGATCGTCTACCTCGGCGGCCTGCGGCCGACCGCGGGCTCGGCCTCCCGGCACCTGGCCTCGCGGGCCGAGGTCGCCGACATCTTCCTGGCCTCGGACGTCCCGACCGCCGCCCTCGAGGCCTCGATCGTCGTCGGGTCGGGCTCGGCGAGCTTCGAGATGATCCGCTACCTCGCCGAGCGCGTGCCGGTGCTGCCGGGCATCCCGTGGCTCGCCCACCGCACCCAGCCGATCGCCGTCGACGACGTCCTGCACCACCTCGTCGGGGCCACCCTGCTGCCGCCCGAGGTCGACCGCCGGTTCGACGTCGGCGGCCCCGACGTCCTGACCTACCTCGACCTCGTCCAGCGCTACGCCCGCATCGCCGGCCTCCCGCAGCGGGTCATGGTGCCGCTGCCGCTGCCCGTCCCACCCGGGGGGCCGACCGTGGCCGCCATGGCGATGGAGCTGCTCTCGCCCCTGCCGCGGGGCCTGGTCGAGCCGCTGATCGAGTCGCTGCGCCACGAGCTCGTGTGCGACCCGGTCTCGCTCGCCGACGCGGAGCGGCTGCTGGGCCGGCCCCCGGGCGGCCCGACGACCTACGGCGCCGCCGTCCGCGCCGCCCTCGGACGGCGCCGCGACGGCGTCGAGCAGGCCGACCGCGACCCGTCCGCGGCGGGACCCGACACCGACCGCCCGGCGGCCCTCGCCCTCCCGTCCGACCCCGTCGGCTCCGGCGGGGCGACCTGGCGCTGGTCGACCACCGCGCACGGCTCGGCCCCGCCCGCGACCGCGTGGGCGGCGGTGCAGCGGATCGGCGGCGACACCGGCTGGTACGCGCCGCCGGGGGTGTTCGGCGCTCTCGGGTGGGCCGACCAGCTCCTCGGCGGCGTCGGCGGGTACCGCGGTCGCCCGCACGGGCGCGACCTCGTGGTGGGCGACGTGATCGACGGCTGGCGCGTGTCGGCCCTGGCGCCGGGGGAGTGGCTGCGCCTGCGCGCCGACCTCAAGGTGCCCGGGCGGCTGTGGCTGACGTTCTTGGTGGCCGCCGACGACGGCGGGACCGCGCTGACCACCGAGGTCGCCTTCGCGCCCTCCGGGATCGCCGGCGTCGCCTACGGGGTCGGCCTGCGGGTGGGGGCCCCGCTGGTGTTCGGGCCGATGGCACGGGGGGCGCTGCGGGCCGCCGCCCGGTGAGCCCGGGCGGCTACTCCACCCGGGCCGCGCGCACCACCCCGGTGAGCCCGCCCTCGGCGAAGGCCGCGCGCTGGGCCGCGGCCCCGGTCCGCCCCGCGAGCACCCGCTCGCAGGCGTCCCGCACCGTCCGGAGGTCGCCGGCGGACAGGGACCCCTCGACGTGCTCCAGCAGCGCGTCGAGCACCTCCGTCGCCGGGGCCGCCCGGCCGGTCCGCGGATGGACGAGGACGCCCGCCTCCGGGTTGTCGCCGGGGACGCACCCGGAGCGGGCGGCCCGCCAGTGGGCGAGGCGCAGCGCCTCGACCGGCTGGTCGGGCGCCGGCTCCCCGGCGGCCCAGGCGGCCGCGGCCGTGGTGACCAGCCCCCGGGCGAGCAGCGCCACCGCCACCGCGTCGTCGACCGTGAGCGACACGTCCGCCACGCGGATCTCCACGGTGGGGAACTCGGTCGCGAGCCGGGCGTCGAAGTAGACCATCGCGTCGTCGAGGACCGTGCCGGTCGCGATCATCGCCGCCACCACCGCGTCGTAGGCCTCCACCGACCCGAACGCCCGCGTCGGCCCCGCCGACGGCCACCGCGACCACACCACCGACCGGTAGCTCGCGTGCCCGGTGTCGACGCCCCGCCAGAACGGCGAGGACGCGGCGAAGGCCCGCAGCACCGGCAGCCACGGCCCGAGGCGGTCGAGCACGCCGACGCCCTCGGCCCGCGAGGCGATCTCCACGTGCACGTGCTGGCCGTTGGTGAGCTGCGCGGTCGCCACCGCCCCGAAGCGGTCGAGGATGCGCCCGTAGCGGCCCTCCACCGACGTGGCCTCTCCCGGCGCGACCGGCGAGGTGGCGAGCGCGGCCACCGCCGCGCCCTCCTGGGCGGCCGCCCGGGCCGCCGCCGCGCGCCGCTGGTGCAGGTCGGCGGCGAGCGCGTGGGGGTCGAGGTGCGGGGTGCTGCCCGTCTCCACCTGCTCCGAGCGCATCTCGCCGTCGAGCTCCTCGTCGCGCGGGAGCACCGCCGGAGCCAGGCCGAGCGGCCGGCCGTCGTCGGGATCGACGAGCAGCAGCTCCTCCTCCACGCCCATCCGGCGCGCCAGACCGTCCATGAGCGGGGATCATCGCAGCCGGGGGAGCGGGCGAGCGGGAGGTGGGTGGCAGGTGGCGACCGAGCGGGGTGCCAGCGGTGACGGGTGGGTGCGGTGCGCGCAGGGGCACCGGCACTGGGGCCGCTACGGCGCGGCCGGGCTGCTGCTGACCGACGCCGGCGACGTCCTGCTCGCCCACCGCGTGTACTGGAGCCACCACGGCAACACCTGGGGCATCCCCGGTGGGGCGCGCGACTCGGCGGAGTCCGCGGTGCGGACGGCGCTGCGCGAGGCGGCGGAGGAGACGGGGCTCGACCCGGCCGACGCCGTCGTCGGGGACGCCACGGTCGACGACCACGGCGGGTGGAGCTACACCACGGTGCAGGTGACCCTGGCGGGGCCGCGCCCCGACCTCGCGCCGCTCGACGGCGAGGCCACCGAACTGCGGTGGGTGCCCGTGGCCGAGGTGGTGGAGCTGGAGCTCCATCCGGGGTTCGCGGCCTACTGGGCCGAACGCCTAGCGTGGTCGCATGGCAGCAACCGCACCCCCGGACCCCGGTGACTTCCTCGCCGTCGACGCCGAGCTGACCGCGGAGGAGCGCGACATCCGCGACGCGGTCCGCGACTACGCGACCGCCGAGCTCGCGCCCCGCATCAGCGAGTGGTACGAGTCGAACACCCTGCCGCGCGACATCGCGAAGGGCCTCGGCGCCCTGGGCCTGCTCGGGATGCACCTCGAGGGCTACGGCTGCGCCGGCACCAACGCCACCTCCTACGGCCTGGCCTGCCGCGAGCTCGAGGCGATCGACTCCGGACTGCGCTCGTTCGTCTCGGTCCAGGGCTCGCTCGCGATGTTCGCGATCCACCGCTGGGGCAGCGAGGAGCACAAGGAGACCTGGCTGCCGCGGATGGCGACCGGGGAGGCCCTGGGCTGCTTCGGGCTCACCGAGGCCGACGCCGGGTCCGACCCGGGCTCGATGCGCACGCGGGCGCGCCGTGACGGCGACGACTGGGTGCTCGACGGGTCCAAGATGTGGATCACCAACGGCACCCTCGCCGACGTCGCCGTGGTGTGGGCGCAGACCGACCCCGACGCGGGCTCGAAGGGGATCCGCGGCTTCGTCGTGCCGACCGACAGCCCGGGCTTCACCGCGAACGAGGTCAAGCACAAGCTCTCGCTGCGTGCCTCGCTGACCGCCGAGCTCGTGCTCGAGGGCGTGCGGCTGCCGGCCGACGCGGTGTTCCCCGACGTCTCGGGCCTCAAGGGCCCGCTCTCGTGCCTCAACGAGGCCCGCTACGGCATCCTCTGGGGCGCCGTCGGCGCGGCCCGCTCGTGCTTCGAGGCGGCGCTGTCCTACGCGATGGACCGGGAGCAGTTCGGGCAGCCGATCGCCGGGTTCCAGCTGACCCAGCGCAAGCTCGCCGAGATGGTGGTCGCGGTCAACCAGGCCTCGCTGACCGCCGCGCGGATCGGCCGGCTCAAGGACGCCCACGAGCTGCACCCGGCGCAGGTGAGCTTCGGCAAGATGGCCAACGTGCACGCCGCGCTCGACGTCGCCCGCACGGCGCGGACCGTCCTCGGCGGCAACGGGATCACCCTCGAGTACCCGGTGTTCCGGCACATGACGAACCTCGAGACGGTGCTGACCTACGAGGGCACCGAGGAGATGCACACGCTGTCGATCGGCCAGGCGCTGACGGGGCTCGCGGCCTTCCGCTGACGCCCCGACCGCGGGCTAGTCGAGCGGGGCGCTGACCGTGCGGTCGCGCCCCGCCCGCTTGGCCTCGTAGAGCGCGGCGTCGGCGGCGGCCGTGAGGTCGTCGACCGAGTTGGCCGGGCGCGTGCAGGGGGCGCAGCCGATCGAGGCGGTCAGCCCGCGCACCCGCGAGGCCTTGCCGCCCGGCCCGGTCACGGTGATGTCGATCTCGCCGATGCGCGCCCGCAGCCGCTCGGCGGTCACGGCGGCGCTCGTCGGGTCGACCCCGGAGAGCAGCACGACGAACTCCTCGCCCCCGAAGCGCCCGACCGCGTCGTAGGCGCGGACCCCCGCCGAGAGCGCGGCCGCGACGGCCCGGAGGACCTCGTCGCCGACGAGGTGGCCGTGGGCGTCGTTGACGGCCTTGAACTCGTCGAGGTCGACCATGAGCACGGCCAGGCCGATGTCGTGGCGCCGGGCCCGGACCAGCTCCTTGGCCGCGACCTCGGCCCACGCGGCGCCGTTGGCGAGGCCGGTCTTGGTGTCGGTGCGGGCGGCCTGCCGGAACTGGTCCACGAGCACGCCCCGGTGCAGCATGATCACGGGGACGAGCAGGATCGGCACGAGCCACGGCGAGGCCGCCGCCAGGACCGCGAGGGTGGCCCCGAGGGCGAGGGCGCCGAGGCCGAGCAGCGTGTCGGCCGGGCTCGACAGGTGCCGGCGCAGCGCCCGGTCCGACGACATCAGCAGCAGGATCCCGACGACGAGCCCGTGGTTGACCGCCCACCGCACGCAAGCCGCGGCGGCGATGAGCACGAGCCCCGACGGGCCCGCCGCGACCCGCAGCAGCGTGTCGAGCTGCACGTGCGGGACGAGCAGGGCGGCGACCGCGGTCGCGAGCACCACCGTGGCCCACGAGAAGATCCACTTGTGGGGCGCGGAATGGTGCCGACCGTTGCGGACCCACCAGTAGGCGAACGTCGCGCAGACCAGCACCAGCGTCGGCCCCGCCGGGGTGAGCAGCAGCCCGGCGAAGGTCCACATCGACTTGAGGTCGATGAACGGCCGGTCGACCTTGGAGATCCGGATCCGTTCGATGTGGCGGGCGGCCTCCGCGTGCACCACGGCGCCGAGGAACAGCAGGCCGGCCACGGTCCACCCCTCGTCGGACCGGGCCGTGGTGAGCGACAGGACGATCACGACGACGGCCGCGAGGTCGATGACCAGCACGTAGGCGAGCGGGAGGCGCGGCAGCGTCCACAGGGACCAGCGTCGCGGCGAGAGCCCGGACCGATCGTCACGCACGGTGCTCTTCGCGGGCGACCGGCCGGGGGGCCGTGTGCTCGCGTCCGTCACGTTCTGTTGCCTCCGGGGACAGGCAGGGCTGAGGGCACGGCGCACGCGCCGACCACGGAACCGTACCGCGACGTCCCCGGATCGGGGCCGGACCGCCCCCCATTCGTGGCATCTCACCTGGATGGTTGACGCCCAGTCGTCGTCTGGTGACCCATAGCCACAACGTTCACGATGGATCTCGTCCGTCGGTCGCGCTCCGTGGCATTTCTCTCGGAGCGTCCGATCTCAAGTGTCACTCACTGTGATGGACAGAGCTGTCGTCACCGGAACGAAGGAGCCCTCGATGCGCCCCGACTCCCACTGGAACCGCCGCGACTCGCACTGGAACCGCGACTCGCACTGGAACCGGGACTCGAACCGGAGCTTCGACTCGCACTGGAACCGTGACTCGCACTGGAACCGCGACGTCCACTGGCGCTGACCTCGCGCGAGGCCGTCACGTGGCCCCGACCCCCTCTGAGGGGTCGGGGTCGTCGTGTGTCCGGGCCCCCTCGGCACCGTCCTGTGCCCTCCGCCACGCGCCGGCGGCCAGCAGCGCGACCACGACCCCCGCGGCCCCGCCGACCGCGACCGCCGTCGACGGCGAGCTGCCCTGCGCGACGAGCCCCGCGAGCAGGACGCCGAGCCCCTGGGTCACGCGCAGGGCCGTCACGGCCAGCCCGAAGGCCTGGCCCCTCCGCGCGTCGGGCACCGCCGCGACGAACGCCGCGTTCGCCGGCACCTGGTAGGCGCAGGCGAGCCCCGAGACCACCCACGCCGCCACCAGCACGGGCAGCGGCGGGCCGAGGGCCGAGACGACCAGTGGGACGCACGACGCGACCGCGAGCGGTCCGAGCAGGCGCGGTCGCCGCCCGGGCCGGACGAGCCGGGTCAGCAGGACGATGCCAAGCGCCTGGCCCAGGGGGTTCGCCGCGAGCAGGAGTCCGACGGCGGCCGTGCCGGCGCCGAGCTCGGCCGCGTACGGGGCGGCGAGGCCCTCGACGGTCACGACGAACGCGGAGACGCACGCCAGGCCGATGAGGGAGCGCAGGCGCGGGTCCCCGCCCACCACCCGGGCCCCCGCCGCGACCCGCGCGAGCTCGCGGCGCCACGCGGCCACCTCGTCGTCGGGACGCTCCTGCGGCGCCTGCTGCTCCGGGACCCCGAGGCGCAGGACGACCGCCGAGACGACGAACGTGGCGGCGTTCGCGGCGAGGGCAGGGGAGACCCCCACGGCGGCCACCAGCGGGCCGCCGAGGGCGAAGCCGAGGACCTGGGCGCTCTGGTAGGTCGTGCCCATCACCGCGGCCCCCGCCACGTACCGGTCGCCCGGGAGCAGGTGCGGCAGGATCGCCGACCGGGCGGCGAGGAACGGCGCGGCGAGCATCTGCACGGCCACCAGCAGCACGACGAGCGCCGGCAGCGGCATCCCTGGGACGGCCATCACCGCGACGAGGCCCGCGCGCGCCAGGTCGGTCACCACCATCGTCGTCCGGCGCGGGAAGCGGTCGGCCAGGCCGGAGAGCAGCGGGCCGGCGACGAGGTCGGGCAGGAACGTCAGCGCGTAGGTCAGCGCCGTCAGCGCCGCGGACGAGGTGCGCTCGAAGACCAGCACCGACAGGGCGACGCGGGCGACCTGGTCGCCGAGGACCGAGAGCAGCTGGCCGACCCAGAGGCGGCGGAACGCCGGGACGGCCAGGGCGTCGGTGAAGGTGGCGCCGTCCCCGTCGTGATCGGCCTCGTCGTGATCGCCCCCGGTCATCGTCCGTGGACGCTAAGCGACCGCGCGGCCGTGATCCAGGGCGCGACACGCCGAAGGTGGGGGGCCACTGGCGTACCAGGGGTCCCACAGGGCACACTCCTCCGCGGTTGCACACCGCGCTTGCGGAACGGGCACGAGGACGTTGGGGAAGACGCTTCTCGTCTCGACCCGGAGGTCAGCAGTGAGCACCCGTGGCGTGGTCTACGTCCACTCGTCGCCGCCTGCGGTGAATCCGCACGTCGAGTGGGCCATCTCGGGCGTCCTGGACTCCCGTGTCGTACTGGACTGGTCCGTGCAGGGCGCGGCACCGGGCCAGATGAGGGCCGAGTGTTCGTGGACCGGTCCTGTCGGTACTGCAGCGCGCCTGGCGAGCGCCCTCCGTGCCTGGGGCATGCTCCGGTTCGAGGTGACCGAGGAGCCCAGCCCGGGCACCGACGGCGAGCGCTTCAGCCACGTGCCCGGACTCGGGCTGTGGCACGGGCGCACCAGCGCCAACGGCGACGTGGTGATCGGCGAGGACCAGCTGCGCTCGGCCATGGCCGCCGCGCGGCGCACCGGCCCCGACGCCCTGCACCACCGCGTCGACGAGCTCCTCGGCCGCCGCTGGGACGACGCCCTCGAGCCCTACCGCTACGCCGGCGACGGTGCCGCCGTCGGGTGGCTGCACCAGGTCGGCTGATCGGCCCGTGCTGGCAGAGTGCTCCGCATGACCCGGCACGCGCTCCTGCGCCCCGCCGTGCTCGTCCCGCTGGCGCTGGTGCTGCTGCTCGTCGGCCTCGGCGTCGTCGGGGCACTGCTCGCGGACCGGGCGGCCGCGACGGCCCGTGGCGCGCTGGGCGACACCGGACCGGCCCTGGCCGGGGTGACCCTGCCCGAGGACGGCTCGGCCGGGTCCCCGACGGTCGCGCTCTCGCCGACCGCGGCCGAGTTCCCCCGCGCCGCCGAGATCCGCGACCTCGTCCAGCGCCAGGTCGACGCCCGCAACACCGGCGACTACGCGGCCTGGGTCGCCACCTCGTCGGCCTCCTCGGCCGCCACCGTGTCCTCGGCCCAGTTCGCCGAACGGAACCGCAGCGTGCGTGTCGGGTCGGTGATCCTGCGCCGGATCGACCCCGTCGGCGGCGGCGAGTACGTGGTGCCCACCGGGTGGGTCACCACCCAGGACCCCGCCACCGCGCCGCCCGACGTCCCCGCGGCCCGGCTCTGCTGGCAGGTGTCGACCACCGTGGTCACCGAGCGCGGGGAGCTCCGCGTGGTCGACCCGATGGCGGGGAGCTCGCTGCGCACTCCATGTGCCTGACGGCTCGTGAGCACTTCGAGGGCCTATAGGCCCTCGAAGTGCTCACACGCGCGGCAGCGCACAGCCTCGCCGTCCCAACGGAGCTGCTTGAGTCGACGCGCGACCAGGCAGGTCACGTGGCAGGCGGCCTCGTGCACCTCCTCATAGCCGAAGGTCAGTCGTGCCCGGCCCTCGAGCTCGGCGGCGTTGTCCCGAGCCCGGTCGGAGCGGGCCGTTCTCTTGTTGGCGTGGGAGATGAAGCCGTCGAGTCGCACTGTGAGGGTCCCGCCCGGCATGTCGTACTCGATGTCCTCGTACCGGTTGGTCTCCTCGACGCGCCGATGGACCTGGCGTCGGCCCACCGGCAAGCCGTGCGCCAGCTCGACCCGCTGTGCGTACTCGGCCTCGAGGACCGACCCGATCCCCTCGAGGAGCAGCTTCGCCGCCGCCAGGAGCGCCTTGGCGTAGCGCCGTGGCTTCCTCAGCTCCAGGCTCTCGACGATCCTCGCCGCGTCGACACGGGCGGCCGCAGCGCCCGCCGTCAGCACCCGCATCCCCTCACGGGCGTCGGGGGCCTCGACGGCCAGGTCGATCAGCGTCACCACCTTCGAGGTCACGGGTGGGACGGCGTTCTGCAGCGCGATGTGGGCGAAGGCCCGGCTCCGATGGATCACGAGGCCGTCGCACCCGCGCGCCGAGGAACCGTAGGGCACCGTCACGTGGACAGGTCCGCCGGACGAGCCGCCGCGCAGGCCCAGGACCGCCGCAGCCGTCGCATGACTGAGCAGGGCGGCCCCGGGGACGAACAGCAGAGCCGCCTGTCGCCACATCTCCGGGGTCGGCTCGCCCGTGACGAGGGCATAGGTACCGCGGAAGAGCGGCTTCCAGCGCTGCGCGGCGACGTTCGCCCGCACGACGTCCTTCGTCAGCCCCTGCCCCAGGATCTGCCCCAGGCTGACCACGTTCCCCTGGTCACGCCTCAGCCGTTGCCAGTCATCCAGCTCGTCCACACCGGCTTGGAGTCACCGGCCGGCGGTTCGGTTCCGGGTGAGTACTCGTGAGCACTTCGAGGGCCTATAGGCCCTCGAAGTGCTCACGAGACGAAGTCACAGAGGAATGTTCCCGTGGTGCCCCCGGCCCGCGGGGGCGGAGGCGAGGGCCTCGACGAGCTTGGTGCGCGACTCGCTGGGGTCGATGACCTCGTCGACCACGCCGATCGCCAGGGCCCGGGCGACCCCGCCGGCGGTGCGCTCGTGCTCCTCGGCCAGGCGGGTGTGCAGGGCCTCGCGCTCCTCCTCGGGGGCGGCGGCGAGCTGCTTGCGGGCGAGGATCCCGACCGCGGCCTTGGCGCCCATGACGGCGACCTCGGCGTCGGGCCAGGCGAACACCGCGGTCGCGCCGAGCGACCGGGAGTTCATGGCGATGTAGGCGCCGCCGAAGGACTTGCGGGTCACCAGCGTCACCCGCGGCACGGTGGCCTCGGCGAAGGCGTGCAGCAGCTTGGCGCCGCGGCGCACCACGCCGTCCCACTCCTGCCCGACCCCGGGCAGGTAGCCGGGCACGTCGACGATGACGACCAACGGGATGCCGAACGCGTCGCACAGACGCACGAAGCGGGCCGCCTTCTCCGCCGAGGGGGAGTCGAGGCACCCGCCCAGGCGGATCGGGTTGTTCGCGATGACCCCGACCGCGCGACCGCCGAGCCGGCCGAACCCGGTGACGATGTTCGGGGCGTAGCGGACCTGCAGCTCCTCGAAGGGCGACTCGCCCTCCGGGGCCGGGTCGAGCAGCTCACGGAGCAGCGGGTGCACGTCGTAGGCGCGCTTCTTCGCCTCGGGCATCAGGGCGCGGAGGTCGGTCGAGCGGGTCTCGTGGACGTCGAACGAGCCGGGGGAGGCGAAGAACCCGGTCAGGCGCCGGGTGCGGACCATGGCGTCGGCCTCGGAGTCGGCGACGACGTGGACGACCCCCGAGCGCTTGCCGTGGGCGTCCTGCCCGCCGAGGCCCTCGGCGTCGACCTTCTCCCCGGTGACGGACTTGACCACGTCGGGCCCGGTGACGAACACCCGGCCGGCGGGGGACATCACGACGACGTCGGTCAGCGCCGGCCCGTAAGCCGCGCCACCCGCGGCCGGGCCGAGCACCACGCTGATCTGCGGGACCCGCCCCGACGCCCGCACCATCGCCGCGAACACCTGCCCGACCGCGTCGAGCGCCTCCACGCCCTCGGCGAGGCGCGCCCCGCCGGAGTGCCAGAGCCCGATCACCGGGCAGCGCAGCCGGAGCGCGGTGTCGATGGCCTCGACGATGTGCCGGCAGCCCTCGGAGCCCATCGCCCCGCCCATCACCGAGCCGTCGGTGATGTAGAGGACGACCCGCGCGCCGTTGATCCGCCCGTGCGCCGCCATCGCCCCGGAGGTGTCCGGCGGCCGCAGCGGCGAGAACGTGCCCACGTCGACGAGCGCCGCCCCGCGCACGAACGGCGAGCGCGGGTCGAGCTCCTGGTCCTGCGGCAGCGCCGCCGGGACCGGCGGCGCCGACACGGAGCGGGTGTCCGGGCGTGCCTCGAGTGCGGTCATGCGGGTCTCCTCGGTACTCACGGCCGGGCACCGCCGGTCGGCGGGTCCCCGTCGCGGTGGGTGGGGGACGGTTCCGTCACGGGTCGGCGGGACGGAGCGTCGGTGAGGCTGCTGGACGGCGGGTCGAGAACGCCCGGACGCTCAGGCGGGAGTGACGGCGAGCGAGACGTTGTGCCCTCCGAAGCCGAAGGAGTCGTTGATCGCCGCCTCCAGCGGGACCTTGCGCGCCTCGCCCGACACCACGTCCAGCTCGACCTTCTCGTCGAGGTCGGACAGGTTCGCGGTGGGCGGGACGATGCCCTCGCGGACCGCGAGGATCGTGGCGATCGCCTCGACCGCGCCGGCCGCGCCGAGCAGGTGGCCCAGCGAGCCCTTGGGGGCGGTGAGCACCGGGTGGTCGCCGATCGCCTTGCGGACCGCGACGGTCTCGGCGACGTCGCCGACCGGGGTCGAGGTCGCGTGGCAGTTGACGTGGCCGACGTCGGAGGGCTCGAGACCGGCCGTGCGCATCGCCGCGGCGATCGCGCGGGACTGGCCGTTGCCCTCCGGGTCGGGGGCGGTGATGTGGTACGCGTCGGCGGTGGTGCCGATGCCGGCGATGCGCCCGTGGACGGTGGCCCCGCGCGCGGCGGCGAACTCCTCGCGCTCGAGCACCAGCATCCCGGCGCCCTCGCCGAGCACGAAGCCGTTGCGCTTCACGTCGAAGGGTCGCGAGGCGAGCGACGGGTCGTCCCAGTCGTGCGCCATGGTGCGGGCCTGGCAGAACCCGGCCAGGGTGATGGGGGCGATGCACGCCTCGGCGCCCCCGGCGACGACGACGTCGACCTCGTCGGCCTGCAGCATCCGCCAGGCCCAGGCGATGGCCTCGGCGCCGGACGCGCACGCGGAGACGGGGGCGTGGATGCCCGCGGCGGCCCCGAGCTCCAGCCCGACGTGGGCGGCGGGGCCGTTGGGCATGAGCATGGGGATCGTCAGGACGGCGACCTTGCGCAGGCCCTGCTGCTCGAGCAGGTCGTCCTGGTTGAGCAGGGTGGTGGCCCCGCCGATGCCGGTCCCGACGACGACGGCGAGGCGCAGGCCGTCGACCTTCGACGTCCCGCCGTCGGTGGCGGGGTAGTCCCCGAGGTCGGCGTGCTGCCACGCCTGGCGGGCCGCGATGATCGCGACCTGCTCGGAGCGGTCGAGCCGGCGGAGCTCGACCCGCTTGAGGATCTCGGCGGGCTCGACGGCGAGCTGCGAGGCGAAGTCGACCGGCAGCTCGTAGCGGGCGTACTCCTCGGCCAGCGGGCGCACCCCGCTGCGGCCGGCCAGGAGGCCGTCCCAGGTGGACTGCACGTCTCCGCCGAGCGGGGTCGTCGCACCCATCCCGGTCACGACGACCCCCCGGCCGGCAGCGCTCACGAGTGCGAGGAGATGTAGTCGACGGCGTCGGACACCGTGGTGAGCTTCGCGAGCTCGTCGTCGGGAATCTTGACCCCGAACTTGTCCTCGGCCTGCACGGCGATCTCCACCATCGAGAGCGAGTCGATGTCGAGGTCGTCGACGAACGACTTCTCCGGGGTCACCTCGGAGGCGTCGACGCCGGCCACCTCCTCGACGATGCTCGCGAGGTCGGGGAGGATCTCTTCCTTGGAAGCCACGTGGCTCCTTTCCTTCAGGGGTGTGATGGGGCGACGCTAGGGCAGGACGACGACCTGGCCGCCGTACGACAGGCCGGCGCCGAACCCGACGAGCAGCGCGACGTCGCCGGAACGGACCCGGCCCGCGGCGCGCATGTGGTCGATCGCCATGGGGATCGACGCCGACGAGGTGTTGCCGGAATGGACGATGTCGTCCGCGACGACGAGGTCGTCGCGGGCGCCCTGCGACCGGAGCTTCTTCGCGATCGCCTCGACGATGCGCAGGTTCGCCTGGTGGGGCACGAGGACGTCGATGTCGGCCGGGGTGAGCCCGGCCCGCTCGACGGCCTTCAGCGCGACCGGCGCGATCTTCGTGGTGGCCCAGCGGAAGACCGCCTGGCCCTCCTGGCGCAGGTAGTTCTGCTCGTCGATGCCGATGGTGGTGACGAGGTCGCCGGCCGCGCCCCAGGCGACCGGGCCGACCCCGACGTCCTCGGGGCGCTCGGCCGGTCCGAGGACCGCGGCACCCGCGCCGTCGGCGAAGATGATCGACGTCGACCGGTCCTCGAGCTCGATCCAGTCGGTCAGCTTCTCCGACCCGACGACGAGGACGTGCCGTGCGCTGCCCGACCGGATCATGTCCGAGGCGACCGCGGTGCCGTAGCAGAACCCGGCGCACGCGGTGTTGATGTCCATCGCGCCGATGCCGTTGACCCCGACGCGGTCGGCGAGCTGCGCGGCGGCGTTCGGGATCGGGGTGGGCATCGTGCAGGTGGCGACGATGACGGCGTCGAGGTCGGTGGGGGAGACCCCGGCGTCGGCCAGGGCCTTCGAGCCGGCGTCCGCGCCCATCGACACCACCGAGTCGGTCTCGGCGGCGAAGCGGCGCTCGACGATCCCCACCCGGCTGCGGATCCACTCGTCGTTGGTCTCGACGTGCTGCGCGAGCTCGTCGTTGGTGACCACGCGGTCGGGCTGGGAGCTGCCGAGGCCGAGCAGCCGGGCGCCCGCGATCGGCTCGGGCTGGCGCAGCAGCACACTCACGAGGCCCCCTGCAGGAGTTCGACCGCGGCACCGAGGTGCTCGGGCGTGGAGACGTTGACGGTGCCGGTGCCCTTGATCTGGCGCTTGACCATGCCGGTCAGCGTCCCGGCCGGGGTCAGTTCGACGACCGCGGTGACGCCCGCGTCGCGCAGGGTGTCCATGCAGGCGTCCCAGCGGACCGAGAGCGTCACCTGGGCGACCAGCCGGTCGAGCATGTCCGACCCGCTGGTGACCACGGCGCCGTCGGCGTCGGAGAGCAGGGCGAGCGCGGGATCGGCGGGCGCGAGCTCGTCGCGGTGCTCGGCGACCCAGGCCGCGAGGGCCTTCTCCGCCGGCTCCATGAAGCGCGTGTGGAAGGCGCCGGCGACGGCGAGCGGGCGGACCCGGGCCCCCTCCGGCGGGTCGGCGGCGAGCGCCTCGATGTCGGCGGTGCGCCCGGCGGCGACGACCTGGCCGGCGCCGTTGCGGTTGGCGGGCTCGAGGTCGCGGGCCTCCAGCGCGGCCAGCACGGTGTCGGCGTCGCCGCCGAGGACGGCGGCCATGCTCGTCGCCTCCGCGGCGCACGCGGCGGCCATCTCGCGGCCGCGGACCGCGGCGAGGGCGACGGCCTGCTCGGGCGCGAGCACCCCGGCGAGCGCAGCGGCGGCGAGCTCGCCGACCGAGTGCCCGGCGACGTGGGTGCCGGCCGGGAGGAGGCCCGCGCGCTCCCGGATGGTCGAGCTCCGCTGCGCTCCGTCTCCCGCGAGCTCCGCCAGCAGGGCCTCACCCGAGAGCAGGGCACTGGCGACCAGCAGCGGCTGGGTCACCGCGGTGTCGGCGATCGCCTCCGCGTCGGCCTCGGTGCCCAGGTGCTCGAGGTCGAGCCCCGCGGCCTCGGAGAAGCCCGCAAGGCGCTCCCGGACGCCGGGCCGCTCCAGCCACGGGCCGAGCATCCCCGGCTTCTGGGCGCCCTGACCGGGCGCGAGGATCGCGATCACAGGCCGTACTCCACCATGTGCAGGTTGCTGGCAGCAGGCGTCCGGGTGACGAATCCTCGCCGGGGTTCGTTGTCGGGTTCCTACAACGAGCGGTCCTGACGACGAGGCGCTTCGGAATCGATTGAGAGTCCGGTTGCCGGGACGTGACCGTTCCGAGACTCCGTCGTCGCAGGTCAGCCGACCGTCGCGGCAGACGGCGGAGCGGCGGCCGCCCCCAGCCGGTCGAGCGCGATGGCCATACGCAACAACGCCGACCCGCGCGCCTCCCCGGGGTGCGCGCCGGTGAGGTCGGCCACTCGCCGCAGGCGGTAGCGGACCGTGTTGGGGTGCACGAACAGCGACCGGGCGCAGGCCTCGAGCACGCCCGCGTGGTCGAGGTAGGCCTCCACGGTCTCCACGAGCGAGCCCCCGGCCTCGCGCAGGGGGCGGGCCACGTCGGCGACGAGCGCCTCGACCGCGGTGCGGTCGCCGGCCAGCACCCGCTCGGGGAGCAGCTCCTCGGCCGACACCGGCCGGGGCGCCGCGGGCCACGCCGCCACGGCCCGGTGGCCGGCGAGGGCCCGGGCGGCGGAGCGGTGCGCGTGGAGCAGCCCGTCGACGACCGGGCCCGCCACCACCGGGCCCGGGCCGAAGGCGTCGGCGAGGGTGAGCGCGGCCCGGGACTCCCCGCGCAACGGCGAGCCCGGCCCCTCGGGGAGATCGGCGGCCCGGGGCGCCCCCGGGTCGTCCGCCGCCGTCCCGCCGCGGCCCGCCTCCGCCGACATGATCATCAACAGGTGCGGGCCGTGGGCCCCGAGGAGCACCGAGACCCCCGCCCGGTAGGCCGCGCGACGCACCCCGTGCAGCGGGTCGGGGCCCGTGGGGACGGCGGCCTCGGGCGGGTCGCCGACCAGCACCATCGCCCGGGCCGCCGGGTCCCAGCCGAGGGCGGAGGCGCGGGAGAGCACGGCGCCCTCGGAATCGCGGTCGGCCCGGATCACGGAGTCGACCACCAGGGCCTCGAGCCGCGCGTCCCAGGCGCCCCGGGCCTCGGCGGCCGAGGCGTAGACGGTGGCCGCGGCGAACGCGACCTCCCGCCCGAAGCGCAGCACCGCCGTGACGAGGACGGCCTTCTCCGCCCGGGTCCCCGCCAGCGCGGGGATGCGCTCCTCGAAGACCTCGGTGGCGATCCGGACGAGCTCGACGGTCTGGCGCAGCGTCATCCGGCGCGCGAGGTCGGGCGGGGCGCTGCGGAAGGCCTCGGCGGTGAGCCGCGGCGTGGCGTCGGGGTCGCGGAGCCAGGTGACGAAGTTGGCGGCGCCGAGCTGGGTGACCATGAGGACCCCGGCGCGCTGCTCGGCGGTGAGCCGGGCGAACCACGGCAGCCGGTCCGACATCTCGGCCACCCCGGCCCCGGCCACCCCGCCGGTCGCGAGCTCGAGACGGCGCAGCGTGGCGTCGGAGACGCGGGGACGGCTCAAGTCCCGCACCCCCTCGTCGTCATCGGAGCTCGATGATCAGCGTAGGCCCCCGGAACGAGGAACGGGGCCCCGGCCGGCGATGCCGGCCGGGACCCCGTCCCGTGTGTTCGGACGCTGCTTACAGCGGCGTGACCTGAACGGCCTGCAGGCCCTTCTGGCCCTGCTCGACGTCGAACGAGACGCGCTGCCCCTCGTCCAGGGACCGGAATCCGCGGGACTGGATCGCCGAGTAGTGGACGAAGACGTCAGCCCCACCACCGTCGGGAGCGAGGAAGCCGAAGCCCTTCTCGCTGTTGAACCACTTGACGGTGCCTTCTGCCATTCCTGCTCCTCATACCTATGTCCCGGGGGCAACGTGAGCCCCCGGCCCTTCGAGCCGCCGCCGGAGCGATGTACTCCAACCGCCGGACCCGCCGGCTTCCCCGTTGGCTACGAGGTGGACCGTGCGGTCGGCGACAGCCTAGCGGCACACCCCCTGGTGGAAACCAGTCCCGATCCCGAGAAAGTCACCGCGCGATCACGGGCGGAATCGGTTCACGCCACCCCGCTGTCCGACTCCTGCGGACCGGCCGCCTGGGGGTCGTGGATCTGGTAGCGCGCGGCGGCGTCCCGCACCGTCGACTGGTCCACCTCGCCGCGGCGCGCGAGGGCCGCGAGGACCCCGACGACGATGTTCTCCGCGTCGACCCCGAAGTGCCGCCGAGTGGCGGGGCGGGTGTCGGACAGGCCGAACCCGTCGGTGCCGAGCGTGGTGTAGTCGCCCGGCACCCAGGGGCGGATGAGGTCGGGGATGGCGCGCATCCAGTCGCTGACCGCGACCACCGGGCCGGCGGCCTCCTGGAGCACCGAGGTGACGTAGGGCGTCAGCGGCTCGAGCTCGGGGTGGGCCTGGTTGTGCCGCTCGCACTCCACGCCGTCGCGGCGCAGCTCGCCGTAGGACGTCGCCGACCACAGGTCGGCCTGCACGCCCCACTCGGTCGCGAGCATCTCCTGCGCCTTCTGCGCCCACGGCATCGCGACCCCGGAGGAGAGGATCTGGGCGCGCGGCCCCGGCCCGCCGGGCGCCTGGGCGTAGCGGTAGAGCCCGCGCAGCAGGCCGTCGACGTCGATCCCGTCGGGCTCGGCCGGCTGCCGGTAGGGCTCGTTGTAGACGGTCAGGTAGTACATGACGTTCGGGTCGCGGTTCGCCGGGGCGGTGCCGGCCTCCCCGTCGGACTCCTCGCCGAACATCCGCTCGAGGCCGTCGCGCACGATGTGCCCGATCTCGAAGGCGAACGCCGGGTCGTAGGCCACCACGGCGGGGTTGGTCGCCGCGAGCAGGTGCGAGTGCCCGTCGTTGTGCTGCAGGCCCTCGCCGACGAGCGTGGTGCGCCCTGCCGTGGCCCCCAGCAGGAAACCGCGGGCCATCTGGTCGGCCGCCGCCCAGAGCCCGTCGCCGGTGCGCTGGAAGCCGAACATCGAGTAGAAGATGTAGATCGGGATCATCGGCTCGCCGTGCGTGGCGTACGACGTCCCCACCGCGGTGAACGACGCCACCGACCCGGCCTCGTTGATGCCCTCGTGCAGCAGCTGCCCGGTCTCGGACTCCCGGTAGGCCAGCAGCTGCTCGGCGTCGACCGAGGTGTAGAGCTGCCCCAGCGGGTTGTAGATCTTGAGGTTGGAGAAGAACGAGTCCATGCCGAACGTGCGGGCCTCGTCGGGAATGATCGGGACGACCCGCTTGCCGATCTCGGCGTCGCGCGTCAGCTCCTTCACCAGCCGGACGAACGCCATCGTCGTGGCGATCTCCTGCTTGCCCGAGCCGCGGCGCACGACGTCGTAGACCTTGTCGCCGGGCAGGACGAGCGGCTTGTTGCGCAGCCGGCGCTCGGGGGCCGGGCCGCCGAGCTGGCGGCGCCGGTCGAGCATGTACTCGATCTCGGGGGCGTCCTTGCCGGGGTGGTAGTACGGCGGCAGGTAGGGGTCGCGCTCGAGCTCGGCGTCGCTGATCGGCACGCGGACCTCGTCGCGGAAGGTCTTGAGGTCCTGCAGGGTCAGCTTCTTCATCTGGTGGGTCGCGTTGCGGCCCTCGAACGTCGGGCCGAGCGTGTAGCCCTTGATCGACTTCGCCAGGATGACCGTCGGACGGCCCTCGTGCTCCATCGCGGCCTGGTAGGCGGCGTAGACCTTCCGGTAGTCGTGCGCGCCCCGCTTGAGGTTCCAGACGTCGGCGTCGGAGAGGTCCTTGACGAGCTCCTTCGTCCGCGGGTCGCGGCCGAAGAAGTGCTCGCGGACGTAGGCGCCGTCGTTGGCCTTGTAGGTCTGGAAGTCGCCGTCGGGCGTGGTGTTCATCAGGTTGATCAGGGCGCCGTCGCGGTCGGCGTGCAGGAGGCGGTCCCACTCCCGGCCCCAGATCACCTTGACGACGTTCCAGCCGGCGCCGCGGAAGAACGACTCCAGCTCCTGGATGACCTTGCCGTTGCCGTGCACCGGCCCGTCGAGGCGCTGCAGGTTGCAGTTGATCACGAAGGTCAGGTTGTCGAGACCCTCGGCCGCGGCCACGTGGATGGCCCCGCGCGACTCCGGCTCGTCCATCTCGCCGTCGCCCAGGAAGGCCCACGTGTGCTGCTGGGAGGTGTCCTTGAGCCCGCGGTTGTGCAGGTAGCGGTCGAAGCGCGCCTGGAAGATCGCGTTGATCGGCCCGAGGCCCATCGAGACCGTGGGGTGCTCCCAGAACCACGGCATGAGCCGCGGGTGCGGGTAGCTCGGCAGGCCGCCGCCGGGGCCCGCGTGCGAGAGCTCCTGGCGGAACCCGTCGAGGTGCTCGGCGCCCAGGCGGCCCTCGAGGAAGGCGCGGGCGTAGATGCCGGGGGAGGCGTGGCCCTGGATGTAGAGGTGGTCGCCGCCGCCGGGGTGGTCCTTGCCGCGGAAGAACCAGTTGAAGCCGACCTCGTAGAGCGACGCCGCGGAGGCGTAGGTGGAGATGTGCCCGCCGACGCCGACCCCCGGCCGCTGGGCGCGGTGCACCATCGCCGCCGCGTTCCACCGGATCCACGCGCGGTAGCGGCGCTCGGTCTCCTCGTCGCCCGGGAACCAGGGCTCCTGGTCGGTGGGGATCGTGTTGACGTAGTCGGTGGAGAACAGGCTCGGGACCGCGACGCGCCGCTCGCGGGCGCGCTGGAGCAGCTGGAGCATGAGGTAGCGGGCGCGCTGCTGGCCGCCCGCGTCCAGCACCTGGTCGAACGACTCGATCCACTCGGCGGTCTCGTCGGGGTCGATGTCGGGCAGGTGGGTGGAGAGGCCGTCCCGGATGACGTGGACGCGGGAGTCGCGCGAGCCGCGGTCGTCGGCCCGCTGCGAATCGTTCTGCGATGACACCTGCTGCTGCTCCTCGTCGTCAGTCGTGACACCCGCCGTCGGGTAGGGACGCGGCCTGTCCGAACCGATTCTGCCCGGGGGATCACCGCCGGGGGCCCCATCGTCGCCCCCGGACGTTCCCCCCGTCATCTCTACCCGCGAGTAGACGGGAGTGGTGGTGGGCAGCCCCGTCACGGACTCGTCACGAGGCGGGCCGCGTGGCTGGTTGCGCACGGCACGTCCGCCGTGTTCGCTGTCCGTCACGGCGGACGCCCCACGGGGCGTCGGCACCAGGGGAGATGACACGGAGGAGGGACCGGAGACGTGGTCGCGGCCGCGGGGGACACCGACGGCAGCCGGAGCGACATCGCCGGCAAGCTCGGGGTCGAACCGGGGATGATCGTCCAGGAGCTCGGGTGGGACTCCGACGTCGATGACGTCGTCCGATCCGCCATCGAGGAGCGGGCCGGCGAGGATCTCCTCGACGAGACCGCCCAGGAGGTCGTCGACGTCGTCGTGATGTGGTGGCGCGACGACGACGGGGATCTCGTCGACGCCCTCATGGACGCGCGCTCGCCGCTCGCCGAGACCGGCGTGGTGTGGGTGCTGACGCCCAAGACCGGTCACGCCGGGCACGTCCAGCCCTCCGACATCGCGGAGGCCGCGCCGACGGCGGGCCTGTCGCAGACCTCCAACGTGAGCATCTCCGACGGCTGGGTCGGGACGCGGCTGGTGCCGCCGAAGTCGGGGAGCAAGGGCAGGCGGTGACGGCGGCCGGCTGACGCCCTCGACGGGGTTCCCGTCGCTAGGGTGAGGCCGCACCAGCCACACACCCCTGAGGAGAACGCGCGCCATGACGGTCGAGGTGGGCTCGAAGGCCCCCGAGTTCACGCTCAAGAACCAGGACGGCCAGGAGGTCTCGCTCTCGGACTTCCGGGGCAAGCAGGCCGTCCTCCTCGTCTTCTACCCCTTCGCCTTCTCCGGGATCTGCACGGGCGAGCTCTGCTCGGCCCGCGACGAGCTCCCGTCGTTCCAGAACGACGACGTGCAGCTCCTCGGCGTCTCGGTGGACACCACGTGGTCGCTGAAGGCCTGGGCGACCCAGGAGAACTACCAGTTCCCGCTGCTGTCGGACTTCTGGCCGCACGGCGCGGTCGCGGAGAGCTACGGAGTCTTCTCCGCCGACCTCGGATTCGCCTTCCGCGGCACCTTCCTCATCGACTCCGAGGGCATCGTGCGGTTCGCCGAGCACAACGGCCCCGGCGACGCGCGCGACCAGCAGGGCTGGAAAGACGCGATCGAGGAGCTCAAGGCCTCGGCCTGACAGCTCGACCCCCTCACGACGGGCCCCGGGTAGCGTTCCCGGGGCCCGTCGCGGGCGCGTAGCTCAGCGGGAGAGCAACGGCCTTACAAGCCGTCGGTCGCAGGTTCGAATCCTGCCGCGCCCACCACGGTCCGGCCGCGGCGTCAGGCCGAACCGACCGCCCCGGCGAGCCGGTCGAGAGTCCCGGTCATCTCGGCGGTGCCGACGAACGGGCACAGCGCGGCGAAGTTCGGGTCCGCGACGCCCGACCAGTCGTAGGTCTGGGTCACGTCGGTGACGCCGTCGTGCTCCTCGAGCTCGTAGGCGTAGTAGTGCCCGCCGACGGTGACGCCCGCGAGCTTGGGCGCGAGCTCGCAGTCGGGGTCGAGGTCGGGAGCCCAGCCGATCCGGCGGTCGGGTTCGAAGTCGGTGACGGTGTTGAACGTCCGCCACGGGCCCAGGTCGTCGCGGAACATCCGCATCGCGAACACCTGGCCGACCCCGGTGACCCGGTCGCTGTCGCTGCCCTGCAGCAGGCCCGACCCGTCGATCGCCACGTGCTCCCGTGGATCGCTGAGCAGGGCGAAGACGCGCTCCGCGGGCGCCTCGATCGTCCTGGTGACCTGCAGTCGCGTCTCGCTCATGGTGGCTCCCCGTCGCCGTCCGTCACCGCTGCCGCGGTCTCACCCTCACGGTGACCCGGTCGGCCGCATCGGACAACGCTCTGCGTCACCTCGTCCCCGAACACCGCAGTGCGCTCACTCCGGCGGAGCAGCCGTGCCCGGGCGGGACGTAGGCTCGACGCCGTGACTCGCGCCGGGACGGTCTGACCCCGGTGCCGCGCACCGGTTCCGGGGCGAGGTTCACGACGGCGTCGGTCGCGCTCGTCGCGGTCTGCGCCGCCGCCGGGGTCCCGGCCCCGCTCTACGTCGTCTACGCGCAGGCCTACGGCGTCTCGACCGTCGCGCTGACCGGCGCCTTCGCGATCTACATCGTCCCGCTGCTGATCGCGCTCCTGTGCTGCGGGAGCCTGTCGGACCACCTGGGGCGCAAGCGGGTGGCCGTGCCCGCGATCCTCGTCGGCGCGGCCGCGTGCCTGGTGCTCTCCACGGTCGACTCGGCGGGGCCGCTCATCGCCGGACGCGCCGTGCAGGGACTCTCCGTCGGGCTCGCGCTCAGTGCCCTCGGGGCCTTCGTCGTCGACCTCGTGCCCGCGACGCGCCCCGGGCTCGCCGGGGCCGTCACCTCCGGGGCACCGCCCGGCGGGATCGCGCTCGGCGCCCTCGCCTCGGGCGCGGCGGTGCAGCTCGCGCCCGAGCGCGCGCCCGTCGTGTCGTTCCTGGTGACGGCCGGGATCCTCGCGGCGGCCGCGGTGGCCGTCGTGTTCCTGCCCGAGACCGTGCGGCGGGGACCCGGGGCCGTCCGCTCGCTGCGTCCCGTGGTCCGGGTCCCGACGACCGCGCGGGCCGTCTTCCCCGCGGTGTGCCTGCTGGTGGCCGGGACCTACGTGCTCGGCGGCTTCACCCAGGCGCTGGCCCCGTCGCTGGCGGTCTCGGTCCTCGGCCGCCACGACCTGTTCTCCGGCGCGCTCGCGGTCGCGGTCTACCACCTCGCCGGGCCCGTGGCCGGGATCGCGGCGAGCCGGCTGCGGGCCACGCACGCGCTGACCGGCGGCGCCGCGGTACTCGTCGGGGGGATCCTCGGCTTCGTCGCCGCGATCGCGGCGGGGAGCTTCGCCGCCTACCTGGCCGCCGCCGTCGTGGCCGGGGCGGGCTTCGGGGTCGCCTTCGCCGGGGCCATGCGGGTGCTGCTCGACCGCAGCCCCGAGGGCGCGCACGCCGGCACCCTCGCCGCGATCTACCTGTACTGCTACCTCGCGGCCGCGGTGTCGAGCCTGCTGGCCGGGGTGGCCGTCGAGGTCTGGAGCCTCGCGCCGGTGGCGGTGGGTCTGTGCGGCGTGGTCGTGGTGATGGTGGCCGTCGGCGCGATCGGGTCCATGGTCAGGATGCGCACGGCCTGACAGGGTGAGCCGCCGACACCCGAGCCCGTAGGTGGGAGCCCCCGATGACCGACCAGATCGCCGACCACTACGAGCGCCTGGCCCCCTCCTACGACGATCACTGGACCTACGACCCCGAGTACGTCCGCCAGTTCTCCCGCGCCATCACCGGCGCGCTGCGCCTGACCCCCTCGGACGCGATCGCCGACATCGGGTGCGGCACCGGTCTCTACACGCGCCAGATCGCCGAGGACGTCCAGCCGCGGCGCCCGGTCCTCTGCGTCGACCCCAGCACCGCGATGCTCGACCGGGTCCCGGCCCTGTCGTCCCTGCGCCCGGTCCTCGCGAGCGCCGAGGACGTCGCCTCCGGGCGGGTCTCGCTCCCCGACCCCGGTCCGCTCGACGCGATCGTCGTGAAGGAGGCGATCCACCACGTGGCGGACCGCGCGGCGACGATCCGAGGCCTGGCGGGGCTGCTCTCCGACCACGGCCGGCTCCTGGTGGTCATGCTCCCGACGACGATCCCGCACCCGCTGTTCGCCGCCGCCCACGACCGCTTCGAGGAGCTCCAGCCCGACCCGGCGGAGATCGAGGAGGCCCTCGCCGCGGCGGGGCTGCGGACGTCGCTGACCCACCGGACCTTCCACGTCGCGGTCGACCGGGAGCGCTACGTCCGGATGCTCGAGTCGCGGTACATGTCGGTGCTCGGCGAGTTCTCCGACGACGAGCTCGCCGAGGGGGTGGCCCAGTTCAAGCACGCCTACCGGGAGGACCCGGTGCTGCGCTTCGACGACCACTTCGTGTTCCTCAAGGGGTCGGTCACGCGGGCGTAGCGCCGGCGCTCACGGGCGGACCTCGTAGACGTCGTTGAACGGCGTGCCGGTCGCCAGCCGGAACCGGGTGAACCCCGCGGCCTCGACGACCTCGCGCAGCGCCGGTTCGCCGGCCTGGGCGCCGAGAGCGCGCTCCCCGCTCTGGGACAGGGCGTTGGGGACGCACAGGAGCGAGGAGAAGTTGTAGTACAGCCGGCCACGGGGGTGGTAGTTCTCGGCCGGGGTCCCACCGGCGGCCGGTTCGACGAGCAGCCAGCAGCCCTCGGGGGCGAGGGCCTCGCGGACGTGCCGGGCGGCACCGACCGGATCGCCCATGTCGTGCAGACAGTCGAAGGTGGTGACCAGGTCGTAGTCCCGCCCCGAGAAGGTCTGGGCGGAGGCGACCTCGAAGGTCACCCGGTCCTCGACCCCGGCGGCGGCCGCGCGCTCGCGGGCGAGGGCGATCGAGCCCGCGTGGTAGTCGGAGCCCCGGACGGTGGTCGCCGGGTAGGCACCGGCCATGATCACGCTCGAGGCACCGAGCCCGCACCCGAGGTCGGCCACCCGGCCTCCCGCGCGCAGCCGGTCCTCGACCCCCTCCAGCGCGGGGATCCAGCTCGTCGTCAGGGACGCCAGATAGCCGGGGCGGAAGAACGCCTCGCACCCCAGGAACACGTCCTCGTCGTGCTCGTGCCAGCCCATCCCGGTCCCCGTCCGGAACGAGTCGGTGATCCGGGGCTCGGCCCGGAGGGCGCCGAGGGCGAGCAGGAAGGCGCCCGGGAGATACACCGGACCGTCGGGGTCGGTGAGACAGAACGCCTGGGTGGCGTCGAGGTGGAAGCGGCCGGTCGCGGCGTCGTGCGTGACGTAGCCACCGGCCGCCTGACCGTGGAGCCACTCGGCGACGGGCCGGGTACGGGTGCCGGTGCGGGCGGCCAGCTCGTCGGGGGTCGCCGGTCCCTCGGCGAGGGCCCGGTAGAGGCCGAGGCGGTGACCGATGACGACGCCGGCCGCGGCGGCCGTGGCCCCGAGGTCGGTGACGAAGCGGCCGAGGAACGCGTCGAGGGCGTCCTGGTCGGGCATCGCGGACGGGGCGGTGGTGGTGTCGGTGGAGGACATGGGGGCTCCTGCGGGTCGGGACGTCCGGACGTCCTCGACGCTAGGAACCTCACTCCCGGGCCCGCATCGGGCGAACACCCCATCCCGGGCGCGGTCAGGGCGCGAGCAGTCCGTGCTCGGCGGCGTACCGCGTCGCCTGGGCCCGGGTGTGCACCTCGAGCTTGGCGAAGATGTTCGACACATGCCGCCCGGCGGTCTTCTCGCTGATGACCAGCCGGGCGCCGATGTCGCGGTTGGAGAGACCGTCGGCGATCAGCTCCAGCACCTGGCGCTCCCGACCGGACAACCCGCCACCCGTGGCGAGCTCCGGGGCAGCGATCCCGTGCCCGCTCGTCCGCGTCATCCCGCCACCCCCACGAAGGTCACCCTGCGGTGTCCACTTCCGGAGCATCGTGCCGCGTGATCATGGCTCTCCGGGACCCGCACCACCCGGACGGCCCAGTAGGACCTCGACCCTCGGTGATCGTCAGGCGTCGCTCAGCGCCGTCAGGTCGCCGCTCCGCGCGACCTCGCCGAACAGCTCGGCGCTGCGACGCGGAATCCGCTTGAGCCCGTCGGCCCGGTCGATCCCGACGAGGCCGAAGGTCGGCCGGTAGCCGACGGCCCACTCGAAGTTGTCGAACGACGACCAGTACAGGTAGCCGCGCACGTCGACGCCGTCGGCGAGCGCCCGCTCGACCTCGGCCAGGTGCGAGGCGAGGTAGCGCACCCGCTGGTCGTCGTCCGCCGTGGCGATCCCGTTCTCGGTCACGACGACGGGCAGGCCCGCCTCCGCGATCCGGCGCAGCACCGCGCCGAACCCGGCGGGGTGGACCTCCCAGCCCATGAGCGTCGTCTCCGCGCCCTCCGGGGGAGGGGCCGTCAGGTCGGCGGCCGTGGCGTCGATGAGGGCCCGCGAGTAGTACTGCAGCCCCACCCAGTCGCCGACGTCGCCGCCCGCGCGCAGGTCGTCGAGGTGGGTGTCGATCATGACCGTCCGCGCCGCGGCCGCGGCGCCGGCGTCGGCCTCGTCGTCGGGACGCAGCGGCTCGATGTACGGCAGGTGCAGGCACGTCCCGACGAGCGGCGTGCCCGGCCCGGCGCGCAGCACCTCGACGGCGGCGCGGTGGGCGCGGGCCAGGGTCGTGTTGACCGTCAGCGCCTCGGTGAGGTCGGTGTGCCCGGGCGGGAACTGGCCCGACAGGTAGCACTCCCGCGCGACGATCTGCGGCTCGTTGATCGTGCAGACGTAGGGCATGCGGTCACCGAGTGCGGCCGCCACTCGCTCCACGAAGCGGGCGAACACCTCCACGGCGTCCTCGGCGAGCCACCCGCCCCGCGCGGCGAACCAGCGGGGCAGCGTGAAGTGGTGCAGCGTCGCGAACGCCGTGAGGCCGTGGTCGGCGAGGGAGTCGAGGACGCGCGCGTAGTGGTCGAGTGCCGCGGGGGAGACCTCGCCCGGGGCCGGCTCGATCCGCGACCACTCGAGGGAGAACCGGTGCGCGTTCTGGCCGAGGTCGGCGAGCAGCGCGAAGTCGTCGTCGTAGCGGTGGTAGTGGTCGATCGCGTCGCCGGAGGGCTCGACGCAGGGCGAGGACGGGTCGTGCTCCCAGTCCCACCAGTCGTTGTTGACGTTGCCGCCCTCCACCTGGTGGGCGGCGGTGGCGCTGCCCCAGAGGAAGTCGTCAGGGAAGGTCGACACGGGGGACACCCTGCCACGGGCTGGGCCGGACGAGTGGTCGCCTGCTGCGGACGGCCGTGGCCGGTGCGGGCCGGACGGGCCTGGACCCGTGGGCATGCACAGAGTTGCGCACACCTGTGTACACCCGGCGACGGGCCGCGGACGCCCTGTGGTAATGCGCTAGGCCTCGTCGAGGTAGTGACGGATGGCGTCGCGCAGCAGGTCGACCACCGGCCGGCCCTCCGCGATCGCCCGGATGTGCAGCTCGTCGCGCAGCGCCCGGGGCACGCGGCCGGAGAGGTAGACCTGTTCCTGACGGGGCGTGCCGGGCCGGTGGTGCTGTCGCCGCCCGGCCGGCCCGCCGTCGGGCACCGACATCAGCGGGCTCGGCGAGGGGGCCAGCGACGACGTCGGCTCGGGCCGGCGGCGCTCGCCCCCGGGCGGGACCGGGCGACGCCGGACGTTCGCCGCGGTCTGCGGGCCCGGCGGGGTCGCACGGGGTTCAGGCGACGGCATCGGTCCGGACCTCCAGCTGGTCGGCGAGGGTGGAGAAGATCTCGATCAGCGGCCGGGCGGGGGCCCCGCGGGCCCGCAGGGGCTGCGCCGCGTCGATGGCCTCGGCGAGCACGGCGCGCGACGGGATCGGCGGCGACCACACCAGGTCACCGAAGGCCTCGGTGACCGAGTCGGTGTGCCAGGCGTGGAGGCCGCGCCGGCGGTCGTGCTCGTTGATGATCACGCCGGACACGGCGAGGTCGGGGCGCCCGAGGTGGCGGCGGTAGGTGGCGATGAAGTCGCGGACGCGGATCGCGCCCTGCAGGTGGTCGTACTCCGGGCGCAGCACGAGCACGGCCGTGTCGGCGGCCGCGAGGCCGAGCTGGGTGAGGTGCCCGAGCGAGGGCGGGCAGTCGAGCAGGACGACGTCGTAGTCCTCGGCGACGCCCGACAGGCCGAGGTCGAGCCGCTCGTGCGATCCGAGTTGCCCCGCCTCGGCGACCCGGGCCTCGAGGTCGTACCGGGCGGGCACCAGGTCGATGCGGGTGGCGAGGTCGTCGACGGAGGGCCCGCTCCACCGGCAGCCGACGACCGCGTCGACGGCGCACCCCTTCTGGTTGGCCGCGACGACCTCGGCCGCGGTGACCATGTCCGCGAGCTCGGCCTCGCCGTAGCCCAGGCGACGCGACAGGTTCGCCTGCGGGTCGAGGTCGACCGCGAGCACCCGGCGCCCGCGGGCCGCGAGGGCCTCGGCGAGGTGGGCGATCGCCGTCGTCTTGCCGGCCCCGCCCTTGTTGTTGGCCACGGCGATCCGCACTGGTCCCGCACCCCCGCCCCGACCGCACCGGCGAGCCTCCCCGATGTGGAGGCGCCGGACGTGCACAGTGACACCCGGTCCACGGTGCTCACAAGCACTCGTGCACCTGTGCACGCGTGCACATCCGGGTGCTGCGGCACCCGGCCCAGGGGGGCGTGGCAGGCGGCCCTCCCGTCACCCGGACGGCTCAGCGCAACCGGGGGTATCGCCTGCGTCTCGCGGAGGCACCGGGTTGGCAGGTCGACGACCGCCGACTGTCGGTCGGGCCCCGTCCGGCCTATGGTCCAGCGACACCGCACAGCCGACCGAGGGCGCGCCCGGACCCGCCGCCCCCGTCGTGCACGACTGCGGTCCCACGTGTGCCGGACACCAGACCCCCGCCTCGGCGCGGTTCTGGCGTGCCCGGGACCGGACGAGGGGACGACCTTGATGGGGAACAGACGGGTGGCGACACAGGCCCGTGGGTCGGGCCACGTCGAGGGGCTGGACGTGACCGTCGACGACCATCCGGACACCCCCGTGATCCGGCTGCGGGGAGGCCTCGGCGCGGGCACCGTGGCCGTCCTGCGCGAGGCGGTCGAGGGCGTGCTGGCCACGGGGCCCGCGGCCGTCGTCCTGGATCTCACCGACGTCGTCGCCGACGACGAGCTGGGCGTGTGGGTGGTCCCCGCGGTGGCGGGGGAGGCTGCCGGTCGGGGCGTCGGCTTCACGGTCGTGGCCCCGGACCGCGCGCTGCGGATGCGGCTGCGGCGCGTCGGTGCCCGCCACGTAGAGATCACCGACGCCTTGTAGGGGCCTCAGGTCCCCGGCGGCACCACGTCGTCGGGGACCGGCGGCCACGGTTCGACGAGATCGAGGTGGTCCGACGGCGAGGCGGTGAACTTCGCGGGCCGCTTCTCGAGGAACGAGGTGACGCCCTCGGCCGCGTCCGGCCCGGCCCCGAGCGCGGCGATCACCCGGGTGTCCATGCGGTGCGCGTCCCAGGGGGACTCCGCCCCGAGCATCGACCACAGCATCCGGCGGCTCAGCGCCACCGACACCGCGGAGGTGTTCCCGACGATCTCCGCCGCCAGCGCGCGGGCGGTGGCGACCAGCTCGTCGTCGGGAACCACCCGCGACACCAGGCGGCCGGCGAGCGCCTCGGCCGCGTCGAACACGCGGCCCGTCGCGACCCACTCCATCGCCTGGGAGATCCCGACGACGCGCGGGAGGAACCAGCTCGAGGCGCCGTCGGGGGCGATGCCGCGGCGCGTGAAGACGTAGCCGAACCGCGCCGACCGGCCGCAGATGCGCACGTCGGCGGGCAGGAGCATCGACGCCCCGATCCCCACCGCGGGCCCGTTCACCGCCGCGATCACCGGCTTCACGCTCGCCGCGATCCGGAGCACGACGACGCCGCCGAGGTCGCGGGGCATGCCGGCGATGGTGCCGCCCGCCCGGAGACGGGCGTCGCGGACCGTCTCGTAGTCGAACGTCGACCCGCCGCGGCCCAGGTCGGCCCCGGCGCAGAACGCCCGGCCCGCCCCGGTCAGCACGACGACCCGCACGGCGTCGTCGGCGTCGGCCTCGTCGAACGCGGCGACGATCTCCGTCGCCATCGTCGGGGTGAAGGCGTTCCGGTGCTCCGGGCGGTCGAGGGTGATCGTCGCGATCCCCTCGGTCACCTCGTAGCGGATCTCCATGGGTGTGTCCTCCGGACCGGTGAGCACTTCGAGGGGTTATAGCCCCCCGAAGTGCTCACGAGCGAAGCACACGCGACCGCCCGCGGAACTCCGCGATCACCAGGTCGTCCTGCGGGCGGCGGATCGTCACGTCGTAGACCCCGGAGCGCCCGTAGCGGGTGCGCTCGGTGGCCACGGCCTCCAGCACGTCGTTCTCGCGGGCGGAGGCGACGAAGACGATGTCGCCGCCGGCCGCGACGGTGACGGGCCCGGGGGAGTTGCAGGCGCACGCGAACGCGGAGTCGGCCAGCAGGAACAGGTAGCCCCCGTGGCACATGCCGTGCCCGTTGACCATGTCCGAGGTGACCCGCATCGTCAGCCGGGCCTCGCCGTCGACGGCCGAATGCAGCTCCATGCCCAGCTTGCGGGACGCGGCGTCGTCGTCCCACATCCGCCGCACGGACGCGACGACGTGATCAGCCATCCTGCTTCGCCACCAGCGTCAGCACGTCGTAGCGGGCCACGGAGTCCCCGTTCTGGTTGGTGACGTCGGCGTCCCAGCGGACCTCGCCGTAGGCCGCGGTGTCGCGCGGGGTGATCTGCTTGGCCGTCAGGGTGATCGTCAGCTCGTCGTCGAACTTGACGGGCGTGAGGAACCGCAGCGAGTCGACGCCGAAGTTGGCGAGCACGGGGCCCGGCGCCGGGTCGACGAACAGGCCCGCGGCGAACGACACCACGAGGTAGCCGTGGGCCACCCGCTCCCCGAAGAACGGGTTCTGCGCCGCCGCCTCGGCGTCCATGTGCGCGTAGAAGGTGTCGCCGGTGAACTCGGCGAAGTGCTCGACGTCGGCCTCGGTGACCCGCCGCGGCCCGCCGACCACGGTGTCGCCCACGCGGAGCTCCTCGAGGTGCTTGCGGAACGGGTGCACCTCGGTGGTGGTGCGCGCCGAGCCCGGGAACCACTGGCCGGTGACCGCGGTGAGCATGTCGGGTGAGCCCTGCAGCGCGGTCCGCTGCATGTGGTGCTTGACCCCGCGGACGCCGCCCATCTCCTCCCCGCCGCCGGCGCGGCCGGGGCCGCCGTGGACGAGCTGCGGCATCGGCGAGCCGTGCCCGGTGGAGCTCTTGGCGTCGGCCTGGTCGAGCACCAGCATCCGGCCGTGCCACGGCGCGGCCCCCAGGACGACCTCGCGGGCGAAGTCGGGGTCGCCGGTGACGACCGACCCGGCGAGCGAGCCCTGCCCGCGGGCGGCGAGGTCGACCACCTGCGCGGTGGAGGTGTAGCCGACCAGCGTGGACACCGGCCCGAAGGCCTCGACCTCGTGCACCGCGGCGGACTCGGGGTCGGCGCCGAGCAGGACGGGGGAGAGGAACGCGCCGCGCTCGGCGTCGGCGTCGGTGACCTCGACGTGGTCGGGGTCGCCGTAGAGCACGCGTGCGTCGTCGGCGAGGGCCTTGAGCGAGCGCCGGACCTCCTCGCGCTGCTCGAGCCCGGCGAGGGCGCCCATGCGCACGTCGGGGTTGTTGGGGTTCCCGACGACGATCCGGGACAGCCTGGCGATCACGGCCTCCGCGACCGCGTCGAGGTGCTCGGCGGGCACGAGGGCCCGCCGGATCGCGGTGCACTTCTGGCCGGCCTTCACCGTCATCTCGGTGACCAGCTGCTTGACGTAGAGGTCGAACTCGGGGCTCCCGGGCGTGGCGTCCGGGCCGAGGATCGAGCAGTTCAGCGAGTCGGCCTCGGCGGTGAACCGGACCGCGCGGCGGACCAGCGTCGGGTGGGTGCGCAGCTGCCGGGCCGTGGAGGCGGAACCGGTGAACGACACCAGGTCCTGCTCGGTGAGGTGGTCGAACAGGTCGCCCACCGACCCGGCGAGGAACTGGACCGAGCCCTCGGGCAGCAGCCCCGAGTCGACGACGAGGCGCATCAGCCCGGCGGTGAGGAACCCGGTGGGGGTGGCCGGCTTGACGATCGAGGGCACGCCGGCGAGGAAGGCGGGCGCGAACTTCTCGAGCGGGCCCCAGCACGGGAAGTTGTAGGCGTTGACCTGCACCGCGACGCCGCGCAGCGGGCTCAGCACGTGCGAGCCGAGGAACGAGCCGTCCTTCGACAGGGGCTCGACGTCGCCCTCGACCAGGACCGTCCCGGCGGGGAGCTCCCGCTTGCCCTTCGAGGCGTAGGCGGCCAGGACGCCGATGCCGCCGTCGACGTCGAACTTCGAGTCGCCCAGGGTGGCGCCGGTGCGCGCGCTGAGCGCGTAGAGCTCCTCGCGGTGCTCGCGCAGGTGCCCGGCGAGCGCCTTGAGCAGCGACGCCCGCTGGTGGAAGGAGAGCTCGCGCAGCGCCGGGCCGCCGACCGTGCGGGCGTGGGACGCGGCCCCGGCCAGGTCGAGGCCCTCGGTCGAGAGGCGGTCCACCTCCTCGCCGGTGACCGCGTCGAACATCGGGCGGCCCTCGCCGGAGCCGCTCTGCCAGCGGCCGCCGACGTAGCTGTCGAGCACCATGGGTGGGGTCTCCTAGACGTCGTAGTCGATGGTGAGCTCGTCGGAGACCGGGACCGACTGGCACGTGAGCACGAACCCGGCCTCGACCTCCTCGGCCTCGAGGGCGAAGTTGCGCTGCATGGCGACCTCCCCGACGACGACCTTGGCCCGGCACGTCCCGCACACCCCGCCCTTGCAGGCGAACGGCAGGTCCGAGCGGACCTTCTGGGCCGCGTCGAGGACGAACGAGTCGGGCGGGATCGTCGCGGTGACCTCGCGGCCGTGCAGGACGATGCGGGCCTCGACGCCCTCGGCGGGCGCGTTCTCGTGGCGCACCGGCTGCGGCGGCGGGGTGTCGACGTAGAACAGCTCCGCGTGGACCTTGTCCCGGCCGACGCCGAGCTCGTCGAGCAGGTCGCGCGCCCCGGTCACCATCTCCAGCGGCCCGCACAGCCACCAGTGGTCGACCTGGGGGGTGGGCACGAGCTGCGTCAGGAGCATGTGGAGCTTCTCCCGATCGAGCCGGCCCGCGAAGATCTCGGCCTCCATCGGCTCGCGCGAGAGCACGTGGTCGAGCTGCAGCCGCGAGCGGTAGCGGTCCTTGAGGTCGGCGAGGTCCTCGGCGAACATCACCGTGTCGGCGCGCCGGTTGCCGTAGAGCAGCGTGACGTGGTTGTCGGGGTGCGCGGCGAGCACGGTCGCGGCGATCGAGAGCACCGGGGTGATGCCCGAGCCGGCGGCGATCAGCGTGTGGTGCTCGCCCGGCCCGTGCTGGGGCGGCGGGGGACCCGGGCTGAACCGGCCCTCGGGCGGCGCCACCTCGAGGACGTCCCCGGCGGACAGCCGGTCGACGAGCCACTCCGAGAACAGCCCGGTCTCGACCCGGCGGACCCCGATCCGCGGGCGCTGCCCCTCGGGCGCGCAGATCGAGTAGGAGCGCCGTTCCTCGCCGTCCGGCGTCTCCGTCCGCAGCGTCAGGTACTGCCCGGCGCGGAAGGCGAAGGTGTCGGCGAGGTCGGCCGGGACGTCGAACGTGATCGCGACGGCGTCGTCGGTGAGCCGCTCGACGTGGGCGACGCGCAGGGCGTGGAACCCGGTGTCGACGGTCGTCGTCATCAGATGTCCTTCATGTGCTCGAACGGCTCGCGGCAGGCCGGGCAGCGGCGCAGGGCCGTGCAGGCGGTCGGGCCGAAGCGGGAGAGCTCCTCGGTGTCGGGCGAGCCGCAGCGCGGGCACGTCACCCGCGCCGGCGGGGCCAGCAGCGTCAGCGGCACCGGGCCCACGGCACGCGGCCCGATGTGGGCGGGCGGTGCGACCCCGGCCTCGGCGAGCTTGCGCCGGCCCTCGTCGCTGATCAGGTCGGTGGTCCACGGCGGGGTCAGCGACACCCGCACCTCGACCTCGCCGAACTCCGCCAGCCTCGCGGTCAGGTCGTCGCGCATCGCGTCGAGCGCCGGGCAGCCCGCGTAGGTGGGGGTGATCGTCGCGGTGATCCGGCCGTCCTGCTGGTCGACCGAGCGCAGCACGCCCAGGTCGGCGAGCGTCAGCATGGGCATCTCGGGGTCGGTCACCTCGGAGGCCACGTCCCAGAGCGTGCTCACCACGTCGCGTCCGGGTGTGCGCGGGCGAGCGACTGCATGATCGCGAGCATCCGGCCGAGCGCCTCGGTGTGCACCCCGTCGCGGCCCCCGCGCCCGCCGACCAGCCCGACCGCGGGCCGCTCGGGCCGGGACAGGGTCGCCACCGGCAGCAGCTGGGCGAGGTCGGCGTCGAGCGAGGCCCGCAGCGACGTCGGGTCGACCGCCACGCCCGCCTCCACCAGCCGCGTCTCCACGGGGTGGGCGAGGAAGAGCTCCTCGGTGAACGGCCACACCGCGTCGAACCCGGCCTGCATGCGCTCGTGGGAGTACTCCGTGCCGTCGCCGAGCCGCACGACCCAGCCCGCCGCGTACTCGCGCTGGTAGGCGAGCTCGGGCACCGCCTTCGCCGCGACCGCGGCCAGCACCGGGTCCGACAAACCCCGCAGCCCGGTCATCAGCGCGAGGCGCCACGACGAGTAGACGACGATCCACGCCATCGTCCGCGCGAAGTCGCCCAGGTCCATCTCGGCGAGGGTGACGCTGCGGAAGAACCGGTCGTCGCGGAAGTAGGCGAGGACGTCCTCGTCGGACAGGGCCGGCGCCATCGTCGTCGTCCGGAAACGCTCCGCCGCGCCGAGGTGGCCGGCGCGGGAGAGCAGGACCCGGGCCTGGCCGAGCAGGTCGAGCGCGATGTTGGCGAGCGCGACCTCCTCCTCGAGCTCCGGGGCGTTCGTCGACCACTCCGAGAGGCGCTGGGAAGCGACGAGCGCGTCGTCGGCCAGCATGAGGCAGTAGGCGGCGAGGTCATCGCGGTCGACACCTGCGGGCGCGGGCGCGGTGACCTCGACGACCGACTCGTCGAAGCCCGCCCCGTAGGCCCAGCGGCCCTCGTGGTCGGCCTCGGCGAGGGCGTCGTAGACGTTCTCCGTCTCGTTCACAGGTGCGGCACGTCCTCGGGGATCTCGTAGAACGTCGGGTGCCGGTAGACCTTGTCGCCCGAGGGCGAGAAGAACGGATCCTTCTCGTCGGGGCTCGAGGCCGTGATCGCGTCGGCCCGGACCACCCAGATCGACACGCCCTCGTTGCGCCGGGTGTAGAGGTTGCGCGCGTTGTGCAGCGCCATCCGCTCGTCCGGGGCGTGCAGCGACCCCACGTGGACGTGGTTGAGGCCCCGCTTGCCGCGGACGAACACCTCGTAGAGCGGCCAGGTGCGGTCGGGCGTGACGCCCTCCCGGATCTCCGGCTCGCCCTCGACGTGCGCGGTGACGTCGTCGGCCATGCTCATGGTCCAGCTCCGCTTCGCTTCGTGTCCGCGCTCACGCCGCGACCTCCTCACGGGTGGCCTGCTTGGCGGCGTAGGCCGACGCGGCGTCGCGGACCCACTGGCCGTTCTCGTGAGCGGCACGGCGGTGGGCCAGGCGCTGGGCGTTGCACGGCCCGGCGCCCTTCACCACGGCGGTGAACTCGTCCCAGTCGATCTCGCCGTAGTCGTAGGACCCGCGCTCGGCGTTCCAGCGGAGCTCCGGGTCGGGGAACGTGACCCCGAGGGCCTCGGCCTGCGGCATCGACATGTCGACGTAGCGCTGGCGGAGCTCGTCGTTGGTGTGGCGCTTGATCCGCCACGCCATCGACTGCTGGGTGTTGGGGGAGTCACCGTCGGCGGGGCCGAACATCATCAACGAGGGCCACCACCAGCGGTTCACCGCGTCCTGCACCATCTCGCGCTGCGCGTCGGTGCCGGCCATCAGCGTCATCAGCAGCTCGAAGCCCTGGCGCTGGTGGAACGACTCCTCCTTGCAGATCCGCACCATCGCCCGCGCGTAGGGCCCGTAGGACGAGCGGCAGAGCGGGACCTGGTTGCAGATCGCGGCGCCGTCGACGAGCCAGCCGATCACGCCGATGTCGGCGAACGTCAGCGTCGGGTAGTTGAAGATCGACGAGTACTTCTGCCTCGAGTCGATCAGCTTCTCGGTGAGCTCGGTGCGGTCGACCCCGAGGGTCTCGGTGGCCGAGTACAGGTACAGCCCGTGGCCGGCCTCGTCCTGCACCTTCGCCAGGAGGATCGCCTTCCGCCGCAGGCTCGGGGCGCGCAGAATCCAGTTGCCCTCGGGCTGCATGCCGATGATCTCGGAGTGCGCGTGCTGCGCGATCTGCCGGATCAGCGTCTTGCGGTAGCCCTCGGGCATCCAGTCGCGGGGCTCGATCCGGCCCTCGGCCGCCACGGTGGCGTCGAAGTCGGCGAGCAGCTGGTCGTCGTGGTCCACGGAGGCCCTCCCGAATGTTCGTTCGGTTACTCATGGTGCCGGACTTCCGCTGCTCACGCAAGCACCGGGGCCCGTCCCCTCGCCGGCCGCCGCGGTCCCATGATCACGTCGATCGGTCGTCCAGCGCCCCGATGACGGGCGCTCCGGGGCCATCCGCGACCGGTCGTCGTGATCATGCCTCGGGACGACCGGGTCGCGGTCCACGCGCCGGACCCCGTGCAGGGCGTCCGGGGCGCGGCGACCGTGTCCGACGGACACGGGCCCCCCGGAAGTCGATCAGCGGCGTGTCGACGGGCCCGGGATGCGAGAGGGTGCGCCCATGACGATTCCGGAGAGCGTCGGCGTGGTCGGTGGCGGCACGATGGGGGCGGGGATCGCGCACGCGTTCCTCGTGGCGGGCACCGCCCGGCTGACCGTGGTCGAGAGCGACGACGAGCGCGTGACGGCCGCGCGGTCGGCCGTCGAGACGTCCCTGCAGGGTGCCGCCGAGCGCGGGAAGCTGCCCGAGGGCACCACCGTCGAGGGGCTCCTCGAGCGGCTGGGCGTGGTGGTCGGCGCCGGCGAGCTGCCGACCGACGCCGGCCTCGTCGTCGAGGCGGTCCCGGAGAGGATCGACCTCAAGCAGCGGATCCTCGGCGACGTGGCGCAGCGCTGCCCCGACGCGGTGCTCGCCTCGAACACCTCGTCGCTCTCGGTGGCGGCCATCGGCGCAGAGCTGCCGGCCGGCCGTGTCATCGGCATGCACTTCTTCAACCCGGTGCCCGCCCAGAAGCTCGTCGAGCTGATCCGCACCCCGGAGACCTCCGACGAGGTCGTCGAGACCGTCCGCGCGTGGGTGGCCGACCTCGACAAGACCCCGATCGTCGTCGACGACAGCCCCGGGTTCGCGACCTCCCGCCTCGGCCTGGTGGTGGGCCTCGAGGCCATCCGGATGGTCGAGGAGGGCGTGGCGAGCGCGGAGGACATCGACACCGGCATGGAGCTCGGCTACCGCTGGCCGATGGGGCCGTTGAAGCTGACCGACGTGGTGGGGCTCGACGTGCGTCTCGCGATCGCCGAGCATCTCGCGGGAGAGCTGGGGGAGCGGTTCAGCCCGCCGCAGCTGCTGCGCGACAAGGTCGAGCGCGGCGAGCTGGGCCGGAAGTCGGGGCAGGGCTTCCACCGCTGGGAATGACAGGTGCGCCTGGCTAGCGTTCCGGCATGACGACGACGGAGCGCCGGCTCTCGCTCGACGTGGAGCCGGCCGTCAACAGCACGGTCGTGATGATGACGGTGCTCGCGGTGGCGCTCGACCGGGGCGTCGTCGCCTTCGTCGACGTGCTCCAGCTGAGCCTGGGTCCGCTCGTCGCGACCTTCGCCGCGCACCTGTTCGCCACCACGCTGAAGGCGGTCCACGCCGGGCACACGCTGCCCTCGGGGCGCCGGCTGCTCGCGCTCACCGGGCACGCCGCGCAGTACCTCCTGCCGGCGCTCCTCCCGCTGACCGTCGTGGCCGTGGTCGCCGCGACCGGCTTCGCCGGGATGCAGGGGCCGGAGGAATCGGCGCACATCGTCATCGACCTGAGCTGGGTCGGCCTCGTCGTGCTCGGCGCCGTGGGCGGGTGGCGCGCCCTGCGCCGGTGGTGGGGCGCCCTGCTCGGCGCAGTGGGGGCCTTCGGAGTCGGGCTGGTCGTCGTGCTGCTGCGGATCGTGCTCGAGCACTGATGTGGCCGGAGGCCTCGTGAGCACTTTCCGGGCCTATGACCCCGGAAAGTGCTCACGAGCCTCCAGGCACACCCAGCCCTCGTAGCCCACCGCACGCAGGGCTCGCAGCCACCGGGCGAGCGGCAACGAGCCCGTCCCCGGCGAGCCCCGGCCCGGCGCGTCCGCGATCTGCACGTGCGCGAACTCCGCGCCCCGGGCGGCGATCGCGGCGTCGACGTCCTCGCCGTTGACCGCGAGGTGGTAGAGGTCGGCCAGCACCCCCGAGCCCGGTCCCAGCCGCCCGACCAGGGCGAACGCATCGGCCGTCGTCAGGACGGGGTAGTCGGCGACCGCGCTGAGCGGCTCGATCAGCAGCTGTGAGCCCCGGGCGTCGGCAACAGCCGCAGCTGCCGCCAGGCGCTCGACGGCGAGGTCGGGGAGCGGCCCCCGACCGACGAGCGTGTTGTGCATCCGCGCCCCGAGCCGCGCGCCGACCTCCAGGCCCACGGCCAGGGAGTCGTCGAACTCCGCCGCCCGCGCCGGATTCCCGACGATGCCCCGCTCGCCCGCGGCCATGTCGCCGCCGAAGAGGTTCATCGCCACCAGCTGCACGCCCACGTCGGTGACCGAGGCGCAGAACGCGTCGACCTCGGCGTCGCCCGGGCCGGCGGTGTCGAACGGCCACCACGACTCGATCACCGTGAACCCCTCCGCCCGAGCCCGGGCGGGGCGCTCGAGGACGGGCACGTCGGGGTAGCGGATCGAGACGTTCAGCCCGACGCTCACCCGCCGAACTCCCGGAGCCGGGTCATCAGGTCGTCGAGGTCGGCGACGGAGAGGTTGCCGACGCTGACGCGCATGGCGCCGTCGTCGACCGCCTGGAAGTCGGTGCCCGCCATGACCAGCACGTCCTGCTCGCTCAGCAGGGCCTGCACCACGTCAGGAGTGCCCGCGTCGGTGCGCGGGTGCCGGACCCAGGCGAAGAACCCGCCGATCGCCAGCAGCTCGAACCCGCCCGGCCGCTCGGCCATGGCCGCGGCGAACGCCTCCCGGCGCGCCCCGACCTCGGCCGCGCGCTCCGCCCGCCACGCCTGCGCCTTCGTCAGGCCGGCCCAGGCGGCCTCCTGGCCGATGCGCGGCGCACCGATCGCCACGCAGTCGAACAGCTTGAGCGCCTGGCGCCGCAGCGCCCCGCCCCCGACCAGCGCGCCGACGCGGTAGCCAGCCAGCGCCAGGTCCTTGGAGAAGCTGTGCAGGCCGACGACCGTCTCGCGCCAGTCGGGAGCGGAGTACAGCGTGTGCGCCGGCGTGGCGCGGAAGGCGCGATAGGTCTCGTCGAGGAGCAAGGCGAGGTCGTGGCGGCGGGCGAGGTCGGCGAAGGCGGCGAGCTCGTCGGGCGGGACCTCGACACCGCTCGGGTTTCCCGGCGTCACCAGCACGATCGCCCGGGTGCGCGGTGAGATCAGCGCCTCGGCGTCGGCGGCCCGGGGGACGAGGTCGGCGTCGGGCTCGAGCGTCACCGGCTCGATGCCGCGCATGCGCAGCCACATGGCGTGGTTGAAGTAGGTGGGGCGCGCGACGACCACCTCGTCGCCCGGGCCGCACAGCGAGTCCACCGCGAGGCAGAACGCCTGGTTGCAGCCCGCCGTGACGACGAGGTCGTCGGGCCCGACGTCGCCGCCGTGGTCGGCGCGCAGGTCCGCGGCGAAGGCCTCCCGCAGGTGCGGCAGCCCGGCCTGGGCGGCGTAGCGGGCGTCGGCCGCCACCGCCGCGGCGTGCTCGACGACCTCCGGCGCCGGCGGGTACGCGGGCGCCGCCCGGGCGACGTCGAGCAGGGGCCGGCGCCCGGCCGCGCTCGCGAGCCCGTCGTAGGCGCGGGCCATCGGCGAGTCGATCCCGGCGGTGACGCGGTCGGACAGGCGCACGCCTCCAGTGTGGCCGACGGCCTCGTGAGCACTTTCCGGTGCCATAACCCCGGAAAGTGCTCACGAGGCGGAGCCACATCGCAGTTGCACCGGGGCCGACGAACGACGACGGTCGGGGGATGGACGCCGACGTCATCGTCATCGGGGCGGGCTTCTCCGGGCTGTACGCGCTGCACCGGCTGCGCTCGCTCGGGTTCCGCACGCAGGTCCTCGAGGCGGCCGACGACGTCGGCGGCACCTGGTACTGGAACCGCTACCCGGGCGCGCGGTGCGACTCCGAGAGCTACTACTACTGCTACTCGTTCGACCCCGGCCTCGAGCAGGAGTGGCGCTGGTCGGAGCGCTACCCGGGCCAGGAGGAGATCCGCGCCTACCTCGGCCACGTCGCCGACCGGCACGACCTGCGCCGCGACATCACCTTCGGCGTGCGCGTCGGGTCCGCGCGGCGCGAGGAGGACGGCTGGACCGTCACCGACACCACCGGGACGTCCCGACGATGCCGCTGGCTCGTCACCGCCGTCGGCTGCCTGTCCGCCGCGAACGTGCCCGACATCCCCGGGCTCGCCGACTTCGGCGGCGAGTGGCACCACACCGGGCAGTGGCCCCACGACGGAGTGGACGTCGCCGGGAAGCGCGTGGGCATCGTCGGGACGGGCTCCACCGGCATCCAGGCGATCCCGGTGCTCGCCGAGCAGGCGGGTCACCTGACGGTCTTCCAGCGCACCGCGAACTACTCGATCCCGGCCCGCAACGCGCCGCTGTCCGAGGACGAGATGGCCGCGACGAAGGCCGACTACCCGTCGATCCGGCAGGTCCAGCAGGGCTCGACCAACGGCCACCCGTTCGTCAACAGCGACGTCGACGTCCTCGACCTGCCCGCCGACCAGCGCCGCGAGCTCTACGAGGCGGCGTGGGAGCGGGGCGGGCTGCGGTTCCGCGCCGCAGTGAAGGACGTGCTCACCGACCCGCAGGTCAACGAGGTCACGTCGGACTTCCTGCGCGACAAGATCGCCGAGGTGGTGCACGACCCGGCGACCGCCGAGACGCTCACCCCGCGCGACCACCCCTTCGCCACCAAGCGCCCGCCGATCGACTCCGGCTACTTCGAGACCTACAACCGGGAGAACGTGACGCTCGTCGACGTGCGCGCCGACCCGATCGCGGCGATCACCCGCGACGGGATGCGCCTGGAGTCGGGCGCCGAGCACCCCCTCGACGTCCTCGTGTTCGCCACCGGGTTCAACGCGCTCACCGGCCCACTGCTGGCCTTCGACATCCGCGGGCGGGACGGGACGTCGCTGCGCGAGGCGTGGCGCGACGGCCCGCACACCCACCTCGGGCTCGGCGTCGCGGGCTTCCCCGACCTGTTCACGATCACCGGCCCGGGCAGCCCCTCGGTGCTGACGAACATGCCGACCGCCATCGAGCAGCACGTCGACTGGATCGCCGACGCGCTCGTCCACCTCCGCGACACCGGCGAGGTCGCGGAGGCGACGCCGGAGGCCGAGCGGGAGTGGGCGGCCGAGGTGGCCCGCGCGGCGGAGGCGACGCTGCTGCCGCAGGCCGCCAGCTCCTGGTACCTCGGGGCGAACGTCCCGGGGAAGGCGCGCGTCTTCCTGCCCTACGCCGGCGGCTACGCGCGCTACCGGCAGACCTGCGACGACGAGGCCGCGGCCGGCTATCCCGGGTTCGGCCTCGCGGGAGATCGTGCCGCGATGTCCGGTTCTCCCGGCGCCGCGTAACAGGGCGCCGCGTTGCTCCGATCGGAGCAACGTGACGAGTCTGCGTACGGCGTTCTTCGGGGAGTTCCGGGTGTCCCTGCCCCGCACGCTCGCGACCCGTCATCCGGAGCGGGTGACCGTCTCCCGCGGGTTCCGCATCCGGCACCCCGGCCACATCGCGTTCGCCGCGCCCGACGCCCGGCTGCGCTGCGGCACGCACGCGTTCGGCTTCGCACGGGGCGACCACAGCGGGCTGCTCCGCCTCGAGGGCACCCTCGAGCTGCGGGGCAACGTGCAGGTGGGCGTCGGCGCCTCCTGGGTGGTCGGCGAGGGCGCGCGGCTCGTCGTCGGGGCTCGCACCTACTTCTCGCCCGACACCCGCATCGTCGCGATGAACGGCATCACGATCGGCGACGACTGCGCCATCTCCTGGGACGTGCAGCTGCTCGACGAGGACTTCCACGAGGTGATCGTCGACGGGGAGGCCCGCCCGACCGGTGCCCCGATCAGCATCGGCGACCACGTGTGGATCGGCTCGCGCGCGACCGTGCTCAAGGGCGCCATGATCCCGGACGGCACCACGATCGCCTCCGGTGCGGTGGTCTCCGGGGTCTTCACCGAGCCCGGCACCGTCCTCGCCGGGTGCCCGGCGAAGGTCGTCAAGCGCGGGACGGTCTGGACCTGACGTCCGGTCACCCCCGGACGGGGGAACGGTCCTTGCGAACCGCTCACGGCGGCGATACGTACGAGGAGCACCCGGTAGAGCCAGCCGCCGGGACCTCGTAACGTCCTCCTGAACGGAGGTGTGGTCATGACCACCCGCACCGGTTCCACCACCACCCGCACACCCGCCCAGCTCGCGGCGCTGGTCTTCGGCGTCGTGTTCCTGCTCGTCGGCGTCCTCGGGTTCGTCCCGGGCCTGACCAGCGACGTCGGCGACATGGGCGTCGCCGGCCCGATGTCCGGGGCCATGCTGCTCGGCATCTTCCACGTCTCGGTGCTGCACAACATCGTGCACCTGCTGTTCGGCGTCGCCGGGATCGCGATGTCCCGGGCCCCGGGCTCGGCGCGCTCGTACCTCATCGGCAGCGGGGTCATCTACCTCGTGCTCGTGATCTACGGGTTCCTGGTCCCCGCCGACAGCGCGGCCAACTTCGTGCCGGTCAACACGGCCGACAACTGGCTGCACGTCGTCCTGGCGGTCGCCCTGCTCGGCGCCGGCCTGCTGCTCACCCCCCGCGCCGCGCGCCGGTGACGGGCCCGGGGGCACCGGCGGCCACGGCCGTCGGTGCTCCCGGCCACCGGAGCCTCGGCGTCACCCGCCCGCGTGCTCCTCGACGAGCCGCGTGAACAGCTCCGGGTGCTCGAGGTTGGTCAGGTGCCCGGTGCGGGGGAGCACCGCCAGGTCGGCGACCGGCAGCGTGCGGTGCAGCATCAGGGTCGCGTCGATCGCTTCGTGATCGCGGTCGCCGACCACGAGCAGGGTCGGCACGGTCATCGCGGCGAGGCGGTCGCGCAGGTCGTAGAGCGACGGCCGGGCGGCCTGCACGCCGCGCATCGTCAGGGCCGCCCCCACCGGGTCGTGCTCGGCGAGGATGCGCAGGTGCTCGTCGTGGGCGCCCGCGTCGCGGTCGCGCAGGGTCAGCCGCGCGGGCCGGTTCCCGTAGTCCGCCGCGACGGCGGCCGCCCCGTCGCGCTCGTAGGCCCCGGCCAGCGCGAGGGCGTCGGCCCGGAACGCCGCGGCCCGCTCCGGTGCGGCGCCGTAGCCGCAGCCCGCGACGACGAGGCCGGTGCAGCGCTCGGGATGGGTGAGCCCCAGGTGCAGCGTCGCGAACCCGCCCATGGAGTTCCCGACGACGAGGGCCTGCTCCACCCCCAGCGCGTCGAGGACCGCGACCGCGTCCGCGACGGCCCGCTCCTGGGAGTAGGCGCCCGGGTCGGTCGGGACGTCGGAGGGCGGGTAGCCGCGGGCGTCGTAGGTGATGCAGCGGTACCGGACGGCCAGGTCGCCGAACTGCGGGGACCACGAGCGGTGGTCGCCACCGAACTCGTGCAGGAACAGGATCGGGGGCCCGTCGCCGGCCGTGTCGTACACGGCCAGCCCGACCCCGTCGTCCGTCGTCACCCGCATTCGAGCTCCGCTCTCGTGCGTGCCTCTCCGTGCCGGAGCACGGAGAGGCACGCACAGTTCGTCAGGCGTCGAGGCCCAGGTGCTCGCGCAGGGTAGTGCCGGTGTAGCGGTCGCGGAACAGCGTGCGGCGCTGCAGCTCGGGGACCACCTGGTCGACGAAGTCGTCGAAGGTCCCCGGGCTCTGGGCGGCCGAGAGGATGAACCCGTCGGCCTCGCCGCCGGTGAAGGAGGCCTCGATCTGGTCGGCGATCTCGGACGCGGTCCCGACGAACTGCGGCAGCAGCACCCCCTGCGCGTACTGCTTCCCGACCTCGCGCAGGGTCAGGCTGTCGCGCTCGGACAGGCGGCGGGCGACATCGAACAGCCCCTGGGACCCGGGGACGGCGACCTGCTCGACGGGGGCGTCGAGGTCGTAGGCCGAGAAGTCGTGGTCGGTGTGCACCGAGAGCGTGATGAGGCCGGAGACGGGGTCGGCGAGCTCGTTGTGGAACGCCTGCTTCTCCCGGGCGATCGAGCTGGTCTCCCCGACGAACGGGATGAACGACGGCAGGATCTTGACGTCGTCGGGGTTCCGTCCGGCGTCCGAGACCCGGCTCTTGACGTCGTCGTAGTAGGCGCGCCGACCCTCCGGTGTCGGGTCGATCTCGAAGATCGCGTCGGCCCAGCGGGCGGCGAAGTCCTTGCCCTTCGGCGACGAGCCGGCCTGGAAGAGCACCGGGCGGCCCTGGGGCGAGCGCGGGGTCGGCAGCGGGCCACGGGTCTTGTAGTACTGCCCGTCGTGGTGCACGGGGTGGACCTTGGCGGGGTCGGCGAAGGTGCCGCCGACCTTGTCCAGCACGAGCGCTCCCGGCTCCCAGCTCTCCCAGAGCGCGACGGCCGCCTCGACGAACTCCTGGGCCCGGTCGTAACGCAGGTCGTGGTCGAGGGCCTTCTCGACGCCGAAGTTGCGGGCCTCGGCGCTGCTGAGCGAGGTGACGATGTTCCAGCCGGCCCGGCCCCGGCTGAGGTGGTCGAGGCTCGCGAGGATCCGGGCCAGCTCGAAGGGGTGGAAGTAGGTCGTGCTCTTGGTGATGGCGACGCCGAGGTGCCGGGTCACCGCGGCGATGCTCGCGACGACGAGCGCCGGGTCGAGGGTGGCGCTCGCCTGCGTGCCGCGGCGCAGGGCCTCCTCCTCGTCGCCGCCGAAGTTGGTCGGCACGGCGAGGAGGTCGGCGAAGAAGACGAAGTCGAACAGCCCGCGCTCGAGGGTGCGGCCGACCCGGTGCCAGTAGTCGGGTCCGAAGAAGTCGAGGTCGGAGGCGGGATGGCGCCACGCGGCGTGGGAGTGGGCGACGTGCGAGGCGATCTCGAAGCCGCCGAGGTGCAGCTGACGGGTCACGGGGGAGTCCTTCGGGTCGTCGTGCGGGCGCGCGGCAGCGGCACCGGGCACGGTCGGGCGGGGAGGGGGCCGGGCGGCAGGTGCTCAGCAGGGCCGACAGGCGCAGCTGCACAGGAGCATCAGATCGACGAAGCGGCGGCTCACCAGCACGCGCATCGGACCCTCCCGGCCGCCGGGAACGGGGACCCGCGACCGGGACGGATGATCACCGCCGGAACACGTCCGGGTCAACGCCCGGCCCGCCGGACGTGGCGCCCGTCTCCGCCACCGTCGGACGGTGTCGTGACGCTCCGGCCACCCCGCCCTCGCCCGTCCGCCGGGTAGCTTAGGCTGCCCTCACGGACGAAAGGGGTATCGGTGACGATCCGGACAATCGCGCTGGTCGTACTGTCACTGACGGTGCTCGTGGGCTGCGGGAGCGGCGCCGTGCAGACCGCGCCGCGGATCGAGGGTGCGCCGACCCTCACGATCTACAGCGGGCGCAACCAGGAGCTCGTCGGCGGGCTGCTGGAGCGGATGCAGACCGCGATCGGCGCCAACGTCGAGGTGCGCTACGGCAGCACGGGCGAGATGAGCGCCCAGCTCCTCGAGGAGGGGGACGACACCCCCGCCGACCTCTTCTTCGGCCAGGACGCGGGCGCACTCGGGGCCCTGTCGAAGGCCGGGCTCCTGGCCCCGCTGCCCGCCGAGATCACGGCGGGCGCCCTGCCGCAGTACCGGGCCGCCGACGACACCTGGGTCGCCACCTCCGGGCGCTCCCGCGTCGTCGCCTACAACCCCGACCGCACCCCGCCGGAGTTGCTCCCGACGAACGTCGACGCCCTGCTCGACCCGCGCTGGCAGGGGCGGATCGGGTACGCCCCCTCCAACGCGTCCTGGTTGTCCTTCGTCACCGGGTTGCGCCTGCTCCGCGGCGAGGACGGCGCCCGGCGGTGGCTGACCGCGTTCGCCGCGCAGCAGCCCCAGCGGTTCGACGGCAACGGCGCGATCGTCGACGCGATCAACCAGGGCACGGTGGGCCTCGGCCTGGTCAACCACTACTACCTCTACGAGAAGACCCATGACATCGACCCGGCCACCTACCGCGTCGCCAACCACTACGTGCCGAACGACCCGCTCGGCCTGGTGAACGTGGCCGGGGCCGGCGTGATGCGGGCGACCGACCAGCCCGACCTCGCGAACCGGGCGGTGCAGTTCCTGCTCTCCCGGGACGCCCAGCAGTACCTGGTCGACCAGACGAACGAGTACCCGACCGTCGCCGGGGTCGCCCGCTCGCGCGCCGTGCCGCCGCTCCCGCCGATCGAGACGCTGTCGCCGCCGCCCGTGCGCCTCGCCGATCTCGACTCGGTCGACGTCACCCAGCGCATGCTGCAGGAGACGGGGCTGCTCTGAGCGGCCCGACCCGGCGGGCTCGCCCGCCACTGCTGCTCCTCGGGTGGGGTGCGGTCGCGGCCCTCGTCGCGGCCGTACCCCTCGTCCACCTGGTCACCCGGGTCGCCGGGGCGGGCGGGGCGGCCGTCCTCGCCACCCTCACCGCGCCGCGCACCCTGGAGCTGCTCGGCCGCTCGGCGGGCCTCACGGCGGCGGTCACCGCCGCCTGCGTGGCGCTCGGGACCGTGGCCGCGTACCTGGTCGCCCGCACCGACCTCCCCGGCCGGCGGACCCTCGCGGTGCTCCTGCCGCTGCCGCTGGCCGTGCCCTCCTACGTCGCCGGGTTCACCTGGGCGGCCGAGGCGCCGTGGCTCGCCGGGTTCCCGGCGGCCTTCGCCGTCCTCACCGCCGTGAGCTACCCCTACGTGCTGCTGCCGGTGCTCGCCGCGCTGACCGCCGCGGACGGCACCACCGAGGAGGTCGCCCGCTCGCTCGGCTGCTCCCCGCTGCGGGTCGCGCTCACCGTCACCTGGCCCCGCGCGCGCCCGGCCGCCACCGCGGGCGGCCTCCTCGTCGCGCTCTACGTGCTCTCGGACTTCGGGGCCGTCTCCCTGCTGCGGTTCGACACCCTCACGCTCGGCATCTTCACCAGCTACCGGGGCACCTTCGACCGCACCCCCGCTTACGTCCTGGGTCTGCTGCTCGTGCTCCTGGCCGTCGCGGTCGCCCGGGGGGAGGCGCACGCGCGTGGCCGGGCCGAGGCCCCGGTCTCCTCGGCGGCGGGCCGGCCGGCACCCCGGGTCGCCCTCGGGCGCGGCGGCGTGGCCGCGACGGCCGGGCTCGTCGTGGTGCTGCTCGTCGCCCTCGGCGTGCCCGTGGCGAGCCTCCTGAGGTGGTCGGCGCTCGGGGCGGCGTCGCTCGACGTCGCCGACCTGGTGTCCGCGGCCCTCGCGACGGCGGGGGTGTCGCTGGCCGCCGCGGTGGTCACCACCCTGCTGGCGATCGGGGTGGGGGTGCTGGGCGCCCGCTGGCCGGGCCGGGCGACCCGCGGGCTCGAGGAGACCTCCTACCTCGGCCACGCGCTCCCGGGCCTGTCCGTCGGCCTCGCCGTGGTCGCCCTCGGGGTCACCTGGCTGCGCCCGCTCTACCAGACCACCACGCTGCTGGTCCTCGCCTACGCGGTGCTCTTCCTCCCGCTCGCGGTCGGCGCGGTCCGCTCCGCGGTCCAGGCCACGCCACCGCGCTTCGAGGAGGTCGCCCGGACCCTCGGACGGGGCCCGCTCGCCGCCCTCGCCCGGGTCACCGCCCCACGGGCCGCGCCCGGGATCGCCGCGGGAGCGACCCTGGTCTTCCTCACCGTGGCCAAGGAGCTCCCGGCCACCCTGCTGCTGCGCCCCACCGGGACGGAGACCCTGGCGGTGCGGCTCTGGTCGCTCTCGTCGGTCAGCCGCTACGCGGCCGCCGCCCCGTACGCCGCCGTGCTCGTCCTGGTGGCCGCCCTGCCCGTCGTCGTGCTGCTGCGAGGGACCCGGAGATGACCGAACCCGCCCTCGAGGTCCGCGGGCTGTGCGCCTCGCACCCGGGCACCGTCGTCCTGCGCGACGTCGACCTCGTCGTCGCGCCCGGCACGGTCACGGCCGTGCTCGGCCCCTCCGGCTGCGGGAAGACGACCCTCCTGCGCGTCGTCGCCGGCTTCCACGTTCCCGACGCCGGCACGGTCCACGTGGGCGGGCGCCCGGTGTCCGGGCCGGGCGTCGCGACGGTGCCGCCGGAGCACCGGCGGATCGGGCTGGTGCCCCAGGACGGTGCGCTGTTCGAGCACCTCACGGTCGCGGGCAACGTCGGGTTCGGGCTGCGCTCGACCCCCCGCGGGGAGCGTCGCGACCGGATCGCCGCGATGCTCGATCTCGTCGGGCTCGCCGACCTCGCCGAGCGGCGGCCCCGGGAACTCTCGGGCGGCCAGCAGCAGCGGGTCGCGCTCGCCCGGGCCCTCGCCCCGGCGCCCGGCCTGGTGCTGCTGGACGAGCCCTTCTCGGCCCTCGACGCGGGCCTGCGCCAGGAGCTCCGCGAGGAGGTGCGGCGGGTCCTGCGGGCGGCCGGGGCGGCCGCCGTCCTCGTCACCCACGACCGCGCCGAGGCCCTCGGCCTCGCCGACCGCCTCGTCGTCCTGCGCGCGGGCCGAGTCGTCGCCGACGGCGACCCCCGCGCGGTCTACCAGGACCCGCCCGACGCCGACGTCGCCCTCCTGGTCGGGGAGGGCGTCCTGCTCGCCGGCAGGCGCTCCGGTGGTGGCGCGGACACCGACCTCGGGTGGGTCGCCGTCCGGGGCCCGGGTGCCGACGGTGCCGGGCGCGTCGTGGTGCGCCCCGAGCAGCTGCGCCTCAGCGACGACCCCGCCGCGGTCCGCCTCCGGGTGCGCGAGGTGGTGTTCACGGGCCCGACCAGTGCCGTCGTCCTCGATACCCCCGACGGCGGGACGCTGCGGCTGACGACCGGCGACCACGCCCCGGAGCCGGGGGCGGTCGTCGGCGTGGCGGTCAGCTCGCCCGTGCCGTGGCTGCCGGCGCCGGGGCCGGACCGGCCGGTCGGGACCCCGGCCACCACCGGCTGAGGGCCGCGCGGGTGGACGCGGTGGCCCACCAGACCGCGACCCCCACCGCGAGCGCGAGCACCAGCACGACCGCGCCCGGGACCCCGCGGGCCTCGATGCCGAGGACCGCGAAGTGGGTCAGGTAGACGGCCAGCGACGCCGCGGCCAGGGTGGAGACGACGGCCGCGAGGGGCGCCGGGAGCGCGACGCGCGGCAGGAGCATCAGGGCCAGCACCCCGCCCGCGACCACGGCCGCCCGCCCCGGCTCGACCGGGAAGAACGTGCCGGCCAGCGCGACGGCCCCGGCGGCCACCGCCCATCGTCGGGCGGGCGTCGTCGCGCGGAAGACCACCCATCCCAGGACGACCAGCCAGGCCACCCGATGGGTGTCGAAGATCCCCTCGAGCGGGGTCGACACCGGCCAGAACCGGCCGGCCAGGGCCACCGCGAGCACGGCGACCGGGAGACCGAACGGGTACCGCCGGTCGAGGCGGAGGACGCCCGGGACCGCGAGCAGCAGGGCGAGGAGCAGCAGGATCTGGACGAGCGCGTGGACGAACCAGTAGGCCGGGATCAGCGCCGTCACCACCGATCCGAGCATGAGCGCGTCGACCACGACGACGTCGGGCTCGGTGACGGCCCGCAGCCCGATCCACGCCGCGGACGGGACCGCGAGGGCGGCGGCCCCCCGGAGGATCCGGCGTACCGGGTCCGCGGCCGCCAGGACGAAGCGGGCGAGCGTCCACCCCGCGATCACCAGGAGCAGGTGGGCCCCGCCGGGCAGCACCCACACCCCGGCGTGGGTGCCGACGACGAGCACGATCGCGGCCGCCCGCAGCGCCACGACGGTCTCCACCTCCCGGTGGCGCGGTCGGTCGCCCCCGGCGGGCGGGACCGCGGCGAGATCGCCCAGCGGGACCCGGTCCCAGCCGTGGGGGAGCCGCCCGAGAATCCGCTCCAGGTCGCCCGCGGCGCGGACGTAGGTCAACGACGTGCCTCCGAGGTCGACGAACGAGGCGTCGTCCCGCAGCGGGGTGCCGGGCAGGGCGCGAGCGAACACCTCGTGCACCGTGCGCGGTCGCCCGCGTCCCGCGGTGGCCGCCTGCGCCCGACGGCCGAGCTCGCGGACGGCGGGGTGGTCGACCTTGCCGTTCTCCCGGCGGGGGAGTCCCGGGACGGTCACGACGACGGGCCGGGTCGGCAGCCCGCCGAGCTCGTCCCGCGCGGAGGCCGCCGCCGCGGCTCCGCCCTCCACCGCGACCACGAGGGTGTCGTCGTCCCCCGTGCACGCGGCCGTGAGCCCGGCCCCGGCCAGGCGGCGCTCGAGGGCGTCCAGGTCGAGCCGGATCCCGGCCGGCTTCACGACGCGGCGCAGTCGTCCGGTGATCTCGACGGACCCGTCGTCGGCGACCCGCCCGAGGTCACCCGTGCGCAGGACGTCGACGGTGCGCCCACGGGCCAGGTCGGCGGGGGAGTCGGCGTAGCCGAGCATGACGTTCGGACCGTGGAAGACGATCTCCCCGCCGTCGTCGACCCCGTCCACCGGATCCACCGTGACGCGGCCGCCGGCGACCGGCCACCCCACCGAGGCCGGTCGGACGGCGGCGAGGTCGGGGTCGGAGATCGTCATGCGGGCGGTCGCCTCGGTCTGCCCGTACATCACGTGGAAGCGCCACCCGTGGCGACGACCGACCGCCGTCCAGCGGGCGACGTCCTCCGGGGCGAGCCGTCCCCCGGCCTGGGTGACGTAGCGCAGGTCGGGCAGCGGCGGCACGCCGCCGAGGGTGTCGAGCAGGTCGAACGTGTGCGGCACGCCGTGCAGGCTCGTGGCCCGTCCCGCCCGCACCCCCGCCCAGAACGACGCGTCGGTGACGGCGTCGGGGCGCAGCAGCAGGGCGGCGCCGCGGTCGAGCGTCGTGTGCAGCACGGAGAGGCCGTAGCAGTAGTGCAGCGGGAGCATGGCGACGGCCCGGTCGTCGGCCCGGACGTCCAGGCGGTCGGCGATCGCCGCGACGTTCGCGTCGACCCCCGCGGCGCCCAGGCGCACGAGCCGCGGCGACCCGGTGGAGCCCGAGGTGGCGAGCAGCAGCGCGAGGTCGGGGTGCAGGTCGTGCGCCGACCCCGTCCGGTACGCGGTGACCGTCCCGGCCGCCACCACGGCGTCCGGGTCCCAGGCCGTGCGCACGGCGGCGAGCCGGGCCGGGTCGGGAGGGACGAGCAGGACCGCGTGCCCGCCCCGCAGCGCCCCGAGGTAGCCGACCACCGAGGCGACGTCGACCGACATCACCGCGACGACGAGGCGGCGGCGCGGCCCGAGCGCGCGGGTGACGGTGTCCGCCCGCGCCTCGAGCTCACGGTAGGTGACCGATTCGTCGTCGGAGACCAGGGCGACCCGATCACCGTGCCTCTCGAGGCGCCGCGCCAGCGTGACCACCGGAGCATCCTGGACGAAAGCGGACGAAAAGGACAGGCTGTCCTTACTTTGCCGCGTCGGACCGGCCGGCCGGACGTCGACGGACCCGGGCGACGACCGCCGGCAGGTCCACGAGCTCGCCGACCTCCCCGCCGGTCGCGGCCACCTGGTCGGGGTGGGTGACGCGGCCGCGGTAGGTCGTCCCCGCGACGTCCTTGACGGTCCAGTCCGGCGCCGTGAAGGCGGCGGGGACGGCGTCGTCGTCGATCTGCGGGCCGAACCCGGGCCCGCGGGTGGACAGCGCGAGGACGACGACCGAGCCGCCGGGCTCGACGACGGTCGTCAGCGCCCGCGCGTAGCGCGCCTGGTCCTCGGGGCCGAAGACGTGGAAGAGCGCGCTGTCGAGGACGGTGGCGAAGCGGCCGAGCCCCGCGGGGTCCATGGCGTCGGCGACGGTGAACTCGGCGGCGACCCCCGCGGCCCGGGCGCGCTCCCGGGCCCGCTCGACCGCGGCGGGCGCGGCGTCGGCGCCGAGCACCCGGTAGCCGAGCCGGGCCAGCAGGATCGTGTGCTCGCCCGTGCCGCAGCCCAGGTCGAGGACGGGCCCGGTGAGGGCCCCGGCCTGCTCGAGCTCGACGACCGCCGGCTGGGGCTGGTCGATCACCCAGGGCGGCTCGCCCCGGCGGTAGCTGTCCTCGAAGGTGGTCGGCGGTGTGGTCACGGGGTGCCTCCCGGGCGGGTCCGGTGCTGTCCCGCCCAGCGTCCGACCTGAAGCGAGGTCGAGGTCAAGCCCGGCGGTTCAGGAGGGCTCGGAGACCTCCAGGCCGTGGTCCCCGCCCGCCGGGCACGCCACCACCCGCAGGCCGATCCCCTCGCGGTGCGCCCGGTCGCGCGCCACCCGCAGGACCTCGGCCAGCCACCGCGGCGCCGGGCCCTCGTGGCGCAGCTGGACCACCACCAGCGTCGCGCCCCGGTCCATCTCCCGGTGCACGCACCGACTCAGGATCGCGGCGTCGTCCCGGCCGCCCTCGCCGGAGAACGTCAGGACGACGCTGCCGGGACCGGGTCGGCGCACCGCGACCCTCGCGGCGGGGCAGGTCGCGACCTCCTCGGCGGCCGTCGCAGGATCGGTCATGGCGCACCCCTCTCGCGGATGCGGAGGCTGTCGCGTCAACCGTCCCGGGCCGACCCCGGCGGCGGCCCCGTCCAGCGATGATGACGCACTCCGGCCGCACCATCCATCCCCGGATGCCCGGAACGCCCGGTTGCCGGGACACCCGCACGGCAACCCGCAGGGTCATGACGAGGACGGGAACGGGCCGGGGCCGCACGCTCGCCGCGGCGGCACTCACCGGGGCGGGGGCGGGGCTCGCCGGCGTGGCGGCGATGACCCTGGCGGAGAAGGTCGAGCAGGCGGTGACCGGGCGGCCGTCGTCGTACGTGCCGGGTCGGACGCTGCGGGCGATGCTCGGCGGGTCGCCGGGCGACACGGAGCACAACCCGGTGTGGAACCACGCCATGCACTGGGGGACCGGAGCGCTCGTCGGCAGCCTGCACGGGGTGTGGGCCGCGGTCGGGATGCGGGGGCCGCGGGCGCACGCGGCGCACCTCGCCGTGCGGCTGGCCACCGACCAGACCCTGGAGAACACCCTCGGGGTGGGGGCCCCGCCGCACACCTGGCCGCGGGCCGAGCAGGTGGTCGACGTGGCGCACAAGGCCGTCTACTCGCTGGTCACCGGCCTGGTCGTCGAGCGGCTGGTGTCGCCGACCCTCGAGACCCCCCGGGGCCGCCTGAGCCACTGAGGCGCTACTGGGGACCCGGCCTCAGCCCAGGTCGAGCTCCTGGCCGGGGACGATGAGGTCGGCGTCCGCGAGGTCGTTGCGGGCGGCGAGCGCGGCGGCGGTGGTGCCCTGCCGCGCCGCGATCGTCGAGAGCGTGTCGCCCGGACGCACGGTGTACGACGAGGCCGTGGAGCCGTCGCGCGTCCCGGCCGTCCGGGACGCCGACGAGCCCCCGGACGACCCGTTGAAGTCCAGCGAGGTGAGGAACTGGCGGACGCTCGTGCCCGCCTCGGCCAGGCTCGAGCCGCCGGAGCGAGCCATCGCCGCGGAGTTCAGCGGCTGGGTGATGATCGCGTAGAGGACGAGGATCAGCACCAGCACGCCCACCACCCGCCCGACGTTCATGCCGTCGAGGATCCCCTGTCACCCGTGACGAGGAGAAGTTTGTCGGACACTCCCCGTGTCGACGTCCCCGGGCCGGAGCCCGGGGACGTCCGTCCGGCCCAGCGTCAGCCGACGACCGCCGCCCGGCCCGCCTCCAACCGCGCCACGGGCACCCGGAACGGCGAGCAGGACACGTAGTCGAGGCCCGAGCGGTGGAAGAAGTGCACCGAGTCGGGGTCGCCGCCGTGCTCGCCGCAGATGCCGAGCTTGAGGTCGGGCCGCACCTCCCGGCCGCGCCACGAGGCGATCTCCACGAGCTCGCCGACGCCCTCGACGTCGAGGGACTCGAACGGCGACACCCCGAAGATGCCGTGCTCGAGGTAGGCGGAGAAGAACGAGCTCTCCACGTCGTCGCGCGAGAAGCCCCAGGTGGTCTGGGTGAGGTCGTTGGTGCCGAAGGAGAAGAACTGGGCGACCTCGGCGATCTGGGCGGCCACGAGCGCGGCGCGGGGCAGCTCGATCATCGTGCCGACCTGGTGGGGGACCGGGGCGCCGTCGACCTGCGACTCCGGCTCCTGCACCACCACGGCGATCTCGGCCGCGACGGCCTGCAGCTCCTGCACGGTGCCGACCAGCGGCACCATGATCTCCGGGAGCACCGAGATGCCCTCGGCCGCGAGCGACGCCGCCGCCCGGGTGATGGCGCGGACCTGCATCGCGAACAGGCCGGGCACCTGGATGCCCAGACGGACGCCCCGCAGCCCGAGCATCGGGTTCTGCTCGTGGAGGCGGCGCACGTTCTCGAGCAGCGCCTCCTGCTTGTCGGTGAGCTCCCCGCGCTCGCGGGCGACGGCGACCTCGACCGAGAGCTCGGTGAGGTCGGGCAGGAACTCGTGCAGCGGCGGGTCGAGCAGCCGGATCGTCACGGGCAGGCCGGCCATCGCGCGGTAGAGCGAGGTGAAGTCCTCGATCTGCAGCGGCAGCAGCGCGGCCAGGGCCTTCTCCCGGTCGTCCGCCGACTCGGCGAGCACCAGGTCCTCCACCAGCGAGCGCCGCTCGCCGAGGAACATGTGCTCGGTGCGGCACAGGCCGATGCCCTCGGCGCCGAAGCGCCGCGCCAGCCCTGCGTCCTCGCCGGTGTCGACGTTGGCCCGGACCTTCATGCGCCGCCGGGAGTCCGCGTGCCCCATGATCCGGTCGACCGCGACGACGAGCTCGTCCCCGGCGTCGATCTCGCCGGTCTCCAGGTAGGACACGACCGGGCTGGCCGACACCGGGATCTCGCCGAGGTAGACCTCGCCGGAGGTCCCGTCGATCGCGATGACGTCGCCCTCGACGACCTCGCGTCCCGAGGACGTCGTGAACTTCTTCCCGCGGACGTCGACCTCGAGCTCCTCCGCCCCGCAGACGGCCGTCTTGCCCATGCCGCGCGCGACGACCGCCGCGTGCGAGGTGCGCCCGCCGCGGCTCGTCAGGACGCCCTCCGCGGCGATCATGCCGCCGAGGTCGTCGGGATTGGTCTCGCGGCGCACGAGGATGACCTTCTCCCCGCGCTTCGCCCAGGCGATCGCGGTCTCCGAGTCGAAGACGGCCTTCCCGCCGGCCGCGCCGGGGGAGGCGTTCATGCCCGTGGTGAGGAGCTCCTTCTCGGCGTCGGGGTCGAAGCGCGGGAACATGAGCTGGGCCAGCTGGTGCCCGGTGACGCGGCGCAGGGCCTCGTCGTCGTCGATCAGCCCCTCGTCGATCAGCTGGGCCGCGATGGTGAAGGCGGCGCCCGCGGTCCGCTTGCCCACCCGGGTCTGCAGCATCCAGAGCTTGCCGCGCTCGATGGTGAACTCGATGTCGCAGAGGTCGCGGTAGTGCTGCTCGAGGGTGGTCATGATGCCCATGAGCTCGTCGTAGGAGCTCTTGTCGATCTGCTCGAGGTCGGCCAGGGGCAGGGTGTTGCGGATGCCCGCGACGACGTCCTCGCCCTGCGCGTTCTGCAGGTAGTCGCCGTAGACCCCGCGCGCGCCCGACGCCGGGTCGCGGGTGAAGGCCACCCCGGTGCCCGAGTCCATCCCGAGGTTGCCGAAGACCATCGAGCAGACCGAGACGGCGGTGCCGAGGTCGGTGGGGATCCGCTCCTGGCGGCGATAGATGTTGGCCCGTGGCGAGTTCCACGAGTCGAAGACCGCGCGGACGGCGAGGTCGAGCTGCTCGCGGGGGTCCTGGGGGAAGTCGCGCCCGGTGTGCTCGGAGACGATGCCCTTGAAGGTCTCGACGAGGGTGGAGAGGTCGCCGGCGTCGAGGTCGAGGTCGTTCTTCGTGTCCTTGCCCGTCTTCGCGGCCTCGAGCGCGTCGTGGAAGTGCTCCGCGTCGATGCCGAGCACCGTGGCGCCGAACATCTGCACGAGGCGGCGGTAGGAGTCCCAGGCAAAGCGGTCGTCGCCGGCCTGGGCGGCGAGGCCGCGGACGGACTCGTCGTTCAGGCCCACGTTGAGGACCGTCTCCATCATCCCGGGCATGGAGAACTTGGCCCCGGAGCGGACCGAGACGAGCAGCGGGTCGTCGGCCTGGCCGAGCTGCTTGCCCATCGTCTTCTCGAGCGCGGTGAGGTGCTCGGTGACCTCGGCGGCCATGCTCTCCGGCTCGCGGCCCTCCGCGAGGTAGGCCCGGCACGCGTCGGTGGTGATGACGAACCCGGGCGGCACGGGCAGCCCCAGGTTGGTCATCTCCGCCAGGTTCGCGCCCTTGCCCCCGAGGAGGTCGCGCTGGTCGCGGTCACCCTCCGCGAAGTCGTACACGAACTTCGTCATGCCCACCCCTCACCGCCTGCAGCCACCAGGAGACGAACGTGGCACGTCGCGGGTGGGGAAGCCATGCTTTCCGGACGATCACCCGGCGAAGTTGTTCGATCCAGTGGCACACCGCATGGGCGGCCGCGAGGCGCCGCTGCACCGTTCGGCGGCGACCCCACCTCAACGGAGCCTCAGGTCTTTCCCGTCGGCCTTCCGTGGTGACCTGGCGCACGGCAGGGTGTGTGACGCCCGCCCGCGAGTCGCCCCGGTCGTGACCCGACCCCCCGGCGACGGACACGGCGGGCAGGCCAGGAACGCGCCCACACCCCCGCGGCGCCGCGGGAGTCAGAAGAGGACCGCCGAAGCATGCTCTCCGACGACAGCGACGGGTACGACCCGGACCCGGCCGGCACCGACGAGTGGCGTGAGGCCCTCGAGTCGGTCCTCGCCGTGGAGGGTCCGCAGCGCGCCCACGACCTGCTCGACGAACTCATCGGTCAGGCGCGGCGCGCCGGGGCCCCGGTGCCGTACTCGGCGACCACGCCGTACGTGAACACGATCCCGGTCTCGCAGGAGCCGCCGCACCCGGGCGACCGGGCGATCGAGCACCGCATCCGCTCGGCGATCCGGTGGAACGCGGTGGCGACCGTGCTGCGCGCGAACAAGGAGTCCTCCGAGCTCGGCGGGCACATCGCGAGCTTCCAGTCCGCCGCGACGCTCTACGACACCGGCTTCCAGCACTTCTGGCACGCGCCCTCGGACGGCCACGGCGGCGACCTCGTGATGATGCAGGGGCACTCCTCGCCCGGCATCTACGCGCGGGCGTTCCTCGAGGGCCGGCTCACCGAGGAGCAGATGGACTCCTTCCGGCAGGAGGCGGACGGGAGTGGGCTGTCCTCGTACCCGCACCCGTGGCTCATGCCCGACTTCTGGCAGTTCCCCACGGTCTCGATGGGCCTCGGCCCGCTCATGGCCATCTACCAGGCGCGGTTCCTCAAGTACCTGCACGGCCGCGGGCTCGCCGACACCGCGAACCGGCACGTGTGGGCGTTCCTCGGCGACGGCGAGATGGACGAGCCCGAGTCGCTCGGCGCGATCTCGCTGGCCGGGCGCGAGCACCTCGACAACCTGATCTTCGTCGTGAACTGCAACCTGCAGCGCCTCGACGGCCCGGTGCGCGGGAACGGCAAGATCATCCAGGAGCTGGAGGGGATCTTCCGGGGCGCCGGCTGGAACGTCGTCAAGGTGATCTGGGGCAGCCGCTGGGACGAGCTGCTCAAGCGCGACACCACCGGCAGGCTCGTCCAGCTCATGGAGGAGTGCGTCGACGGCGAGTACCAGAACTTCAAGTCCAAGGACGGCGCCTTCGTCCGGGAGCACTTCTTCGGCAAGTACCCCGAGACCGCGGCGCTGGTCGAGGACTGGACCGACGCCGAGATCTGGGCGCTGACCCGCGGCGGGCACGACCCGACGAAGGTCTACGCCGCCTACTCGGCCGCCGTGGACGAGCCGCACCGCCCGACGGTGATCCTCGCCAAGACCGTCAAGGGCTACGGGATGGGCGAGGCCGGCGAGGGCCAGAACATCTCCCACCAGCAGAAGAAGATGGCGGGCGAGCAGCTCACGATCTTCCGCGACCGGTTCGACCTGCCGATCGCCGACGAGGACATGGACTCGCTGCCCTACCTGCGCTTCGAGCCCGACAGCGAGGAGGCGGTCTACCTCCGCGAGCACCGCGAGGCGCTCGGCGGGGCGCTGCCCGCACGGCGGCGGACCTCGGAGTCCCTCGAGGTGCCGGAGCTCTCCGCGTTCGGCGCGCAGCTCGCGTCCACGGGCGACCGGCAGATCTCCACGACGATGGCCTTCGTCCGGGTGCTGAACACGCTGCTGCGGGACAAGAAGATCGGCAACCGGGTCGTCCCGATCGTTCCCGACGAGTCCCGCACCTTCGGCATGGAGGGCATGTTCCGGCAGTTCGGGATCTTCTCCCAGGTCGGGCAGCTCTACACCCCGCAGGACGCCGACCAGCTGATGTTCTACAAGGAGGACAAGAACGGCCAGCTGCTCCAGGAGGGCATCAACGAGCTGGGCGCGATGTCCTCGTGGATCGCGGCGGCCACCGCGTACTCCACCAGCGACGTCCCGATGATCCCGTTCTACATCTACTACTCGATGTTCGGGTTCCAGCGGGTCGGCGACCTCGCGTGGGCGGCCGGCGACCTGCGCGCCCGCGGCTTCCTGCTCGGCGGCACCGCCGGGCGGACCACGCTCAACGGCGAGGGCCTGCAGCACGAGGACGGGCACTCGCACCTGTTCTCGTCGGTGATCCCGAACTGCGTGTCCTACGACCCGACCTTCGCCTACGAGGTCGCGGTCATCGTCCAGGACGGGCTGCGGCGGATGTACGTCGAGCAGGAGGACGTCTTCTACTACCTGACCCTGATGAACGAGAATTACCAGCACCCGGCGATGCCCGGCCTGGACGACCAGGCGGTGCAGGACGCGGCCCGCGAGGGCATCGTCCGGGGTCTGTACCTGCTCTCCGAGGGTGAGCCCGTACCGGCAAAGCGGTCGCGGTCGAAGGCACAGAAGCCGCGGGTGCAGCTGATGGGGTCGGGCACCATCCTGCGCGAGGTGATGGCCGCGGCCGAGATGCTCGCCGAGGACTGGGGCGTCGTCGCCGACGTCTGGAGCGCCCCGAGCTTCACCGAGCTGCGCCGCGACGGCATCGACGTCGAGCGCTGGAACATGCTCCACCCCACCGAGGAGCCCCGGCAGTCGTGGGTCGAGCGCCAGCTGGCCGGCCGGCCCGAGGGCCCCGTGGTCGCCGCGACCGACTACATGCGGGCGTTCCCCGACCAGATCCGCCAGTTCGTGGTCGGACGCCGCTTCGAGGTGCTCGGCACCGACGGTTTCGGGCGCTCGGACTACCGCAAGGCCCTGCGGGACTTCTTCGAGGTCGACCGCCGGTACGTCGTGGTGGCCGCGCTGTCCGCGCTCGCCCGCGACGGGAAGGTCGAGGCGTCGGTGGTCGCCGACGCGATCTCCCGCTACGAGATCGACCCCGAGCGCCCCGCGCCCGCCCACGTCTGACGCTTCCCCCTTCACTAGCGAGGTCATCAACGATGTCGGCCCCAGCCGCAACCCAGGTCACCGTCCCCAACATCGGCGACTTCTCCGACGTCCCGATCATCGAGATCCACGTGTCGCCCGGCGACGTCATCGCCGTCGACGATCCGCTGCTCACCCTCGAGTCCGACAAGGCGACGATGGACGTGCCGTCCTCGCACGCCGGGCGCGTCACCGAGGTGCTGGTGTCGATCGGCGACCCCGTCAGCGAGGGCACCGTCGTCGCGGTGATCGACGACGCCGCCGGTGAGCCCAGCGAGGACGCCGCCGGCGCCTCGACGCCCGCCGACGCCCGGGCGACCGCCGACGCCGAGGTGACCCAGCAGGAGCCCGAGACCGAGCGGCCCTCGAACGGATCCTCCGCGCCCGCCTCGTCGTCGGGACCGGCCTCGTCGTCGGCACCCGCGTCGGAACTGCCGGGCCACGCCGGCCCGAGCGTGCGCAAGCTCGCGCGGGAGTTCGGCATCGACCTCGCGCAGATCACCGCCAGCGGCCCGAAGGGGCGGATCACCAAGGAGGACCTGCTCTCCTTCGTGCGCGGGGGAGACGGGGCGTCCGCGCCCGCCGCCGCGCCGGCACCCGCCGCCCAGGGCTCGGGGATCCCCGAGATCCCCGCCCAGGACTTCTCGGTGTTCGGGCCGGTCGAGACCCAGCCGCTCTCGCGGATCACCCGCATCTCCGGGCCGTTCCTGCACCGCTCGTGGCTGAACGTCCCGCACGTCACGCACAACGACGACGCCGACATCACCGACACCGACCGCTACCGCAAGGAGCTCGACACCGCCGCGAAGGCGGAGGGCTACCGGGTCACGTTGCTGGCGTTCCTCATGAAGGCGTCGGTGTCGGCGCTCAAGGCCTTCCCGACGGTGAACGCCTCGCTCACCCCGGAGAAGGACGCGCTGATCCTGAAGCGCTACTACCACATCGGCGTCGCGGTCGACACGCCCGGCGGCCTCGTGGTGCCGGTGATCCGCGACGTCGACCGCAAGGGCCTCGTCGACCTGTCCAAGGAGCTCGGCGAGGTCTCCGCCCGCGCCCGCGACGGCAAGCTGACCGCCGACGACATGCGCGGGGGCACCTTCACGATCTCCTCGCTCGGCGGGATCGGCGGCACGGCGTTCACCCCGATCGTCAACGCCCCCGAGGTCGCGATCCTCGGTGTCGTCCGGTCGAAGGTGTCGCCGGTGTGGAACGGCTCGGAGTTCGAGCCCCGCACCCTGCTGCCGCTCTGCTTCTCCTACGACCACCGCGTGATCGACGGGGCCATGGCCGCCCGCTTCACCCGGCACGTCGCACACACCATGGGCGACGAGCGTCGTCTGCTGCTGTAGGGGTGCGCTTCGCGCCCGTGAGCACTAGTCCGTGCCTGGACACGGATGAGTGCTCACAGGGCCGTAGGCCACCCCCTCACCGACCTCCTGAAAGGACCCCTCGTGGCCGACCCCGTCGTCGTCGAGGTCCCCGACATCGGCGACTTCTCCGACGTCCCCGTCATCGAGATCCACGTGACCGCGGGCAGCGAGGTCTCGCTCGACGAGCCGCTGCTGACCATCGAGTCCGACAAGGCCACGATGGACATCCCCGCCGAGACGGCCGGCACCGTCACCGAGCTGCGGGTCGCGGTCGGCGACCGGATCTCGCAGGGGACCCCGATCCTCGTCCTGACCCCGTCGTCGTCCGACGAGCCGACCAGCACCCCGCAGCCGACGAAGAAGGTCTCGACGCAGGTCGACAAGCCCGCGGCGTCGACGCATCCGAACGCCCCGGCCACCGCCGCCCCGGGCGCCGGGTCCCCGACGCCGGCCGCCGACGGTCCCGAGGACCGCCACGTCGGGCTGCTCGTGCTCGGCGCCGGACCCGGCGGGTACACCGCCGCGTTCCGGGCGGCCGACCTCGGCGTCGAGACGCTGGTGGTCGACGCCCGCGACACCCTCGGCGGGGTCTGCCTCAACGTCGGGTGCATCCCGTCGAAGGCCCTCCTGCACGCCGCGAAGGTCATCAGCGAGACCAAGGAGATGGCCGAGCACGGCATCCGTTTCGGAGAACCGACGATCGATCTGGACGAGCTCCGGTCGTGGAAGGACTCGGTGGTCACCAAGCTCGTCGGGGGCCTCGCCGGCCTCGCGAAGCAGCGCAAGGTGACGACGGTGCAGGGGACCGGCCGCTTCGTCTCGCCGCACCGGGTGGAGGTCACCACGGCCGACGGGTCGACGACGACGATCGGGTTCGACCACGCCATCGTCGCGGCCGGCTCGGAGCCGGTGCGCCTGCCGTTCGTCCCGCACGACGACCCGCGGGTGCTCGACTCCACCTCCGCGCTCGAGCTCGCCGAGGTCCCGGCGCGGCTGCTGGTGCTCGGCGGCGGGATCATCGGGCTGGAGATGGCGACGGTCTACGCCGAGCTCGGGTCGCGGATCACGGTCGTCGAGCTGATGGACCAGATCATCCCGGGCGCCGACAAGGACCTCGTCAAGCCGCTGGCCAAGCACATCGGCGCGCGTTACGAGAACATCTACCTCTCGACCAAGTGCACGAACGTCGAGGCGACCGACGACGGCCTGAAGGTGTCGTTCGACGGTGCGAAGGCCCCGGAGTCCGACACGTTCGACGCCGTGCTCGTCGCCGTGGGCCGGACGCCCAACGGCAAGGTCCTCGGGCTCGACGCCGCCGGGGTGGCCGTCACCGACCGCGGGTTCGTCGAGGTCGACAACCAGCAGCGGACGAACGTGGAGCACGTGTTCGCGATCGGCGACGTCGTCGGGCAGCCGATGCTCGCCCACAAGGCCGTGCACGAGGGCAAGGTGGCCGCCGAGGTGGTGGCCGGGAAGAACAGCGCGTTCGACGCGCGGGTCATCCCGTCGGTGGCCTACACCGACCCCGAGGTCGCGTGGGTCGGCGTCACCGAGAACGAGGCGAAGGCGCAGGGCCTGTCCTACGGGTCGGGCACCTTCCCGTGGGCCGCGTCGGGCCGCTCGCTCTCGCTGGGCCGCTCGGAGGGGTCGACCAAGCTGCTGTTCGACACCGAGACCGACCGCATCATCGGCGCGGGCATCGTCGGGCCGGCGGCGGGCGACCTCATCACCGAGGCCGCCCTGGCCATCGAGCTCGGGGCCGACGCGGCCGACATCGGGCTGACGATCCACCCGCACCCGACCCTGTCGGAGACGGTGGGTATGGCGGCCGAGGCGTTCGAGGGCACCCTGACCGACCTCTACCTGCCCAAGAAGCCGGTCAAGCGCTGACGCAGTCCGGCGCCCTCAGTCCGTGAGGGCGCCGGACAGCACCGTCTCGACGAGGTTCGAGAGCTCGTCACCGAGGTCGAACGGCGCGGGCTCCACGTGGATCCACCGGACCACCGCGGAGTAGTAGCCGAGAGCGAGCAACCGGCCGATCTGCCGAGCGTCGGCGGACGGGCGCAGCCGGGCCCCGGACGCGGCGACCAGGTCGGCGAGGTCGCTGCCCAGCGTGTGGCCGAGCAACGCGTCACTCTGCTGCAGCGAGATGCCCATCAGGGCCTTGGTCTCGACCCGCGTCTCGGCGTTGAGGGCCGCCAGCGAGGCGAAGTACCCGCCGAGGAGCTCGCGCAGCGGGCGATCGGACGCGTCGGGCATGTCGAAGGACCGCGCGGCACGTTGGCGGCGTCGCCGACTCCACTCCTCGAGGAAGGCCGCCTTCCGGGGGAAGTGATTGAACACCGTCGTTCGCGAGAGACCGGAGCGGGCGGCGACGTCGTCCATCGACGTTTCCTCGTAGCCCTGCTCCACGAACAGGGCGACCGCGGCGGCGTAGACGCGGTCCCGGCGCTCGTCACGCTTGCGCGTGCGCCTGCTCGGCTCCGGCTGCTCGACCGGCACGGCCCTGGCGGCGTTGACGTCCATCGTGATCAGTACAGCACAGCCTCCGACGCGAAGTTGTACTCGAGTATTGCTTCGGTGTGACCCGGCGCACTACGGTCGACTTCGACGAACTTGTACTCAAGTACAGGTTGAGCGGACGAGGAGTGGCGATGCACTGGGTGACCTACGACGCCGGTTCCGGTGCCCGATTGGGGTTGCTCGACGGTGAGGTCGTGTCCGGGCTCGACCGTGAGGTGACGCTGCTGTCGCTGTTGGGCGACGGCGGTGAGCGTCTGGCCGAGGCCGGTGCGAGCGCCCGAGCGAACCCGACGGAGATGCGGAGGCTCGACGAGGTCCGGCTGCTCGCCCCGATTCCGACCCCTCCGTCGGTCCGGGACGGACTGTGCTTCCTCGAGCACCTCCGCGGGTGCTACCGCGCGCTCGGGCGTACGGAGGAGCTCCACCCGGCCTGGTCCCAGACGCCGGCGTTCTACTTCGGGAACCCGGCCGCCGTGCTCGGCCCGCACGACGACGTGCCGATCGCCCCGGGATCGCAGTGGTTCGACTTCGAGCTGGAGGTCGCCGCCGTGATCGGTCGCCCGGGGCGAGACCTCCGTCCCGAGGACGCCGAGACCCACATCGCCGGTTACACCTTCTTCAACGACTGGACCGCCCGCGACCACCAGATGCGCGACATGGCCCAGGGCATCGGGATGGGCAAGTCGAAGGACAGCGCCATCACGCTCGGGCCGGCGCTCGTGACGGCCGACGAGCTGGAGCCGTACCGCCGCGAGGGCCGCCTCGACGTCGAGGTCACGGCGCACGTCAACGACCGCGAGATCGCCCGTGGCTCCCTCGCCCTCGCAGACTGGAGCTTCGGGGAGCTCCTCGCGTTCGTCTCCCGCGGGACCGAGCTGCGGCCCGGGGACGTGATCGCCTCCGGCACCGTGCCCGGCGGCTGCCTGCTCGAGCACCTCGACACCGACGACCCCGCCGCCTTCACCGGATGGCTGGAGGCCGGAGACGTGGTGTCGCTGCGGTCGCCGGTCCTCGGCGGCACCCGCCAGCTCGTCTGCCCCTCGCCCGCGCCGGTCCTGCTGCGGACCGGGTACTGAGACGGAGAACCCGATGACGACGATCCCCCCAGCCACCACCGATCGCCCGGCGCAACTCCTGGGCGACCTGTTCGGCGGCCAGGTCGAGGACCCGTATCCGATCTACGCGGAGCTGCGCGAGTCGGGTGACGGCATCCACTGGTCCGACCTGCTGCAGGCCTACCTCGTCACCCGCTACGCCGACGTCCGCCGGATCGGGGCCGACCCGAAGGTCTTCTCCAGTGATCTGTTCTTCGACTCGGCGCCCGGTATCCACGACCCGTCCGATCCCGAGCACGTTCGCTACATCGACGCCGCGTCGCGGTTGTTCATGTTCGCCGATCCGCCCGCCCACACCCGGATCCGCTCGACGTTCCGCCATGCCTTCACCGCCCACGGCGTGGCCCGCTGGCGGCCGCTGGTGGAACGGGTGACCGCAGAACTGATCGAGCGCTACCCGCGGGACACCGAGTTCGACATCATGCCGGGCTTCGCCGCCGACGTGCCCGTCGCCGTGATCGCGGCGATCCTCGGGGTCCCCGACGAGATGCGACCCCGGTTCCGCGAGTGGTCGTACGCCTACGCGTCGACCTTCGACCCGGTGGTCCAGGGGTCACGCCGCGACGAGGCGATCACGACGACGTTGGAGCTCTTCGACTACCTCGGCGAGCTCGTGGCCGCCCGTCGGGTCGACCCGCGGGACGACCTCGTCACGACGCTGGTCCAGACCGAGACGGTCGCGGGGGACGAGCTCTCGGACGTCGAGCTGCTGGCCCAGATCGCGCTGCTGCTCGTCGCCGGCAACGAGACCACCACCGGCCTCATCGGGAGCGGGCTCACACTGCTCTTCGAGAACCCCGACGTGCACCGTCGGCTCCTCGCCGACCCGGCCCTGCTGCCCGACGCGGTCGAGGAGATGCTGCGCATCGACCCGCCGCTGCACCTCACGATCCGCAAGACCACCACCGAGGTCCAGCTCGGCGAGCGCGTCCTCCCGGCCGGCACGCTGCTGTTCCCCAGTCCGGCGACGGCGAACCGGGACCCGCGGCGCTTCGAGCGGCCCGACGAGTTCGTCGTGCCCCGCGAGGACAACAAACACCTCGCCTTCTACCACGGGGTGCACTTCTGTGTCGGTGCCCCGCTCGCCCGTCTCGAGGGACAGGTCGTGTTCGAGCACGTGCTGCGCAGCTACCCCGACATCCGGGCCGGCGAGGCTCGGGCCGTCCGTCGGTCATCCAATTCGGTCGCGCGGGTGTGGCAGCACCGGCCCGTGATCCTGTGAGCACCGCGGGACCCGTCGTGGTCGTCCACCAGGAGTACTGCGCGGGGACGGGAGCGTGCCGGGGAGCGGCCCCTGACATCTTCGGGGCCACCGACGGCGGCTGGGTCACGGTGCTCGACGAGCACCCCGCACCCGATCGCCTGCCGGCTGCGATCGCCGCCCAGGAAGCCTGCCCGCTCGCCGCGATCGAGGTCCTCGACGCCGACGGCGAGGCTCTCGCATGACCCGTCCGACCAACGACACCGGGAGGTCCGCACGATGAGCACCCTCGACTACCGACGAGGCCTGCACGATCTCGGCGACGGCTGCCACGCGTGGCTGCAGCCCGACGGCAGCTGGGGCTGGAGCAACTCCGGCCTCGTCACCGGCAGCGGTGTGTCGCTGATGGTCGACACGCTCTTCGACCTCGCGCTCACCCGCGAGATGCTCGAAGGTGTCCGCCCGGTCACCGACCACCACCCCGTGCGGACCCTCGTCAACACCCACTCCGACCCCGATCACACCTTCGGCAACCAGCTCCTGGCCAGGCGGGACGTGGAGATCCTGGCGACCGCCGCCGCCGCCGCGTTGATGACCCAGGAGGCGGCCGACGCCGTCGCGAGCGTCAAGCACGCCCCCGGGACGCTGGGGGACTTCGCCCGGCACGTCTTCGGGCCCTTCGACCTCGAGGGCATCACCGCGACCGGGCCCGACCGCACCTTTGAGGGGGAGGAGAGCATCGACGTCGGGGGACGCGAGGTCCGGCTCATCCAGGTGGGACCCGCACACACGCCGGGCGACGCCCTCGTGCTCGTCCCGGACGCGAGGTTGCTCTACGCCGGGGACGTCATGTTCGTCGGCGGAACGCCCATCGCCTGGGCCGGCCCCATCGACCGGTGGGTCGCGGCGCTCGACCTCATCCTCGACATGGACGTCGTGACGATCGTGCCCGGCCATGGCCCGGTCAGCGGCAAGTCCGAGGTGAGCGTCATGCGGGAGTACCTCGTCTACGTGACGGACGAGGCCCGCAGGCGGTACGAGGACGGCCTCGACGTCGACGACGCCATCGCCTCGATCGACCTCGGGAAATGGGCGGACCTCCCCGAGGCCGGCCGCCTCGCCCAGAACGTCCTGAACGTCTACCAGCAACTCGATCCCTCGGTCCCGCGCCCGGACCGGCTCAGCGTCCTGACGAAGATCGCCGCCCTCGAGGGTTTCGAGGGTGCCGATCCGGTGCCGGCCTCCCGCGGCTGATCCTCAGCCGGCCATGGGGACCGACACCGTCGTCGCCATGATCGCGGCCTCGCGGGTGTCGCGGCGGTTGTGCGCGAGGAAGTCCGGGGCCGTGCACAGGTAGAGGGTGCGACCGTCGGAGCCGCCGAGCCCGCAGGCGTAGACGCCGGTGCCGGGCTCGACGGCGTCGACGATCTCGCCGCCCTCGCGCACCCGGATCGCCCGGTTGCCCAGGGCGTCGGCGATCCACAGGCAGCCCTCGGCGTCGAGGACCGAGCAGCCGTCGGGGGCCACCGCGAGCTCGCCGCCGAGCACCGTGTTCAGCTCCGAGGAGGTGGGCAGCGACCCGAACGTCGCCCAGTCGCGGCGGTCGCCGAGCGTCCCGTCGTCGTGCACGTCGAACGCGGACACCCGGTTGCCGAACGTCTCGTCGACCAGCAGCACGCCGCCGGACAGGACGCTGCCGTTGGGGAACCAGAGGTCGGGGGCGGCGTCGTGCACCGACCCGTCGGGGTCGACCCGGTGCAGGGGCGTGGGCCCCACCGGGTCGCCCGCCATCAGGTCGAAGCCGAAGTTGCCGACCCAGGCCCGCCCGGTGGCGGAGTCGACGATCATGTCGTTGAGCTGGGCCGGGGCGTGCTCGGACAGATCGGCGTGCGTGACGACGGTGCCGTCGTCCTCGCGGCGGAGGATGCGCTTGTCGAGGGCCGACACCGCGATCAGCCGTCCGTCGGGGAGCCAGCCGATGCCGGAGGGCTGGGCCGGGACCTCGAGCTCGGTCCGCAGGTCCGACCCGTCCTCCCGGGCCGAGTACACGGCGTGGGTGTAGAAGTCGACGAACCAGAGGCGGTCGTCGTGCCAGCGCGGGCACTCGGTGAAGGACATCCCGTCCACGACGGTGTGGAGCTCCATGCCGCGCGACCCTAGGTCAGAAGTGCCGCCGCGGGGGCCCGAAGCGGCCGACGAGCAGGAAGATCAGCGGGAAGAGCATGAAGCCCGCCGGGTTGCCGAACACCGTGAGCAGGACGAGCCCGATGCCGAGCATGATCGGCAGCACGAGGGCGAGCTGGCGCTGCCCGCGGTGCGCCGGCAGCTGCGGGTCGACCCGGCGGACGTCGGTCGACGGCGTCGTCGCGTGGGGCTGCGGGAGGTCGGTGAACAGGGCGTCGAGCTCGTCGCGGTAGACGGCCGCGGCGGCGCGGTCGGAGCGGGTGCCGTACTCCGCCACGTCGAGGCGCCCGGCCTCGAGGTGGCCGTCGAGCGCCTGCATGGCGGCCGCGCGTTCGTCGTGACCCGCCCGCACCCGGGGCGGGTCGGCCGGCCGGTCGGTGCGGTCCTCGTCCATGCCTCCATGGTGCGCCCGAATCCGCGAACCCGCCGTGAGCCGAGGTCGTCGGTTTCAGGCCTGCGCGGTCGGGCGCACGACGATCTCCCCGACGTCCACCCCCGGCGGCTGCTCGATCGCGTAGGCGATCGCGCGCGCGACGGCGTCGGGCGGCATGGCGAGCTCGGCCATCTGCGCCTGGAACCGTGCCCGCACCTCCGGGTCGGGCACGGAGTCGACCAGCTCGGTCGCGGTGAACCCGGGGGAGACGGCGGTGACCCGCAGGTGGGCGCCCGCCTCCTGGCGCAGCCCCTCGCAGAAGGTCCGGACCGCGTTCTTCGTCGCGGCGTAGACCACCTGCTCCGGCACGATCTTCAGCCCGGAGGTGGAGACGACGGTGACCACGTGCCCCGACCCCTGGCGCCGGAAGACCGGCAGCGCGGCGGCGACCCCGTGCAGGACCCCGCGGAGGTTGACGTCGATCATCTCGTCCCACTCGTCCACGGTCTGGCCGTCCAGCGGGCCCGTGCGGGCGACCCCGGCGTTGTTGACCAGGACGTCGAGGCGCCCGTGGGTCTCGAGAGCGAGGTCAACCAGAGCGGCGACGTCGTCCCGACGACGCACGTCGGTCACCGTCGCGACGGCGCCGGTGGCGGCCGCGACGGCCTCGAGCCGGTCGGCCCGACGGGCCCCGAGGACCAGACGGGCGCCGCGACCGGCGAGCTCGTGCGCGGTGGCCTCGCCGATCCCGCTGCTGGCGCCGGTGATCACGACGACGGGTGCGTCCATGGGTGTCCTCCTATGTGATAGGGCTGTCACTCGCTAGAGTATCAGCCTTCTCACATCGGGGGTGGGCATGCCGGGAGGGCCGCGGCAGCGGGGTCGCTACCACCACGGGGACCTGCCGTCCGCGCTGGTCGACGCCGGTCTCGAGCAGCTGGCGGCGGCGGGCTCGGCGGGGTTCTCGGTGGCCGAGGTGGCGCGGCGGGTCGGGGTGAGCACGGCCGCGCCCTACCGCCACTTCACCGACCGCGACGGCTTCCTCGCCGCGGTCGCCGCCCGGGCCGCCCGGCTGCTGGCGGTGGCGGTCGGCGAGGCCGTGGAGGCGGCCGGGCCCGACCCCCGGGACCGGCTGGCCGCGGCCGCCGGCGCCTACGCCGCGGTCGTCGCCGAGCGTCGCGTCGGGTTCGACGTGATCTTCTCGCCGGCCCTGCGGGCGGTCCGCGACCGGGAGCTCGCCGAGGCGGGGCGCGGGCTCATGGCGCTGTTCCTCGACCCGGCGGGCGAGATCGCGGGGGAGGCGGCGCTCCGGCTCACCGAGCAGGTGGTGGTCCTCGCCCACGGGTACGCCACGCTCGACGCCGACGGGTTCCTGACGACCGACCGGGTCACCGACGAGCCGACCCCCGAGCGGGCCCGGCGGGCGGCGCGGGCCCTGATCGACGGGATGCGGTGACCTCCCCGTGACCGGTGACACCGGCCGGTGGAGGCCAGGGGCGGATGGTCGTCCGGGGTGTCGGTGTTGATGCTGGTACGGGCCGTTACCACCTCGGTCCGCACCATCGTCACCGGGCAACGGCGCCCGGAGAGGAGCCCGACGTGCGTCGGCAGCAGACCCCCGTCCTGATCACCGGAGCCCCGATCTCGCCCGCCGAGGAGTTCGCGGCCCGCCAGCGTCGCTACTCGCTGATCATGGCCATGCGTATCCCGTGCCTGGTCATCGCCGGCGTCCTCGCCCTCGGCTTCGGGTGGAGCATCGCCGCCGCGGTCGTCGTCGTCGCGTCGGTGCCCCTGCCGTGGATCGCGGTCCTCGTCGCGAACGACCGCCCGCCGCGCAAGGTCGAGAAGGTCGCGCGCTACCGCCGCGAGGTCCCGGCGCTGCCGGTGCCCACCCCTCGCGTCGCGCCGGAGACGATCGACATGCCGCGCGAGGTCGAGGCTCGCTGACCCACCCGGGGCCGCGTCGCACGGCGGCGCGGCCGCGGTCGTTCGTCGGGGGTACGCGAACTCCTCCGAGCGCCGGGCATGCTCTCCGCATGGAGCACGAGGTGAGCGAGCAGCGGACGGCCGGGGGCGCCTCGTGACGCTCCCGGAGCGGGTGGCGACGCTGGTGGAGTGGATCGTCGCCGACAGCGTGGACGGCCTCCAGCGTGGGAGCGGACCGTTCGCGCCGCACCTCATGCTGCTCGACGACCGGCCCGGGCCGCGGGACCGGACCCTGCAGCACACGCGCTTCGGGCCCGACCTCGCGGAGGGCCTCGAGCAGGCCCGGGCGAGCGTCGGGCCGACGACGCCCGCCACGGCCTACGCGATCGCGTGGGACGGGTACGCCACGGTCGACGGCGAGCGCAGCGACGCGGTGCTGGTCGAGGTCGGGACGGTCGACGAGCCCGACGCGTGGCTGCTCGCCCAGCCCTACGGCACCGTCGCGCGGCGTTTCCGGGGCTCGCGCCTCGAGCGCCGCGGGGACCTGCTGGAGGTCGACCGGGCTGGGTCGCGGCTGGCCGAGATCGTCCCGGTGTGGCCGGAGCGCCTCGCCGTCGCCGGTCTCGACCACGAGCTCGCGTGGCGGTCGAACCCGGTGCCCGGCCACCACCGGGCCGAGTACGTCCCGGCCGGGCAGAGTGTCGAGGCGTCCGGTGCGATGGTGGTGGTCGAGGTCGACACCCGGTCGCCCGGCTCCGGGTCCAGGGTCGCCGCCCTGCTCGACGCGATCGAGCGGGGACCGGCCGACGTCGGTCACCACGAGGTCGACGACGACGGCTCGGGCGGCACCGTGGTCGAGTTCTCCGTCCGGGCCGACGGCCGCCAGGAGTGGAACGCCCACCGCTACGTCGACCATCCGCTCGGGGTCGTGCTGCTCGGCGTCGTCCGCCGCTCCGGCGGGGACGCGGCACCCGCCGACCGGGAGGCCGTCCTGCACGACCTGCGCGCGATGCCCGTGCCGCCACTGGCATGAGCCCACGCACACGTCAGCCCGCGGCGCGGCCCGGGTCGTCGAGCTCGGCCCGCGCGTCCTCGAGCGTCATTCCGCGGGCCCGCAGGAACTCCGCGGCGGTCCCGCTCTGCGGGTGGAGGAGGCCGAGCAGCACGTGCTCGGTCCCGATGTAGCCGTCCCCGCGACGGACCGCCTCGCGCAGGGCGAGTTCGAGGGTCGTCTTCGCCCCGGGGGCGAACCGCAGGTGCCCCCATGCCCGGCGGCGGGCCCGACGGGCGGCGGCGCGGGTGCCCTCCAGGGCTCCGGGCCCGAACGTCTCCTCGACCCGGCGCCGGATCTCGTCGAGGTCGATCCCGAGGCCGGCGAGGGCCTCGGCATCGGGCAGCCGGGACGCGGCGTCGGCCGTCCGGACCGCGGTGCGGACGTCGTCGGCGGTGATCCCGTGCGCGGCGAGCAGTCGTGCGCCCGCCCCCTCGGTCTCCCGGACGCCGATCAGCACGTGCGCCGACTCGACCTCCGTCGCGCCGAGCATGCGGGCGTGCTCCTGGGCCAGCACCACGACGGTGCGGGCGGGCCGGGTGAACCGTTCGAACACGGGACCTCCTCAGGTCGATCCGCGGTGCTTCTTGTGCACCGCCTGCCGGCTGACGCCGAGGGCGTCGGCGATCTGCTGCCACGGCCAGCCCAGCCGTCGGGCCCGCCCCACCTGCAGCTCCTCGAGGGAGTCGGTGAGCGTCCGGAGCGACGCGACCGCCGCCAGTCCGACTGCGGGGTCCGTCGAGGACGCCGACGTCGCCACTGCCACCGCATCAGCCATGCCGTCAACCTAGGCTGACACGAGGGCGGTGTCAATGATGGTTGACATCGCGCCCGGATGGCCCTGCCCGGTGTGAGTGCATGTCCGTGTCCCGGCGCGGACACGCGGGCGTGGGCCGGGGCGAACCCGAGGACCCTAGGCCGTGTGGGTTATGACGCGGTCCGACACGCCGAGGGCTCGATTGCGCACTACTCGATCTGATCCTTCGGCGTCACGCGGCTCACGGACGGCCGTCGGGCGGCGATATCCGGCGCGTCGGGCAGTACGGGAGTTACGGGAGACACGCAGGTGACGCAGGTGGACGATTCGTGGTTGGTGGTCCTCACCGACCCACGGACGGGGTCGATGGACAGCTTCGGCCCGTACTCGCGGGACGAGGCAGCACGGTTGCAGTACTGGTGCACGGCGGAGCTCGACTTCGACGACCTCGGTGATGTCGTGGTGCAGACCGCCCGGGTGCGGACGTGAGCGCGCCGGCGTTGCCCCGCCGCCGCGACGTCGTGGTGGCCGCGGCCGTGCGCACCCTGCTCGTCGTCGACGCCGGCCCCGACCGGTCCGCGACCACCGCGAGCCTGCCGGCCCGGATGGCCGGCGAGCGGATCGTCGGGGTGGCCGCCGACCTCCTGCGCCACGACGGGCCGGTGCACGTCGAGTGGCTGGCCCTGCGCGAGCACGTCGACCACCTCGCCACGGCGCTGGTCACCGGGACGTCGCCGGCCCTGCTCGTCGACGTGGTCGAGCGTGCCGACGCGATCGTCGCCGTCACGCCCGACTCGGGCGGGTCGGGGCTCCTCCGGACCTTCCTCGACACGCTGGAGCCCGGGACCCTCGACGGGGTGCCGCTGCTCGTGGCGGCGACGACGGCCGGGGGTGGCGGCGTCCGTGCGGTGCGGCCGCTGCTGACGCGCCTCGGGGCGGTCGTCGTCCCGACGGTCGTCGTGGGCGCGGCCGGGGACCCCACGGCCGAGGCCGGTGTGCTCGCGGGAGCACGGGACCTCGCCGCGGCGGTCGTCGCGGCGACCCCGGTCCCCCTGCCGCCGCGAACGGACCTCGACGCCGCCGACGTCGGCGAGCTCTGGGACCGCGCGACCCACCACGGCGACCTGGGGGAGTGGAGCGAGGCCGCCCGGATGCTCGAGCGCATCGTCGAGCACGACCCGGCGGCGACGTCGGTCCGCCTGCTCCTCGCCCAGGCCTACCTCGGGTCGGCGCAGCGACGGCGGGCCGAGGCGCAGCTGCGCCGGGTCGTCGCCACCGCGCCCGAGGACGCCTACGCCCGGTGGCTCCTCGAGACCACCGCGGCGTGACGCGGGCTCAGCCGGCCGTCCAGTCGAGGGTGGTGGTGTCGAGCGAGTCGAGCAGGTCGAACTGCGGCCCGGTCCGCGGGAGCTCGAAGCGGAAGAAGTACCGCGCCGCGGCGCGCTTGCCCTCGGCGAACCGGTCGCTCCGGTCGCCCAGCGCCAGGAGCTGCTCGAGCCATATCCACGCCACGACGACGTGGCCGACGGCCTCCAGGTAGACGCTCGCGTTCGCGAGGGTGACGTCGGGGTCGCCGGCGCCGTGCAGGGTGGCGGTGGTCTTCTCGATCCGGCCCAGCGCGGCCTCGAGGGCGGCGGCGTACTCGCCGTGCTCGCCGGCCCGGGCGGTGGTCTCGCGGATCGTGGTGAGCAGGAGGTCGAGCCCGGCGCCGTCGCGCATGACGGCCTTGCGCCCGAGCAGGTCGATCGCCTGGATCCCGTGGGTGCCCTCGTGGATCGGGTTGAGCCGGTTGTCGCGGTAGAACTGCTCGACCGGGAAGTCGCGGGTGTAGCCCGACCCGCCGAGCACCTGGATCGCGAGGTCGTTCGCGGTGAGGCACCACTGCGAGGGCCAGCTCTTCGCGATCGGCGTCAGCACGTCGAGCAGCAGGGCCGCCCGCGCGCGGGCGTCGTCGTCGGGGGCCGTGTCCTTCTCGTCGACGAGCCGTGAGCAGTAGAGCCCGAGCGCCATGCCCGCCTCGGCGTAGGACTTCTGGGCGAGCAGCATCCGCTTCACGTCGGAGTGCTGGGAGATCGCGACCATCGGGGAGGTGACGTCCCGCCCGCCCACCGCCCGTCCCTGGGTGCGGGTGCCGGCGTACTCGAGCGAGTGCAGGTAGCCGGTGACGCCGAGCGCGGCCGCGCCGATCCCGACGCCCACGCGCGCCTCGTTCATCATGTGGAACATGGCCGCGAGGCCGCGGTGCTCCCCGCCGACGAGCCAGCCGACCGCGCCGTCGCCCTTCTCGCCGAAGTTGAGCAGCGTGTTGACGGTGCCGCGGTAGCCCATCTTGTGGTTGAGCCCCGCGAGGGCGACGTCGTTGTGGCTGCCGTCGGCGAGGTACCGGGGGACGGCGAAGAGGCTGATGCCCTTCACACCGGCCGGTCCGCCGGGGATCTTGGCGAGCACCAGGTGGATGATGTTCGGCGTCAGCTCGTGCTCGCCGCCGGAGATCCACATCTTGGTGCCGGTGATGCGGTAGGAGCCGTCGTCGGCGGGCTCGGCGCGCGTGGTGATGTCGGCGAGCGACGAGCCGGCCTGCGGCTCGGACAGGCACATCGTCCCCGAGGCGCGGCCGTCGAGCATCGGCGGCACCCAGGTCTCGACCTGCTCCGGCGTGCCGTGCGCCAGGAGCAGGTTGACCGCGGCCGTCGTCAGGAAGGGGTAGCTCGCGGTCCCGATGTTCGCGGCCTGGAACCAGGCGAGCGCGGCGCGGGCGACCGTGAAGGGCAGGCCGGTGCCGCCGTGGTCGGCGGGCACCGCGGCGGCGATGAACCCGGCCTCGGCGAAGGCCGTGACGGCCTCGCGGACGCCGTCGACGAGGACGACCTTCCCGTCCTCGAGGTGCGGCTCGGCCTCGTCGGCGGCCCGGTTGTGCGGGGCGAACCGCTCGGTGGCGATCTCCTCGGCGAGGTCGAGGACGGCGTCGATGGTGTCGCGGTCGTGCTCGGCGAAGGGCTCGCGGGTCAGGAGTTCGCCCACGCGGAGCCAGTCGTGGAGCAGGAAGTCCAGGTCGGCGCGGTCCAGGATCCGGGAGGTCACCCGCCCATCATGCCGCCGGCTCGGCCCCGGGCGCCGCGACGAGGTCGTCACTGCCCGGTCGACCGACGACGTCAGAAGGGCGGTCCGTCGGTCTGGCCGGCGAGGGTGGCGGCGCGGTGGCGCAGGTAGGAGGCGGTGTCGAGGGAGGCCCAGGTGGCGATGCCGTGTTTGTTGGGGCGGGGCTCACCGGGGCGGCCGCGTCGGGGTTGGTGCTCGTCGAGGGCGGGTGGGGGCCCGGTGCGCGCGATGGGGTCGCCGAGGGGTCGGTAGCGCTCGGGCTCTCGGATGTGGGTCCGGCCGGTGGGGGAGGTCCACTCGAAGCGTCCGGGGCGGGTCTGGTGCACGGTCCAGCCGGTGTCGGGGTCGTGCTTGAAGCGGTGGTCGCGGCGGCACAGGGGGCCGAGGTTCTCGGCGTGGGTGTGGCCGTGGTCGGTGACGGCGAGGGTGTGGTCGGTGTCGCAGCGGGTGGCGTCGAGTGAGCAGCCGGGGGCGCGGCAGGTGCGGTCGCGGGCGGTGACCCAGTCGCGGAGCCGGGTCGACGGGAACCGGTGGTCGGCTTCGGCGTGGGTGCGGGATGGGTGCTCCTCGGCGGGCCGAGCCCGCTCCTTTGCGAGGGCGCGCAGGACCCGGCGCAGCAGTTCGCGGGCCGGCCTGGACGGGACGATCTGGCCGTCGGCGGCGAGGGCGTCGAGTTCGTGGGTGTGGGCGGTGAGCTCGACGATGTGGTGGCGGCGTCGGCCGCCTACCGGGGGTGGTCCGGTGGCGGGGGGTCGGACGGAGAGGACGTGGTCGAGGTGGCCGTCGTCGTCGTAGAGGGTGATGCGGAACCGGCAGTGGGTGCGGGCCCAGGCCATGGCGACCGCGGCGGAGTTCATGATCGGTCCGAGGCCGGGGATCTCGCCGGGGCGGCGGTCGAGGCCGAGCAGGGTGCCTAGTTCCAGGCGCAGCACGGTGCGCGGCCGGAACGCCACGACCGGCGCGCCACCGGAACCCGCCGAGCCGTCCGGCCCGACATCAGGCTCGCCGTGGTCGTCGTCCTCGACACCGCCGCTGTCCGCGTCGCGGCTGTGGCAGTCGTCTGGGCCGCTGTCGTCCGGGCCATTGTCGTCCGGGCCGCTGTCGGGGCCGTCGTTACCCGGGCCGCTGTCCGGGCCGTTGTCCCCCGGGCCGCTGTCGGGACCGTCGTCATCCGGGCCGTCGTCGTCCGGGCCGTCGAGGTCGGGGTGGTCGAGGTCAGGACCGTCCGGGCCGCCGCTGGGGTCGGGGCTGTCGGGGTCGTCGTCGGGGTGGTCGAAGATGGCGGTGACGTGCTCG